>CAYWLQ010000188.1:0-9503 GCA_964458775.1 uncultured Myxococcales bacterium | reverse complement strand
CAATCAGTGCGGTGGATCCGTCATCTGTTGCCTTTGCATTTACATCAGCACCGCTTCTCAATAACAGCTCCACGATATCTTTGTACCCTCTTAGTGTTGCAGTCATCAGCGCAGTGTTACACTCTTCATTCTTGCCCGCGCCTTTTCCCAATAAAAGCCGCACAATCTCAAAATACCCACGTTCAGCTGCCGCTATCAGTGCTGTAGTACCGTATTCGGTATTCTTTGCATTTACCTTTGCGCCTCGTTTCAACAAAAACCGTACAATCTCTTCATGACCGTATGCGGCTGCTGAAATCAATGCGTTCGTTCCGTCAGCCGCTACAGCATTTATCTCGGCGCCGTTTGTCAATAGAAGGCGTACTACATCTGGATTTCTATGTTCAGACGAAATTATAAGAGGGGTCATGCCGTCGGTTCTTTGTGTATTTACTCTTGCTCCGCGGCTCAAAAGAAACCGCACAAGATCCGTATTTTCAGTTTCTACGGCAGCCATAATCGCTGTCATATTGTCGCCCGACTTGGCGTTTATATTTGCACCGTTAGCTAATAGACTATGTACAATATGTAGTTGTTTACCTGTTATTGCTGCAATCAATGGTGTTATAGAGGTTTGACGCGCGTCGACATCTGCACCCTTTAACAGCAAGAGGTCTACGACTTCTTCGTGCCCGTAGCGCGCCGCAGCTGTCAATGCAGATCCTCTTAAGCTGCCGCCTTCTATGTCAGCTCCCAATTCCAATAGAATCCTCACGCACTCAACATGATTATTTGCAGCAGCTGCTATAAGCGGCGTCTCGCGCAGGTCTGTCATAGCTTCAATATCGGCACCCTTTTGAATGAGCAGTACAATCAAGTTAGGATGACAAGTTCGCGCCGATTCCGTTAAAGCCGTTTCACCTCTACTATTGGTTTGATTTACATCAGCCCCCCACTCAATCATTTCCCACACTGCTTTTTCGTCACCCTCTGACGCCGCATCAATAATATTTTTGTGTTGCCACAAAAGGCTAATGTTCAGGCGTTCATCAGGCTCAGGCGAAGAGCTATCCATATGGCAAGTAGGCGGTTTACCCCTATGTGTACACCCTAAGAGCGAATAGAAAACGATAAAGGCTAAGAAAGGCAGATGTTTTACGTCAAAATAGCAAGTTGTTCGTTTTATAGTTGAAATGTACATTAACCGTTTAGTTCTCATGAATCATATTCTCAGTGTTTGAGAAAATACCTTACATAGATTGCTGTACCTGCTTATTTCAGGTGACGTCTTTCAAGACACTACTGCACAAGTTTTTCAACAGCCGAATAATCTGACTGTTTTACAGCGGCGGCTCGGGCGCAGCGTATCATTGATTTTGTGTCGGCAAATATATGAATGGGAAGACCTGCGCCGGAGTCGAGGCCTATTTCGGCTATCCATGGAGCCAGTGCTTCCGGGTCAACGAGTCTGGAAGAAGTCGGAAAAGTAGGTCTTGCTTGGTAAAATCGCTGCAAAACTTCGGGCTCTTCATCTACGGATATAAATTCGACCTGAATATTTGCTCCCGATTTGTTCAGGCGATCAACCCATTCTACGATAAAGGGTATCTCTTCAATACAGGGTTTACACCAGGTGGCCCAAATGTTGATCCACCTGTATCCAGAATCAGAAGAGGGGGCTAAACCGGTTGTCTCCGGTCTCTTAAGAACTTTCTTGTTTCCTTCTCTGTCCAAAAAATCACAAAATTCTATAAGAGGATCTTCTGCACTCGGCTTTGCCTGCACCGAGACGGTTCTGGACGGCGGAGGGGAAGAAGCGTTGTCTGTTTTGCATTGAACAGTGCTGATAGCAATCAGCAGTATTATAGTTGACAGTCGATCCATGTGATAAATGCGCTCCTGTTAAGTGTATCTGACGTACAAGATGTTTCTGTACCGCTTCTGGTCCAATTACAAAAGCTTGAATCCAGTTGTGCAAACTCTTTTCCCAACCACAAAAGACCGACCTGGTTTTCAAGTTCTTTGTCGTTAAAAATGCTTTGCAGATAAGTCAAAACCGATTCTGCTCTGGTTCGGGAAATTTCCCTATTTATACTGACGGAGCCCTCCGGTGAAGACCTGGCAACGGTAAAGAAATAGCTTGCTCCGCGCCTGTCTGCAAAAATCTTTTCTATCAGGGCCTTGTCATCGTCGTCCAATTCGGACTTTCCTTGCTCAAATTGGATTATTGCTCCTCGCTCAATCATTGGAGTAAAGAGAGCATTGAAGTCATTACCGCTCATTGTTGCAACATTTTTTGCATCCATAGGTTGGCAGCCGCGTCCGGCTCGGCCTCCTATCAAGCCGCAACTATGAAGTACTCTGCGCAGGATTTTTTTTAGTTCCACTGTGCAGTAAGCTTCGTTAGCTTGAGAAGCAACGGCAACTTTTTCGTTTGCTTGTTCACTTGTATGATCCATTTCTACAAGACGAGACTTTGCCGATCCAATCCATGCTGTCACCATAATTGAAGGAAGCAACAGTATTATAGCACCTGCAATATAAACTATATATCTACTCACTGTTCTGCCTCCTGTTTTGTTGAAACAGAAGCCGGTGTTTCAACGGGATTAGCTACAGCATTAGATTCGTTATTATCTGAACTGTCCAACGAAGCTTTGTCCGGGAGTGTAGTATCGATCTGCTTATCCGGAGTCGTTGCCGTTTCTTTGGTAGTAGAAACAGGTTCAGATATACTAGGCGTCTTTTTTCGCGGAACAGCAGCTTTTTGTTGCGGCAAAGAGCTTGGTGTCTTTTTTGTCTCGGGTAAACTTTTTGCAGATGACACAGGAACCGGACTGTAGTTTTTTGAAATTAGACGCGATAACGCATATTCTAAACCCAAATCAGTATCTTCATCACAGAGTCGGTAACCGTCTACATAAATTTGAGGTGTTAAAAGCTGCAGCTGGTTTTTGACTGTCCACCGAAGTGCTTGATTGAGTTTTGCCTTTGTTGATGCCGATCCTATACATTGAGAAAGCGAAGGAAATTTCTCTTTCATAATGCGAGCTGCAGCAGTCGGATCTTTACGAGTTTCTTCCATTATTATTTCGCGCGAAGAAAAAGCAAAATCCATTACTTCCGGTGCAGCACTCCCTGCACATATTATTGCTTCACTAACCGCGCATGCTCCGGGATGCACAGACTCTGCAAGCATCCAGTTACATTGTTTATCAAGCGGAAATAAAAGTATCTTGCGTCTTACCAACTCGCGTTCGGGCATTTCTTTAAATCGTTTTTCAAACAGACCGCATGCTGCACACAAAGGATCCAGCACTTCAACCATTTCCGATGCTCGATTCTGCAAGCCTATTGGAATTAAAGCTCCATTGGGGTCCGAAGGTTCTATTAGAGTTCCGCAGTTACCGATATATTTGGAAAAGTCCGGTACAATTGCGGCATAGGTTAGGACCGGGAGAAAAACAAAAATAACTCCCGCCAAAAAAGCTTTTGCAAATGCTGTGGTGGGAAGTGTCGGCAAATTTTCCGATGCTCTTTTCCGTGCCGACATAAACATCCATATCGAACCTCCCAATGATGCAAATGATGCAAAGTAAATTCCGGCACATAGTTTACATACAGTGTCAAGTTCGGTCACCGACACATACCACATGAAGATGGATGTTAACGTAGGCAAAAGACATGCCGCATTAAGAAAAGCTATTGATCGCACATCACGATCTCGCTGTTTAAAAACAAGCCATAGAACAGCAAATGCAATATAGCCGAATACAGCCATACCGGGCAAAGCGACAGGTATTCCCCCCCATATTGATTTGCGGAGTATTGATGAGTAACCGCTCATCAAAGTAGCATAGCATCCTGATGTCCCGGCTCCGTCTGTTTCGCCAAGACCCAATAGATAAGAGCAATGTATTCCGTGCACCTGCCTGTCCAGATGAGCTACCGAATCAAAAGCAGATACTGAAGAAAATACAAATCCCAGACAAGCGGCAAAGAAGACTGCAATAGACGATGGGTGTATGCGCAAGTTCTTATTACCTTGTTTAAACCGATGCAAAGACTTCGTCTGGTCGGCTATTTTGGATTCATTAACGCTTTTTCAATAAAGAGTAATCCAAAAACTTCAAATTAAAGATAAGATAACAACATTTTCTAAAATATTTATTCTTAATTCATATGAACTTTTGATATTGGAAACCCAGAATGTCATTTTCCGAAATAGTTTTGCTTTCAATTGCTTTGGCAGCGGATGCCGTTACGGTGGGTCTCGCGGTCGGTATCAATCACAAGAGTTACAGACAGGTATTTCGCCTTGCATTTCATTGCGGCCTTTTTCAGGCTTTGCTTCCCACTGTCAGTGCCGTTACAGCGGTTTGTGTCGGCACTATTGTTGACGCCTTCGATCACTATATCGGATTTGCACTATTAGCATTGATCGGCGCAAAAACAATTCACGGTTCAATTAAAAACTCAGATGTTAAGGTTCCGAAAGATCTTACCAAGGGAATGAGCATGGTCGGTCTTTCTTTGGCAGTAAGTATTGATGCTTTTGCCGCCGGATTCCCTATAGGCTTCAGTAATACCTCCGTATTGCTTGCTGTGTTTACAATAGGTACAATAACGGCTACTCTTACTGCTGTTGCAATGAAGGCTGCATCTAGTGTTTCGACAAAATTAGGTTCAAAGGCTGAATTTGTTGCCGGAATAATACTTATTCTTTTGGGTGTTAAAATTCTGCTTAAAGGATAAGAGAACGGCGGCTTCTCAAAAAAACATGCGTGAAACAGAAAAATAAAGTGGATGCGATTTTGTAAGCTATACTTTTTCTTGGTCGACAAATTGCTTGCATTACTGTTAGATCTACCAAGGTGTTTAAATGTATGGTTTTTGTTCTTTTGTTGTTTGTGTGATGACAAAGTATGAATAGTTGAGTTTAGGAATAACAAATATAGTTATGTTTTATTTTCGTGTTATTGCATGATAGTCATCGGAGTCAGTATTGCCTGATAACAAAACAAATAGTAAATTTTCTTCGAGAACTAATGAAATGTTACCTAAGGAGTTGGCCAATTCTGTTATCCACCGTAAATACCATCTGAAGCGTGTATTAAGTCAGGATTTTGCCGGAACCATGTATGAAGCATCGTTCTCTCCGCGAGACGGAAAGGACACAGCGGTTAAGGTTCTTAACCAAGGCTACTCTACGATTTCCGATAATTTGGCTTCCATAGATCACTCTCGCATTTGCAAAATCCAAAACATTATTATTGAGCGCGATACAATACAGGCGGTGGTACATGAAAAGCCTATGGGAAAAAATCTCAGCTCTATAATACTGGAATCAGGTCCGCTGGCCCCAGGAGAAGCTGTTCTGGCAGAATTGCAGCTTCTTTCAGCTATCCATGCAGTTCATTGGAATAATCTGGTTGTAGGCAATCTTCATTCAGACAGTATCTTTATTTCCAGAGACAAAAAGGGAAATTTGGAGTTGCAGCTCGCTAATCTCGGCATTGTTTGTACCAAGGACAATCTGAGGGAACAGGACTATCTTGCGCCGGAACAAATTATGGGAGGAACCGGCGCGTCAAAGCGTTCGGATATATGGTCTGCCGGTGCAATTTTTTATGAAATGCTTATGGGACGGAGGCCTTTTGTAGGAGACAATCGTTATGCTGTGGCAGGGGAAATACTGCTTCAAGAAATAGAGTTTAACAACAAAGACTCAAAAATTCCTGAAGATTTGCTCAATATAATTAGACGCGCTATGGAAAAAGATGAAAGAAAACGCTTTGAATCGGTATCCGAAATGATTGCTGTTCTGATGCCGTTTCAAGAAGTTTTCAACGAACCTATGAGTGAAGCCGCGGCTACCGCTATCCACGATTCAGTTCCTCCTCTCCACCATGCAGACCGAGTAAAACCGAGCACAAAGGCCAAAGTCATTCCGACTGTTCGAATCTCTCATACTCCCAGCTGTCCTCCGCCGGCTGTTATAGATGAAGAAACTAATAGTAATAAAAATGTAGGGAACAGACCCTTAGTTATGAAAACAAAGCTAGGGATGCCTGCGATATCAATTCCCGCAAGACATATTCCTTTAAAAGGAAAAAGTGACGGTGCCGCTTTTGCAGTACCTAAATCAGAGCCTCATCTGGATTTGTCAGCATATACGGCGCGAAAATCTCGCACAGATACATCGTCATCAGTTCCGGTTGCATCTTCATCCGTTCCTGAGGCTTTATCAGACAGTCAAATGAACGGAACAAAGTCTGACTTTCCTAATCCTGTGAAGATTTCTACTACAGAAAAAGAAGAGAATGCTCTGCCTGCTCGCAGTTTTGCGGCACGATTTACCAGAAAGCAAAAACTTGCTATTACAGCAATTGTTTCTGTTGTAGGTTTTGCTATTATTTTTGCAATCCTTACCGGAGACAAAAAAGAACAGCCTGTCAGAAATCCAACAGATAAAGAGCAGGCAGCTAATATTTCTAAATCAAGAGATGGCAAACCATCAGAAAACGTTGCTGTTCCTGTAGACAATACTGTCGCAGAACCTGTAGTAGACAAACAACCTGTAGTAGACAAACAAAAAGAAGAATCTGAAGAAAATCCAAATACAGCTGAAGAAACTGCGGTTGCTGCGAATACAATTCAGAATCAACAGATTGCAGAAAAGGTTGAGATTCTATTAAAAGGAAAGCTTCCCAAAGGTGCCGAAATCAGAGTTAACGGTGAGTTATTTTCAAGCAAGCAGTTATCTGTTGAAAAATCAGTTGTCCCCATAGAAATTGCTATTTCTGCCCCGGGATACGAAACTTTTACTACTCAGATAGCAACTGACAAAAACCGTGCTATAAAATTTACAATGAAGAAAGAAACAGAAACTTCTAACGTTACAAATAGTAAAGGAACAACAGCTGTCGGAGAGGACAGGAACAAAAAAGCCAAACGTAAGAAAAAAGGAAAAACAGGAAAAAACTTGGCAGCAAATCCATTTGCTGAATAAATTATGATTACGCAATTCACCATATACAAAATCAAACTGGTATCAATATTATCGGTATTTCTAATACCTTTCGCGATTTCTGCTGCAGAAACAGGTGCTGGTTTTAATTGCCCGCAGCGTCCTGACAATGATGCCAAATCTAGAAAAATGGCGGGTGCCTTTTTTTCGGAGGCAGAAAGCGCTTTTGATGATGACAATTACTTAGAGTCATTGGCAAAGTTTGCATGTTCTCTTGTCATGGCGCAACACGAAAACACCGTAATAAATATGGAACGTACGTTGCAAAAGATTGAAGATAAAATATCGACTCTTCCTATACTCAGTGAGTGTGCTGATGCTCTTCCTGAAGGAGCTATAAAATCAAAAGTAAAAGAAATTTATTCTTCTATTTCCGAAACTGTTGTTCCTCCAAAAAAGGAGAATGCTCCAATATCTTGTCCTGAAGTTGAAATTCCAAAACCACTGCCTTGTCCGGTCTCTGTCAAGAACTCTTTAGAAAAAGAGTACGTAGAAAAAGCTCATAAATTGCTTTGGGTAACAGGTTGGACAACAGTAGGTTTTGGCGCGGCATCATTTATTGCCGCAGTTGTTTTTCAGGCTTTGGCGAGTTCAGCTAAAAACCAAGCTGAGGATGCTGTTAGATACGAAGTTTTTCTCGATAATCGTGATAGAAATAGATCCTTTCAGATTGCTGCGACAACACTGTTTATTTCCGGAATTTTAACTGCAGGTGTTGGAATTGTAGATCTCTTTGTGCTTTTAGAACATCAAAAACGAATGGAAAAAAAGAAGGTTTCTTTTAGTTTTCGTCCTAACGCGTTGGGTTTTGACATGGAGGTAACATTCTAATGTCAAACAATGTCTGTATAGCCTTATTGATATTAACTGCGTTGTCGGCATGTGCTGACTTATCTCCCAAACCAGGTAAGCTGGAATGCGAGCGAGATGCGGATTGTCCTTCCTACTGGCAATGCAGAGAAGATCTGCTGTGTTATCCTGCTGATAATAATGATAGTTCTCAAGAGTCGGACTTTGATAGCAATACTAATTCTGATACTGATATCGATGCGGATACCGACAGTGACACTGATGTAGATACTGATACTGATTCAGATACTGATGTAGATACTGATACTGATACTGATGTAGATACTGATGCTGATACGGATACAGATACTGACGCGGATTCGGATGCGGACAGCGGTGACTCGAATGTTGACGCTGGTGATTTGGATGCCGGAGAGTAACCCGTTGTTATTGCATTCCGGAATATCTATAGTTTGCATGAATTGTATTAAACGTATTAGGATACAGGAAAGAAGACAGTAATATCGGTACCTGTCAACTCGTCAGATTCAGCTTTAATAGTACCTCCCATTGATTCTGTAATCAATTTGGCGCTGTATGCTCCCAAACCGGTACCGTCCTTTTTCTTGGCTGTAACGAATTTCTCAAAAAAACGATTTCTGATTTCTTTGGGTATGGGAAGATCATTGTGTATTTTTATGTACAGACCCTTATTGCTGTTTAAATCAACTTTAACGGCTTTTTTGGGAGGAGATGCTTCAATAGCGTTTTTGACAAGATTCATTAGCATTCCAAAAAACAAAGCCGGATGAGTGGAAAAATAAAGAGTTGCATTTTCATCAGGAACAGTATTCCCAACAGTAATTACTATTTCAACCTGTTGAGACTGAGCTATTGATTGTAGATTTCTCTTAACATCGCGTGCAAGATCTAAGACATCTGCAGGAAGACTTTCAATGTCCAGCGTTCCCGATTCCATACGCTGCAAAGCTAAGTAGCCTTCAATTTGTCGCAGCATCATTTGGCCGGATTTGTAGATAATACCGACTGTTTGTTTTTGAAAATCGGTTAAATTTTCTGCATCGCGCATTAATTCACTAAAGCCAAGTATACCGCTTAAAGCATTGCGCAAATCGTGTCTCATTACTTTTTCAACAGACTGTTTGATTTCTTCTATTTTCTTACGCTGAGAAATATCTCTTACTGTTACTATGTATCCCACGATATTTCGTCCTCTGACAAACGGAGTTGAGGATAGAGAAATCGGTATCCATCGCTGTGCAGGAGCCATAAACATACCCTCCCAATCTTCAAATGATTCGGTTACGGTAGGACCTAATTCAACGATTGCGTTATCACTTCTTATTGGGAGTTCTTTGAGTTTTTTTCCGAATATTTCTTTGGCAGAGTATCCGAACAAATTAAGTAATGCTTGGTTGGCATATCTAATTGCTCCTTTTCGATCAGTGAGCAATAATCCGTCATTCATAAGTTTGAGAATATCTGCGGAGGCTGCGTCGGGAGTAATATCCAAAACATCGTAGCGAAACACAGCAATTGCCAAAATTGGATTGATTACCAAAAAAGGTGTTACAGCACTCATTGAGTGAGAAGAGATAGATCCTAGCATAACAGCTATCTCTATAGATGCTCCTGCAATAACTAAAAAGGTCATACAAAAGAGCATGATGGCTGACTGTATGCC
>CAYWLQ010000187.1:3546-9807 GCA_964458775.1 uncultured Myxococcales bacterium | reverse complement strand
TCGGACGGTCTCTGACGGCGAGACCGAAAGTGTTGGGATCAGTGCGAATGAAAGGACCGTTCGGCGCAAGCCGTTTTGAGAGCGCAGAGACAAGAGAATCCCTCGACGTCTTGACTCCCATTTTGACGATGGCATTGAGCAGTGAAGTGATGTGCAGCGGACCGCCTGCGTCACCAAGTATATCCAGACACAAATTGACATTTGACGTACGCTGATGCCCTTTCTTCGGGGCAGGCCTGAAATCAACAGGTGCTTTGGCACGAGCCCTTCGAACCTCCCTGAGGGCAGCAGTCAAAGCACTGTCTAAAACTTCGAGAATATCCGGCGTATTACTTTTTGTATCGTTCATATTGGTACTACCTCCAATACGAATAACAATACCACGTATATGTACGTACGTCAATATATAATATCATTAATTATGCTACGAAATGTCCAAACTCCAGACACAAGACTGACGTCTTGTGTAACATTGGTTGTTCTTATCAATTTCTATTTGATTGATCTCCAAATATACAAAACACGTTCGTTCAGCCCAAGTAATAAGTCCTGTATAGAATATTAAATTTGTTTCCATGAATCATTAGGACGTTAGGACGTAAAACCAAAATCATATGCACTCTTGATATGTCTCTAAATTATCTCAAGTCAATTAAGAGAGCTTCTTATTGATTCTATACTACGTAATGTAAATGGTATTTTATTTTTAGAAATCCGTCTGTGGTCAAATGCGGAGTAAAACCGCTCTACGGGAGTATTGTCGTGGGTTCCGATGAGCTGGATTCATAAATGTGCGACGGGTCGGCTGTTCCGTTCGAATGCCAGATGTAGCCTGTGGTGTACATTTTATTCGGGGGTGTGTCGCTCGGAATATTTATCCCGTGTATGATATAGAAGGCCGTCCCGGGCATTAGGGCGACTCCTTTGGTCATGTTGAGGAGTTGCAGTCCCTCTGTGCTGTTATCAAGTGTGTAGTCGGTATTTACAGTCAAAAGCTTAGCAGATGGATTCGACGGTTCAGATATTATTACGCCGGTAATCGAATCTCGAATCGGAGCTGTATCAAGATAAACTCGCGTCGAAGTTACTTTGAATTCTCCGGCTTTCCCAGTATCGTCGGGGCTTTTGAGGCCGAAACTGTACTTCAGTTTGTTAGAATCTACGCCCTCATTAGAGCGCGGTTCTACAAATAGCACCGAAAAGAAGTTGACGTCGCCTCCGGCTGCAACCGGATCTTGTAGGTCGACAAGCTGAGTTTGGAGTGCCGAGAATGATGGGACATCTACACAATCCGATGCCTCAGCGCCGTCGGTGTTACTGCTCGTAACGGTAGCCGTATCGCAATATGTGCCGGCTATTGCTCCGAACGGGATGCGGCTGACAACTGTAAAGGTAATGCTCTCATTTGGAAGAACGCTAACCTTAGCTGTGGTAAAGACGGTGTTGTTGTCTAGCGTGCCCCCTAGTCCGCTCATACTTGAGCTGACGTAGATCACCCGAACGTTCCCCTCGGGATTAAGGCCGAGCGTGTCAGCGATGAGGACATCCCGAGCTGTGGCTGTGCCGATGTTTTTTACTACTATAGTCGAGGTATAATTGGCACCAGGAAAAACGTTATTAGGTGAGTTAATCTTTGTGATTGTGAGCTTAGGGGTGGATACGTTCAGACATGCGCTGTCTTTATCCTTGCCTATGGTGGTTCCCGGAGCAGCTGTGACTGTAGCTGTATCGCAGTATTTACCATCGGTAGAAGCTTTGACCTTAAAGATAAACGTCTTTGTTTCTCCGACAGCGAGGACTCCGATGTTTGCATCGAATCCGTCGTTTGAGTTAGGCGTGCCCGACGAAACCTCGATAAATTCATAATTTGCCGCTACTCCGCTCGTAAGCACATCGCTTACGGCAACTCCCGTCGCTTCTCCCGAACCGGCATTCACCAAGCGAACGCGCAGCAAGGCGGGCTCATTGGCTGCTACGGTTAGCGAATCACCAAGACTTGTTTTTTCGTCAGCAGCAACGAAATCTTTAATGATTGACACATTTGATTCTATGGCGGTGAAACACGCGTGCGCATTTAGGTCGGTGGGATTCCATGTGTTGGTGTCATTGCTATACTCGGTAATCTCGGCTTCATTGCAGTAGGTGCCCGCCTCGGTAACAGTAGCTGTGAAAGTCAGGATCATTCTGTTGCCCGGAGCAACGGCGAACTTGGATTGGAGCGGGAAAGAGGTAGTGAAACCGTCATCGCCGACAACGGTTGCGTTATCGGGAAGTGTTGTGAGCGTATAGCTTGAAGCGTTTCCCGATAGCAAAAAGTCATTGATATCAACATTTGCTGCGTCATCGTCGCCCACGTTTCTTATCGTAACGGTCCATGTTACGGTGTTTTCTTCGTCGAGATTGATGATATCCTTACTGACTTTTTTAGTTATTGTAAGCTCCGGAACAGGCGAAAAATCCTTGTATAATATCTGCTTTCCAATCTCTGTTCCATCAACGGTTGCAACAGCTACGATACGGCCTTCAGCCTTGGCGTCCGGCGAGAAGAGCGTTACCCAGGTAAATCCATCGGTGAAGGGGGTACCGACACCGGTCTGGTTGTATAGCGGGTATTCAGTCGCAACGAGAGGGAAGAACTCAGAAGAGAGATTCCCGTTGTTGGTACGCGTATCGGCCTGGTCGTCGAAGACTCCAAAGTTAAGAGCTGTCCTGTTGTCATCGGATGTGCCGAACTGCATGCTTGCGAATTTATCAGACCACCATTGATCGATTTCCCATCGTACATTGGCACCAATGACAGGTCGTACGACACCTTGTGGGTCTTTAAAACCGACCCACGCTGCGGCGAGGTTCTGGGTATAACTCGGTGCGGACTCATTCTGTTCGGTAACCAGAGGGCTGCCCGGGTCGGAAACGACGGTGCCCATTAAATTGGCAGGCTTGATTCCGGACGGTTCATCTTCGAGCCATGCGTAAAATACCACCTTGCCGGACTGCAGATCCGCAGATTTAAGAGGAATTAGGTTTCCCTTTGCATCCCGATACACAGTGTGAGGTGAGGTTGCAACAGCATGTGTCGCCTGAAGGACCATTGTGATGCTGGAAGTTTGGCCGGCAACCACGTTGATCTCCGCTTCAGAGTTGCCGAACGAGGGTGATGATGCCGTCGCGATATACTGACCAGGCATCAAATCTACAAGAAGATTATTACCGTCAAAGCTCTCGTTGTAACTGTCCGGTCCCATTACAATCACTGAAGCGGTTCCGGGAATAACATTGACATTAAGAGCGCCGTGCGTCGATGAGACGTTTGTATCCCGATTATTGTCACTGTTGTTGTTAGCGTCATTGTCTTTATCGTCTTCTGTGCACCCCCAAAAAGCCATAGCGCATAGAAGAGCAGTAAGAATATTTGTGCCGATAATCCTCTGCCGTAGTGACGTTTTTGCTGAGGCAAATGTTGATGTTTGTTTCATTGTGTTCTTCATAAAATTGTTCCTTTCAATTGTTGGTTCCTCTGATTCGCCCTCAATGATGACATTGAACCGACAGTTGCCGGTACGAACCTCTGCAAAGGCAGGTTCTTTCATTGGTGAGCCCTTGCTGAGCTTTTTATTTCCCGTTAAATTCATCTGTGACCTTTTCCTCCATAGGTTTAACTCTCAAACCTTTTTGTTCTTGCTCGCAAACATTTCCCCTTTCCATGCCTATCGGCGAGCTTGCTTACAAAGCGCTATTTTTTTAGTTATGTTTGTTTTCTACTATTTCTTTTTATGGTTTGTTTTTGTCAACCACGCTCTTATCTATGTTTGCAAAGGAATTTCTCAGCTCGACTCGAAAAGTCTAAAACTTTCCTTTGTATGATTGTCTCTCAGGTCTTGAACGCACCTTGCATTCTCTTCGGTCTACCGTCCATGCATCTTCCGGGCCATGTTTTTGACAATCACGCGATTAATCGGCTGCACTGAA
Organism: uncultured Myxococcales bacterium; assembly: GCA_964458775.1. Classification (GTDB taxonomy): domain Bacteria; phylum Myxococcota_A; class Polyangia; order JAAYKL01; family JAAYKL01; genus CAYWLQ01. The sequence goes on along the minus strand of CAYWLQ010000187.1, from coordinate 5,838 downwards.
AAAATTTTGGAAAGCACAGCACAGTATTTAATTTGGCTATCATAACTTAGTCTGTCGCAATCATGTGCAGTACATAAATCTACTTATAATTGCGCAATAACCAAATCGGATAGCACCGGCACATTTCATGCAAAAGAGCCTTCGAGGTAATAATGGATAATAAGCTGATATCACTTTTTCAAGAGAATATGGATAGCGAGATCACAAACATCAATTTGACTCCGTTAGATGTAATAATAGGTATTCCGATTATTAACGAAGACAGCCGGGTGCAAAGAGTGGTGGATACAGCTCAAGCCGGGCTTGTGTACCACGGTTTGTCCCAATTGTCCGCTATTGTACTTGTCGGACCGGAAGTTAAGGACAACAACGAAAACACGTGTATTAATAATGTCGATAGCGACAAAAACCCTGTGCGGATTAGGCATCTGCATCTCGACCCGCATCTTTCCGGGCGAGGCATGAGCGTTTTCGCTTTAATGGAACTTGCGACCAGGCTTGGCGCAAAACTCATTCTCCTGCTGCCCGATTTAGTACCGCAGGAAGGCAGTGCCGATATACCGGGAAACGGGTTTTCTCCGCATTGGATTGTACGTCTCTACGACGCAATCGTGCAAAATAAGACTGACCTAGCACTTGCCCGATTTAATCGTCATCCGTTTGCAAACCCGGTGGAAAACCTCATCGCGTATCCTCTGATTACCGGAATTTACGGTTTTAGAATACGGCAACCCATACCAAGCATTATGGCGCTTTCATACCGACTAATGCGGTCATGTCTTGACAATATCAAATACTGTTCGTTGGACTGTACCACTCTAGGCTTTGATTCATGGCTTACATGTCACGCGATTATGGAAAATTTAACAATCTGCGAGGTCTGCCTCGGCATTGATTCATTTACGTACGATATGGGAAATATCAAGCAACTTTTTCGCCAAGTAACCGCCGGTCTGCTTACTGTGGTCAAAGATAATCAGAAGCGATGGATTAACAGACCATTTCTTGTTAAGCACCCCAATGTCATCGGTCCCATTCCACACAAGTTGCCGCCTGAAATAGAAATAAATAAAGACGATTTGCAGTTGCATTTTAAAAGCGAATTTGATCATTTTGACTATACGCTTTTTAATCACCTTATTCCGGATGAAACGAGAAAGCAAATGGAGCAATGGGCGGACGGCGGCTCAGACAATTACGGTCTGACGGGGCAGCAGTGGAACGATATTCTTCAGCGATTTGCCATTGCTTTTAGCTTTTCAGAAATTGCGCATCCGAGCGATACAGTGGACGGTTTGTTTCCTCTCTTTTTGGCGCGGTTTCTTCACCTTGTTGGTTGTAACCGACACATGGAGGAATACGTTCATCTGACGGATGAGCAAAGAGACCTTGGTCTTAGAGCTAACCTGGTTCTGACAGAGCAAGAGTTTGATTGTCAAGCAGATGCCTTTATCAATGAATGGCCGATATTTCAAGAAACCTGGCGAAATCACAAACAAGATAGAGGGTCATATCTTCCGCGGTTGGGGGCTTGGGAGTTCGTCCCTAATGTGGATATTGTTGTACCGCAGGAGTTGAAAAATAAGGACGGTACTTCAGTATGGGCCTATGAGGTATATCAGGAGATTTTACAAGACAGGCGCGCTGCTATGAGACGGTTCCTCACAGAAGACCTTGATGTGGAAAATATTTTAGACACAGAACGCGTGCTTTGGAGTGTTGGGGACTTTATGACACGTCTAGATGACGGACTATCGCAAACACTTTTCCCCTATAGCCTTGAGACCCGGAACGGCGTTAGCGACATGATCGACCACTGTGTTCGCGAATTCTCGAACGGCAATTGCTTTCAGCTTACACCGGATGCTGCCAGATACATTGTACTCAAAGCACCGCCGAGAAATCTTTCAGTGTATTTAAATGCAAATAGTTCTTTTAAACTTCTCAATGCTTATCCGGCTAACGATCTGCTTGCTATGGCAGCATGGACTGATAGAAAAGGTTATCTAGATAGAGTTCTAGACCTTATTTTGCACGAAGCATCTCCTGACTGGTTTCATATAGCACCGCTTCAATGTGCGTCGTTGAACTTAAAATATTTTGAATCAAACGATGAAGTTAGTTCTGAAACTTCGCTACTACGAATGGCCGGACGCATGGTTTCGGTAAGTTATCTTCAACCGCAAGCTCAACACCTCTCAACATTATGGTTCATATTGAAAACTGTAAAAAGAATAGCCGGCATTGAGGCGTTTTCTGAGGTGTGGCAGGAGCCGGTACCTGACAAGCAAC
>CAYWLQ010000187.1:0-3536 GCA_964458775.1 uncultured Myxococcales bacterium | reverse complement strand
ATCCGCGGACACTGGGGCCGTCGAGTACTTTCCGCCCACAACATTTTTGAAAACCATCAACAACGGTCGGTGGTTCAAAAACTATGGAATTTTGCCGCTGCTAAAAGACTTGATGTAAAAACAAGAAAGGCTGCTGATCTTTTGGCAAAGGCTGCAGAAGTCTATCACATTTGCACAACATTGCCTGATAATACGTTTATTCCCCTATCGGCTTGGACCTGGGCCAGTTTTGGCAGCCGCGGAGGGCAAGGCCCACCGACTCCATTGTCTTCGCTAGTGGAGAGGGACTGGGCCACAAGAGATTTTCTTCTCGGCTATTTAGAATCGGCCGGTCGTGGAGATGAACGTACTCTCCGAAGAGCTGTTTCTAACCTTATGAAACAAGGCCGCGAATCTTCGGATTTGGGGGAGCATCTACTGGGCGTAACCGTGGATTCGGAGAGCATTGTCGCGCTCCAAACCTGCGATGCTGAACCGTCTTTGGCCAAAAGACTTATACGTCCGACGTCCGGACCTATTCTAAAGCCCGTTCCGGAACATGCGTGGGAATCTCGATATGTTCTCAATGCCGCTGCTGTGCGACTACAGGATGTTACCTATATAATTTATCGTGCCTTCGGCGAAGACAAGATATCAAGACTGGGATTGGCGTGGTCTAAAAACTGTGTTCATATTGACGGACGACTGGATACACCGATTTTTGTTCCTGAAAATGTTAGTGAGCTGGGAGGATGTGAAGATCCCCGAATAACAATTATCGGTGATCGCTTATATATGCTCTATACAGCTTTTGATGGTGATTTGGCTCAAATCGCAATGGCATCAATTTCTCAAAAAGCGTTTTTAGAAAAAAAATTCGATCAGTGGACACGCCATGGGCTTGCTTTTCCCGGAGTGTCCAATAAAGACGCTGTGCTTTACCCCGAAACTTTCAACGGAAAATATGCTGTGTATCACCGTATGGATCCCGCAATGTGGATATCATTCACCGAACAACTCACCTGTCCCTGTCCTCGCTTGGGTCACAAAATCGTTATCAGCCCAAGATCCGGTATGATGTGGGACGGTATTAAAATTGGAGCCGGTGCCCAGCCTATAAAAACAGAGATGGGCTGGCTTAATATCTACCATGGAGTCGATTACGATCAGACCTATCGATTGGGGGTGTTGTTAATGGATTTGCATGATCCGTCTCTAGTAATTTATCAATCCCCAAACCCAATTTTGGAACCTGAGGCGGATTTTGAAATCGGTAAAACCTCAGCCGGTGATTTTTGGGTGCCCCGTGTCGTTTTTACCTGCGGAGCAGTGGTGGAAAGAAATGCCAAAATCGCAGAAGTCGACGATAGTATTTTTGTCTACTATGGAGCGGCCGACACTGCAATCGGTGTCGCAAAGGCAAGAATCGGCGATTTGCTGCCGATATAAATCCAGACACCATAAGTCTTTGAGACAAGACGTAGAGTTTAAACCGAACGTGTTTTGTATATGGCCTTGTAAAGACAGCCATTTGTAAAGACAGCAATTTATTATAATAAGGTTCTAACTTCGTTGTTTGTACAACCAATGAGCCGCACTGCCGTTTTCTGCAAGAGCATGCATTTTTTGTGTTCGAATCTGAATCTCTATCGGGAGTTTGCTTGAAGCCAGAATAGTAGTATGTAATGATTGATATCCGCTTGGCTTCGGTATTTTAATATAATCATTGTACTCGTTTTCTATGAATGTGTATCTTTTATGAATTTGTTTGACCAATCGGTAGCAATCTTCGATGCGGACAAATACTACCCTTACTCCTATGGTATCTAGGATATGCTTATTCGCCAAGCCGTGAACCCTCATTTTTGATAAAGTTGATTGAATGCTCTTTACCCGTCCGTACAGTGCGATGACAGGTGCAACAGTCCATGCCATTGTGGATATTTCGTAAAAAGTTTTTGCCAGAATTATCTGATTATATGCCTGTGTAGCCGGGTAGTTAACAACTAACAGATTCCTATGGGTATCAAATAACATAGCCTGCTTCTTTTGTGTCCATTCGTGAAAATTATTACAGAGCAAGAAATGTTTCTTGTCGCGAAAGACTCTGTTGTTGAAGCTAGTTAATATGGATATTATTATTGATTGCGAGGTGGATGAGTGAGTTGCCATTTTAAAATATCTCCAATGATTACAATGCCTAGAGGGTCGGTTATTTGGAGTATCTGTTTGTATTTCTGAGAACAAATGCATTCTTAATTTTGTTCGGCATAGCTCCTTGTCATGAGTGACTGCAATGAAAAAATCTTGAAAGGTTGATGCCATGTTCAGAAAATGTCCAGTTGTGGCGGCAATGAAACTATATCATTGTTCTTTTCAGCCTATGAAACTCGCTCATAAGTTCAGTAAATGTATTTGAAACTTCATCGCGTATTGGTATCCAAGAAACTTTGTCGGCTTTCATAGCTGCATCGCTTTGGTTTTCCATTTTTATCTTACCGGCTCTGAGTTCTTTAAGTTTTTGACGTGCTTCGATCCTTTTCAGGCTGCTTAATCCGTCGATGCTGGAGGATAACGCGTCAAAGTCAATTTCCATTTCCTTCAGTGATTGAGTAATCTCCTCAAAAAACAGTGTTCGTTTTTCATAAGTATAGGTATCAACGGCAGACTTGAACAATTTTGCGGCCTTTTGAAAGTCTAATTCTGCCTTTTTTGTTTCGGATAGATCTTTCACGGGATTATCGGCTTTTGTATCAGAACATGATATTGTGACCAAAAGAGTTAAAAATATGATTGGAAATCTAAAACACGTTAGTATTGGCAATAACGTCTTCTTTTCTGTAATATCTCTTTCTTCTATATTAAACATCGCTTGCATAAAATACTCCTATCTATGGTTATATCCGGTTGATATATTAATGAATCAGATGTCTTGCTGCGCAAGATCGCTTCCAACATGGAAAGACATAACGCGCTAAAATTGGACCACTAGTGTAGTGTTAGGCAAATTCATCATATGATTCAACGTCACTTTACTTCCTCGGCTGTGTTGCTCCTCCTCGCAATAACTCTACAATTGCTCATCGTTGTGCCTTGTACGCCCCGCGAATTGCCTATTGATTTATACAACCTATTTAGTATCCATCTCGTAAGTACTCTTTTCGGTCGGGGGCATCGGTCTCCTCACTGCGTAACATCGTAAAATCATACATACTCGCTCGTCAACTGACGCCCCGACTTTTAAAAAAAGGGGCATTTTGAGATGGATACTATTTACCTGAAACCACACTAGAATGCTTTCCACCGCAGGCAGCACAAAAAAACGATCAGTTGTCTTTTCTTGACCGGCGGATATTTTACTAAAAGTTAGTTTAGCAATTGTCATACCAAGAGACTTGCCGGATAAGAAAAAATTACCTGAATTACCAGCAGGAGATGTGACTCTATCTATACATATGATATATTATCTTCTACAGTATTCTACTTCGCCTTTATCTAGTATCAGTAGTGTCCAATACACAGAAATACTTGATAGGGCTATTTTGAAATCATTGGAT
>CAYWLQ010000186.1:0-9920 GCA_964458775.1 uncultured Myxococcales bacterium | reverse complement strand
CCGATACCGACACTGACACCGATACCGACACTGACACCGATACCGACACTGACACTGACACCGATACCGACACTGACACCGATACCGACACTGACACCGATACCGACACTGACACTGACACCGATACCGACACTGACACTGACACCGATACTGACACCGATACTGATGAAGGGAGACGATTGCTCCATCGCTGGAGCTTTAACAATTCTCTTGAAGATTCAGTGGGTGAAAGCAACGCTGAAATAATTACAGCCGGTGACGGCAGCGGCGGAACCTGCGTTCTTGAAGAAAACAGAGTTGTTTTAGAAGGCGGTCCCCAAGACTCTTCAGCTTACGTATCGTTGGGCAGCGGTCTTTTATCTTCAATTGACGGGAGCGCAACCGTCGAATTATGGGCTACTCAGATATCTATCAATAATTGGTCTCGAATTTTTGACACCGGTTTGAATGATGGTGAAAATTTGTTTATGAACTGGACTTCAGGCAGTACATTGGAAAACACCAGGGTTGAATGGAAAACATCTATTGACACTGCTAACTATGATAGCACAACTCATGCATATACTTTAAATACGGAATTTCATATCGTTATGGTAATACAACCGGGTGCAGGTACCGACGGTTCTACTCTTGTTACTTGGTATGCAGCACCTTCCTCCAGTGAAGAAATCGGCGATCCGCTTGGATACTTCGAAACAGAGAACACCCTTAACAATCTTAATGATACAAATTTTTGGTTGGGCAGGTCCCACTATACCGCAGACAGTACAGCTAACGCCGCATATAACGAAGTACGCATCTGGCAAGGGGCATTATCTCCGACAGAACTCGATGCACTTCAAATTAGCGGACCGGACGCTGAATTATAGTCTTTTTCCAAATATCAAAACTTCTTATCCAAGCCGTCTTTTACAATCATTTCTTCGATTTCATCATCGGAGGCTTCTTTGCTGCTCTTGTTAACAGCCCCTTCTGATGCTGTACCGGCTGTATGTTTGAATGCTCTTAGCTTGACTCTCTCAATAATGTCAAATTCTACTCTTCTGTTCTTTTCCTTGCCCTCCGGGGTATCATTTGAGGCAATGGGCACATCTTGACCGGCCCCCACTGCTGCAAGCCTGTCAGCTTCTATTCCGTTCTTGACTAAATAGTTTACTACTGAGGTTGCTCTTCTTTTTGACAAGCTTTTATTTGCATTTGCATTGCCGTCGCTGTCCGTATGGCCCACTACATGAAGCTTTACAATCTCAGGATGCTTCTTTAAAGCTTCAACCACTTGGTCCAAAACCGGAAACGAAACAGGTTTGAGCTTGGCGTTGCCTGTTTCAAACAGTACTTTTCCTGAGATTACAATGTTCTTGTCAGTAATGCGTGCTTCTATAGCTTCTTTAGCTTCTTCTGAGCCGGAAGCAGTGTTTTCTACTGAGTCATCTTTAGCAGTTGAAACAGACTGCTCTTCGGGTTGTTTGGCGGCGCTTTCTGTAACAGGCGTTTTTCCTGTATCAGGAGAACTCTCAGTTTCCCGGTTCTGAGTGTTATTTCCCTCAATCGTTTGAGCGTCTGTCTCAGCATTAGCAGCAGACTGCGACTCTGCAACCGTAGGTGCTCCGCCGCATCCCGTTACCAAACCCAAAACCATAACGGTTGCAATAATTATTTGTTTTCTCATTTTCCCGCCTCCTTTAGAAATCTGTTTTTGTTTTCTTTCGCTATTCGGTTGTTGTTATTATAAATGAGTTTCTATTTCTATTATTCTTTTACTGTAAAAAAAATCGTTTTCTCAAATAATAAACAGGAAGAGCCGTAAGAGCAATGCCGAGACCGATAAGAGAGGTAGTCGGCTGATCGAATGCAATTGCAGCTGCAAACAGAGCGTGAGCTGCTGTAAAAACAATTGGGACAACAGGATAAAACACAGTACGGTAAGGTCGATTTAGATTAGGCTTTTGTACCCGCAGTTTAATATGAGCAATACCGGTTGCAGTATTTGACAGAAGCATGGCAAACACTACATATCCCAACAGTTTTTCAAACGACCCCACAATTACAAACAGAAATGCAATTATTGTCTGAGCCGCAACCGCTGTATGAGGTGTTGAAAAACGAGGATGTATTTTTTTTAGAGATTTAAAAAAAATGCCGTCTTCGGCCATTGCATAGCAAACCCGCGCTCCTGTCATTACAGAGGCGTTAATACAACTTACAATAGCAAGAATGACCGCCAAACCGACTATCCAAGCGAATCCTGAACCGAAAAGTCTTTTTGCCGTTATTTCGGCTGCATTGGCACCGGCTAGGGTTTTCATTTCATCTAAAGGAATCGCATACAGATAAACCGCATTTACCGCAGTATATAATACAGTTACCGTCAGTGTTCCCATAATTAGAGCCAGCGGCACATTCCTCTCAGGGCGAACAACTTCTGAGCCTACGTATGCAGCTGCAAACCAACCGCTGTATGTAAAGAAAACAGCGATCATGGCTGACCCTGTGAAACCAAAAGAAGAACCGGGTTCGGCTGTAAAGCTTTGGTAATTGCCGTTTTGAGACATAAATCCAAACACAGCGAGACCCGCAAGCAAAACAACGCTTCCCACCGTAACGACAGACTGGGTAGAACTCGCTATTTTGGTGCTGACATAATTGAGAGTACCCAAAAGAAGAACCAGCGAAAGAGCATAAATTTTGGTTGAGCCGCCTATCGGAGGTAAAACGCTGATATGACCGATTGTAGCCATGGAAAGAGCGGCAATAGAGCCGGGAAAGATAATCATAAAGCCGAGCCATCCGAGAGTAAACCCGGCCGCCGGTCCGTAGGCTTCTTTTATAAACTGATAATCGCCGCCTGCACGAGGAAACATTGCCCCTAATTCGGCATAGGTTAGAGCGCCCAGTAAAGTTAGAAAACCGCCGATAATCCATACGCCCACAAAGGTTACCGGATGATGAACTTCGGTAGCCAGAAAGCCGGCTGTGGTAAAAATTCCTGCTCCCACAACATTGCCCACCACCAACATAGCGGCGCCGAACAGGCTTAAACTTCTGGGCAGATTGCGGGTCAAAACAGCTCCTCTTATTTTCGGTCGCTTTTTACCGTACTGAAAAATCCGATATTCTAAAACTACTAGTTTTTAATAATAGCACGTATTCGATTTGTATCGTATTTTTTAAGATATGCAATCAGATTGGTCCAAATAGAGTGATATCCAAACGATCCTTCGGTCATCTCTAGTATTGCGTCTTCAACACTCCATCCCTGATGAGATATTCTAAAAATTGCAGTCATAGCACCTGTTCGATCTGCTCCGTGCTTGCAGTGATAGAAAACAGGAAGGTTTTCTTCGTTCTCTACAATACGTAGAAACTCAGCCGCTCTCTCGTCAGTAAGATCCCATGTGTACATAGGAATCTCAACAACTTTAAATTCATGTTCCAAACCGATTTGTTTTAGCCCATCAAGGTCAGAAGAATGTCGCCTAAAATTAACAATAGTTCGAACCCCCAGCTTCTTCAAAGAAACAAATCCCTCAGGCAAAGGTTGAGCTCCGCGATATATATTTGGTGCAACCGTGTGAAGATTCGGCAGACCCGGAAGTTCTAAGGGAGAAGCCCATTTTGGATCGCGTTGTAAAACAACAGATGAGTCTTTCTCAGTCCGGCCTTGTTCAGAAGCCCCGCAAGCTGAAATGAATGTCGCTATAACAGCAACAGCAATGACCGAACCTAAACATGCAGGATTTCGTTGCTCCCTTTGAAAAAGGCGTTTAGGGGGATTTTCATTACATTTCATCAGAGTATCGTTACGGACAATCGCTGACAGAAATTTCGAGAGAGTCAGGAGGCAAAATTCCATCGGCTTCCAGCACAAAAACATAGTATCCGCCGCCGTCTTTCGTAACATTAATGCCGTTCAAACCGGCCTCCACGCAGGTGCTTTCATTACACCAGTCTCCCAATGACATGATGTAGATGTCCATTGAGGGGGATACATTGGCAACAGTAACGGTAATGCTACCGGCTCTTGGAATATACACCGCAATTACGGCTTCCATGCCTGGATATTCTCCGAAACATAGATCTCCATATTCGTAATATTCACGAGTCCTGAAAATGTCTCCGCTTATAGGAATGTTCTGTTGCCCGCATTCAACCATACGCGCACTGTTCGAAACAGACTGCGCGCAATCAACCGTATTGTGCCATTTTTCATTACATTGGTTAACGGTACAAATACCCATATCGTCCTTACATACTTCTTCGCTTTGTATACATTCTCCCGCCATACAAATTGGCTCTGAACCGAAGCAGGCAAAAATATCATTGCAGGGTAAACCGTCCTCTATTTCTACCGGATCGCCGCAAACAGCTTCTCCGTCTCCCCCTACAGAGCAAGGATTCTCAGTACACGGATCGTAATCGTTACAGGGTAAGAAAGGTCCGGGAACGCATTGTCCGGCAAAACACTGATTTTCGCCGGTGCACGGATCTCCGTCATCACAGCTTGCTCCGTTGGAAAGCACTATTTCTTCGCATCTGTCATTTTCTTCGTCACATATGTATTGAGTGCACGGATTGCTCGGATCGTCAGGACATCCTCCTGGACCGAAAGGATCGGGGTCAGCGCAAAGACCGGTTTCGGTACAGACCATTGTCCTGTCTCCCAGGCAGAAGAGTTGTTCTGAACACGGTTCCCCTATCATATTAGGGATAGGTACGACATCACAGGTTTTTTCAGCCTCGTTGCAAACCATATTTGTACATATAGATTCAGATTCGCCGCACGGCTCAATCGCTGATTCACAAATTCCTTCAACATTGCATCGCTCCGTACCGTTACAGAACACTCCGTCATCACAGCTTTCTCCTGGTGACTTAGGAAGTGAGTAGCAATGGAACTGAGAAGAGCACATATCAAGAGTGCACGAATTTCCGTCATCGCAATGCGCCGAAGAAGAACAGCAATTACCATCACCCTGAGAGCAACAAATGCCGGTTTCCAAAGTACAGTTTTCGGAAACACAATCCGAGTTCTCGTCGCAAATTCCTTGTCCGTCGGGAAGGTCTTTTGCACAAACATCATTGTCGCAATGATAACCGTCTGCACACGTTGTATCATCATTGTTTGCACAACCTTCACCGCACTGACCGTCAGCACCGCAAAGGGTTCCCTCACAATCATCATCGGAGGCGCAACATGCACCGCCCTCGCAACAGATTGCAGTGGTAGCATCACAATAACCCGAGACACAATCCGAAGGTTCATCACACGGACCTTCACCGTTTTGGAAATCCTCATTGCATACGCCGCTGTCACAGTGGAAGGCTCCGAAAGCTTCGCATACTGTATCATCATCGGCACCGCCGATTTTGCATGACATAACGCACGAGTAAGTGTTTGTATCACAAAGAGCTGTTCCGCAATCGCTGTTGTCGTTGCAGCATATTCCGCCGGCACAGCATACTCCCGAAGCAGAGTTGCAATAACTGGACAAACAATCGCTGTTTTTTGTACAACCGCTTTGTCCGTCTTCTTTTTTCGGCACACATTCTGAATCGACCGAGCAGGTATAACCTTCTGAGCATTGTCTATAAGACGTGCATGAAGTAAAGCAAACGGTTTCCACGGCATCCTCGGCACAGGAATAACCGCCGCGAGGAGCATACGCGCCTTCGCATTTTTCTACCTCAACACAGTTTCCGTAACCGTCGCAACGCTCATTACCTATACAGGTGCCGCTGTTATCACCCGGCTCGTCCAAGGTATCTTCCAAACCGCATGAAGTCGGCTGATAAATGCAGGCAAAACTGCTGCTGCAATAAACAGTATTGCATTGTGACTGAGAACAATCCGCAATTGTCGAACAGCATTCTTCTCCTAAAGGACAGCAAATACCGTTATTACAATTTCCCGAATTGCATTGGCCGTCTCCTGTGCAGGCAGCGCCGTTGGAAATACCGATATATAAGCATTGGCTCCCATTACATTCATAACCGGCATTACATCTAGTGCTGTTGGCACAAGCTGTATAGCAGGTTTCCGTTGCCAGATTTGTATCGCAAGAAAAGGGAGGATTAGCCGAAGGATTCCATGCATAAGCATCATTACAGGATGCAAGAGGCAAACAGTCCCCTGCCCCGTTGCAGCGCTCAATCCCCTGACAGGTTTCACCGTCGGTTTTGTCTTCAGAACCGCAACCGAGACCGGTATAGTTATATACGCAACGTTTATCAACAGAACAGCCTCTATTTATACATAGACTCAAAGGACAATCCGAAGCCTCAGAGCAACAGTCTCCGTGGGTACAGCAAAATCCGTTCTGACAATGCCCCGATTGACATGCTTCGTCTTGCTCGCAGGACTCTCCCGCCGCTAAACCCAGAAACACACATTTGCTGTTTTGACAGACAGACCCGTCAATGCAATTTGTTCTGACATTTTGAGTGGTACAGTCCGTATAACACTCAGCAACCGCCGACTCGGCAGTGCAGGAATAAGCGGAAGTTTTATAATTGCCGCATTCCGCAGTTTCTAGAGCAACACAGGAACCTTCACCGTTACATACAGAGTTACCGGAACAGGTTTCGGCACCGTCTTTGTCCTCAATGGCACAAGCATAGCCTTCTGTTCGATAAACACAGTCACCGTTACCGTCGCAAGAGGCAGCTTTACAAAGATCGTTTATACAATCATCGGCATTTGAGCAGCAGTCTCCGCCCAAACAGCAAACACCTTTGTCACAATGCCCGGAAAGGCACTCGCAATTTCTTTCGCAGGTCTGTTTGTTATGTTTCGCAGCAACACAGTTTGCGTCAGAATCCGACTCGGTATCTATCTCACTGTCGGTATCCGCATCGGTATCACTATCAGCATCGGTGTCTGCATCAGCATCTGAATCCGCATCTGTATCACCGTCAGAAGAAGAGTCCGTATCCGCCTCAGGAGCATAGCACTTGCCGTTTTTGTCGCACAGTTGTCCCGAAGGACAGTCCGAATTGGTGGAACAACCCTCGTCCTTGCATCCGGAATTTAAAAAGGAGAAAATTGTTATAAGAAACATTACTAACAAATTTTTATTGATAATTGCAATTATGCGTGATTGTCTCATTCTGGTATTCCTCCGTTCTCTTTGTTTTAAGCGAAATCAAGTCTACCACGGCGGATTGGGAGTACAGGTTACTGGATTAGAACCAAAATATGAAGAATCAGCGCTATGAGATTGTGCGCAAGTAAGAGCAGTACTCAATGATCCCCAAGGGGTATCATAATAGACATCAAAATTCATTGAGCAATTGCTACCGGAGTTAGTAAAATATATATCCATAGAAAGCGCATAACGTCTTACCGGTATTCTGGTTTCCTTCCACCAGTTATTGACAATCTGGGTTCCGTAAAGATGTCCGATTTCAGTACATGAACCGGCAGTCCAATCAGACCAATTTAATGTCGGCCAATAATCAATTGTTCTCACACCGTTAAATCTTCTACAGTAAGTTGTATGCCAATGCATAGTATATGGTGTTGTAGAAGGTGTACAGGTTCCTGTAAACTGCGGGACAGGTGTACCGAAAGGATATTTATAATCCGGATTCTGCATTTTCATAGCTAGATTTTGATTTGAAGTTTCTTGCCATACGTCAATAGTTCCGGCTGTATCAACACTAATACAACCGCCGTTCATAGCTATGGAAGAGAAAGTAATACCATCTACTTTACTGCCTTCTATTATGGTTTGATAAGGCGTATTAGTACTTTCACATTGAACAAATTTAGAATCGCATATTCCGCAACCGTCTGAATCCACAACCGACGGATCTAGATTACAGAACGGGTTCGGAGCAACACAATCCGCATCTAACTTGCACCTTCCGGCAGCACAACCGCAAGGCGGACATGAACCTCCGCAATCAACTCCTGTCTCACTTCCGTTTTGAATACCGTCCGTACAAGTCGGAGGACATGCAGGACATGAACCGCCGCAGTCAACTCCGGTCTCAGTTCCGTTTTGCAAACCGTCGGTACAGGTCGGCGCGTAGTAAATTGCGATATTAAATGATCCGTTATCTGTTGAGTTTCTTCCGTCCGCCACCAGATAGTATGGCTGATTGGCAGCTTGCAACGTGTAAGAAAATTCCGCCATTCTTCCGACACCGCAGTTGGTTCCGTCATCATTAGAAATCAGCAGATTTCCCCGACAATCATACAAAGCCATCATACCATTGTAAGTACCTGATCCGCCGTACATACAGCCGCTGAAGTAAAGAGTAGCCGATCCGGCATCCAGATAGTTGAGTTGATGCACCTCGTCCTTTCCGTCCCAACCGACTCCCAAGTCAAAGTTATTAGCACGACCGGCAGAGGATGTATTACCCGTAACTAGATATCTCTTAATAGTCCCTATGGTGCCGGTATTGTAAGTCGGCGCGGTGCTGTACTGAATGTTAGCAGAAGCCGAAGCCGGAGTATAGCCGGTATACCAATCGGTCAAAGCAACACAGGTCACCGGACAGGTTCCCTCTATAATATTAACATTAACATCACAATTATCTCCGGAACCATTAAAACACGGCCTGTTAAGACTTTCATAACGAGAAACGCCCACCAAGTATTTGGTTCCCGCATTAGCCGTAAATTCCAATTTTTCTCTTGTGCTCAAATAATTGTTGCGCGCTCCGGTAACATAAGTCTTGGTCGTATTACAGGAACCTGTGCCTGTTGCAGTGTATAAAGAGAGCACTGCATCAAGGGCATTTGAAGCCGGATTAGATGTGGTAACACAATAAGTAGATGAACCTGCAGCTGCCGGTCTGGCTATGCTGTAGAAAATCTCGGCCGGCCAGAACTGGTTGGCTGTTGACGAAGCATGATAAACGTTTGTTCCTGACCAGGTGGGAGTACAATTGAAACCGCCGCAAGTTGTAGAGGTTCTGTTGTGATGACTATTGGCTAGATCATTGAGTGTATCGTAATAGGTTCTGCCGGCACCGCCCACACTGGTTGCATCCCAAATTCGCATGTCGTCATCAACGCGTTCGCAAGGACTGGATACCCAGCGAACCTTTTCAACAGTAATATAGAAGTTACCGGCACCGCCTTTGGAACCGTCAACCACAATAACAGCGTTTTTCCAAGCGCCGTCCTTGGCTGACGGCCTGATGATGGTAGTAGCAATATTGGTAAATCCGCTGTAAGAAGCATCAACGGGTTTGTTGGCAGCACAGTTAATGCTTTCCGGATACTCCCAGTAATCATTACAGGACCCCATGGTACACAATACACAATTAGTACCGTCGTTTCTGTAACCGCGATCGCACCACTTATAACCGCAAGATGCATCAACACATGAATCGCAGCAGGTTTGGCTGTAAAAAGCATTGCCCGTAGCACAGGTTTCCTCCATAACAGCAGAAGCTCCGGTGTAAGGCGTCTTACATTGCCAATTAGGTGTATTAATGCACGGTGCTGTAGTTGTGGCTGGAGAAAGTACCATGCTAACTTGCGCTACTCGACCGCCCGTAGCAGTTGACCATGATCCCTGGAAGGTTACACTTCCTCCGGTTCCGAAGAAAGCATCAGCCGCCGAACCCGCTGTTGTTGCGCTACCAATAACATCAGTTCGCTCCGCAATGTTAGAAGCAGGACTACTGCTCCATGTCGTCATATTCCAGGAAGATGTCGTTGCGGCAAAATTAACAACCGCACCTCCGTTGGGAACCGTAACAACAGTCGATCTGGGGTTTGTTCCGCTAGTGTTTGTAGAAGCGACAACTCCTCCGGAGGGAACAGGAGTTGTCTGGTTTACATTGTCAAACATTGCAGCATGTACAGTAATTCCGCTAATAGTAGAGCTGGACAATACAACGCTGAGAACATCACTCGTACGGCCCGCCATTTGCGCTTCTGTAAAGGTATAGATTGTTGT
>CAYWLQ010000185.1:0-10054 GCA_964458775.1 uncultured Myxococcales bacterium | reverse complement strand
CTCCTGATTCAGTAACCGTATATGATGAGGAAAGCGCAAAATCAGGTTCTTTGGGCAACCTAAAGAAGGATGATTTTATCAAAATTGTTTTGGGCAAATGACTATGGTCAATAGCGGCGTTTTGAGATGAACACTATTTAAAAATTAAAAACAACATCAAACGCTAATTTCGGTTGATGTTCTGTATCGAATAAGAGCGGAAAATCTTGTCTCTTCGAGCTTAATTCTGACAACCAGGTATTGTCGTCGGCGATGCCCCAAAAAGTTACACTTGAAATAACATTACTGTGTTTTCTAAATAGTTCAAAATATTCTCGATAGCGTTCGGCCTGTATTTCTTCAATTTCTTTAGTGAATGTCTCAACGGTGTAATAGTTGTCTTGAGTATAAGAAATATTGGGCGAGTAAATAGAAATATCCATTTCGGTTATTTGAATGTCCAAGCCGATTGACGAATACAACAATATTGCCTTTTCGAGATTTTCTACAGTTTGATAATAAGCATGATGAGAACTGTTGTTTGACGGTTCAATTCTCAAATGACACTGAAGCCCGACTCCGTGAACCGGCACGCCGTCATCAAGCAGGCCTTTTAGCATATTGTAGATTCCCTGCTGTTTTTCGGGCAAGTAGTTGTAGTAATCATTGTAAAACAGTCTGACCTCAGGATCTGCTTTGTGGGCCATTTTAAAAGCCTCAGCAATATAGCTCTCACCCAAATACTCAAACCACTTGCTTTTCTGTGTATCTTGCTCCTCATCGCCGGTTCGATAAGAACCGTCGTTCATTATAGCCTCGTTGACAACATCCCAAACTTTCACTCGGCCTTTATAATGTTGGAGTACAGCGGAAATATGCTTTTCCATTCGATTCAAAAGTTTTTCTCGGGTTACTGCTTGGTTGTCAACACCGGCAAAAACCCAAGAAGGGGTTTGACGATGCCAGATAAGAGCATGACCTCTAATTTCCATTTTATTCGCTTCGGCAAAATCGACCATTCTATCCGGTGTACCGAAGGTAAATTCTCCTTCGCTGCGTTGAATCCAATCAAACTTCATTTCGTTTTCAGCAGTAATACTGTTGAAATGAGTCTCGATCAGATCGGCATGTGAAATATATGATTTGTAGTCAACCGCAGCGCCTATGCGAAAGTATTCTTCATATTTTTCTTTAAGCGTAAAAACTTCCCTAATCGATTCAGAGTCTGTATCCGATTCCTCAGAATCTAACTCATCAAGTTCTGCTGTGTGTCGCAAATCAAAAGTTGTATTGCATTGAAAAGCAAAAAAAACCATCAGCAAGCAATTAAAATATAGAATTGTTTTTTTGACCATCAATTACCGTTACTCCTTTTGGCGAAAAACTAAGGTCTTTTTTATAAAAAGGTTTATCAGCATTTGCAAAACACAGTGCCGAATAACTTATAACTATAGTAGAATTAGATCGGGAAACCCGGCTATATTTTTGATAAAATTTACAATATTCATATCACAAAATCTTTATACTGATGTCGTTTCTACCACTTATCCGATATCTCTTCTTCTCAAACGGCTAAGATATGATAAGGGAAAGTCGGTTCACAGTGTGTAAAACTTACATGCTGACAGTTGTTCCCCCAAATCAGCCGGATCATTACCGGGCTTTGAGCTTTTGACAAAGGCTGTTTTCAGAGGGCAAAGATGAAACTCCCTTTTTCTGCAAGATCTCCCGTGAGGGAATTGGGATTCCGACGATGATGCAGACAAGGGCATCCTCTTTTCCAGACAGAATGAAAGCACACTCAAGTCCTCTATTATTGCCCGGCTCTACAGTGATGGATTCCGCGAAGGGGAAGAACGTTTCTCCTCCTTGGAACACCGCTACCTCTATAGGAACCTCTTTTTCGTAGGGTGTGGTGATCAACAGGCGAAATAGGTCTCCCTCTTCAAATTGAGTGGGGTTCTCTATTACGGTTTCCCCCCTCAGGCGTACCATGGAAAAGGCAAGGTCCCCCCCCTTCGTAGCGAAACCGGTCGACGCGCTCTTTTGGGTAGGTGTCCTGGTGGGGGCAAACACGGTCAACAATGCAAACAGAATGCAGGCCGCTGACGACAAGCCGATGAACGCCTTGCCTGCAAAGCCGACCGATCTTGGGATTTTGTTATAAGTTTTCATTCGCATCGGCAGCAGCGGTAGAGAACTTTCGTCATGCTTGATGTAGTCATGTACCTCGGCGCAGGCCGGGCAGTTTTCGAGATGCCGTGCGATTTCTGCAGCGGCCGCACGATCCAAATCTCCCAGTCGGTACTGCTCGATAGTGAACCAGGCAAGGGGGGTCGATATACACGGGCGGGTACACTCGGTCATGGTGTACCTCCTCTCTTAGAATAATCCATCGGCAGACCCGCGAGGTCTGCGGCAATGGTTCGAATCCGGTCCAGGTCGCTCCAGACGGTACGTCGGGCAATGCCGAGGAGTGACGCGATCTGATCCTGTGTGAAATCGTCGAGGTAATGATAGACGAGCACTTCCGCCTCCCTTTCGCTGAGACGGTCCAACAGTTTAGTAAGCAGGTCCAGTGTGACAACCCGGTCGTAAAGTCGGTTTCGGCCGAGAGGTGCTGTTTGTGTTTCCCGGTTGAGAATCTCCTTGCGTCTCTTTGTGTCCCGAAGCAGATTGAGGCAGCGATGGGTGGCGGCGCGATAGAGATATGCGAAATCTGCGTCTTCCTTTCCGGAATCGAAGAGGTCGATAAACAGGGTCTGTATCATGTCCTCCGCGTCGCTTCGGTTGCCGAGCATTCTTTCGCATTTGCGCAGCACAGCCTTGCCGTATTTTCTGTAGAGCTCCATCAAAGTGCCTAAGGAAGCTCCGCACAGGTTCCGTACCGAATTCTTGCAGTCGGGCATGCATCTCCGGCGTCGGCCTCGGTATCAGCATCGGCGCCGCCGCATTCGACAGAGTCGTCAATTGTGTGCGGTTCCCCTTTACAATATGAGGAATCGCAATCTTCGTCACGGTAGCAAAGATCTCCCAAAACGTAGGTGCCTTGCCCCGGATTGCATTGATGCGGGGTGTCCGTTGCGAGCTGTTCGCATTTTTGATCGCCCGTGCACGTTTCGTCGTCGCAGCAAGTTGAGCATCGGCCTTTGCAGCAGACCCCTTCTTCACACTCTGCTGCTGCAGCGCAAAAATCCCCGAGGGACTTGATACCCGGAAAGACACACTCCATCAAGTTGCCCGTGATGGAAACGCCGCAGACGGTTTCCTTGTCACACTCGCATAGGGTGCAGACCGCATCCGCTTCCCTCCCGTTCGGTACTGCAATACAGGACAGGGCTTGTCCGCAATCATCATCCGATTCGCATCCCCCGTTAATGTTGTCATATGCTTCTAAGAGCGAAATGTCGACATTGCCGATGGTTGCGTATACTCTTGACAATTCAACAGTTCCTGTCCCCTTCTTTATCAGATGGATTGCTACAGCGTCCGCCCAGTCCGGTGGAATCGGAAAGAAATCGAACGCTTTCCAATCCTCCAGGTTTACAGGTAATATTTCTCTTGCATTCGGGTTCCGCTTGAGTTCGTCCCGGGGAGCGGGTGTCATCGGATTGCTTTCTGTGCGAAAATCCGTTTCCAGATAATCGAAGACCAACTCCATCGTCGCATTGCCAGTCTTCCGAGCCAAAAAGTGCGCTCCCACATTTCCTACCCAGTATTGTTGGAAAGATGGCAATCTTTCGAAAGCTATCCAACCGGTAGATAGGACGGTGGTTTCAGCGAGAAGCGCATAGCCCGGATCCATTGACGACCAGGTGGAAATGGTTTTGTAACTGCCGGCTTGAAGGCAAAGCGCATTTTCACCTTCACTCAGGAAGTACTTCTCTTCAATGCACTGGAGCCGATCCGCATCGTATTCGACCATAACCTCAGCCGGGTCGGGACCTATTGGTACACAACCAAAAACAGCAGAGGTAACAAGAGTTGTCAAAGTCACTAAAAGCGTATTTGAACTGAGTTTCATTATCGTGTCTCCTTTGCTTCAAATGAAAAGTGCAAACCGCCGAAAAAAGCCAAACCACCGCAGTTGTGTTTGTCTCCGTCAAGATTCTTCACGGCCGGGGCGAAAATATAAGCGACTTGGACCAGTAGCCCGACATTACGAGACAGCATACCTATGAGTCCTGCGCTGCTTGAAAGAGCATACGCCCATCGTATTTCTCTCACGTGACGGTTAGAAGTTGTCCCAACGGTGGCCACAGTGTAACCGATTGTTGAAACAGCTGTGCCGACGTCAAGTTGAACAAATGGAATCAGGCGATCCCGAAATACAGGAAGAGTCCCTCTAATAGAGAAGCCGAATCGATGGGACTGCCAGTATACATCTTGACTGTCGTCCCCGCCTGGGTAATACCTAATCTCTCGCCCCTTGATTTTGTCCAGACTGCTATAGAACGCTCCGAACGCCAGGTAACGGTTGACGTGCACCCCTGCTAAAGCCCCATAGTATAAACTCATCGAGTTTGATTGGTTATAGTATCCGAATGTTTGTAGCGTTCGGTAGTATGCGTCGGTTTGAGGTGTCCACAGACTGCCGATAGCAGCTTCGAACAGCGGGCGCCATTTGAATGAACTCTTTTTAGTTATTTCTTCGACGGAATGCTTGACTGTTACCGATTCCTGTTCGACTAGGCGGCATCGGGCAAGATCAAAAGTAACAATTTGATTCTCGCCGAGAACAATCGTACACTCTCGGACGTCATTTCCTCGACGTACCAAAACGAGATAGTTGTCCGGCGGAAAGGCGAGCCCCATTTCGAGCCCTTCGGCCTTATGTGCCTCAGCCAAAATAGTGCGGTCATCGGCTCGGTACAGCAGGATCTCGGCTTTGAGGGAGGCCGGAAAGATAATCCTTGCTGTGGCAGCAGCCGGCATCGTAAGCACCATTTCTCCCTTGCCCTTCATATCAGTTTCGAGTGTGACATGCTGAGAGCCCACGGCCGTTCCCGAAGTGGCGACCAATGTATGGTTGTAGGCGTATCGATATGCTTCATGAAGAGTGACCTGCCCGTTTCGATCGCTGTCCGCAGCGCCGCGAAGCCCCACAGTAAGATGATGCGTGAAGAATGAGCCCTGCAAGAGGTCGGACTCCTGACTCAGCTCCGATGCGGTGCTGGAGGCCATGACCGCCATGCCCGACGTGTTGAAGGTTGATATGGAGTTGTGGGAAAAATCCGCAGAAGGTTCCGCCCCTTTGATCCGAGAAAACGCGCCGGTCTGGCAGGCATCCAAGATAACGATTTTTACTGTCGCCGGGAGTTTCTCCAATCGTGCACGGATCTCTTCCAGTAGAACTTCGTCGTCGCCGAGGGACAGAGAACGGGCGCGGGCGTGGCCGGAGTAATAGAACAGAAAACTAGACTGCTCGTTTCGGTCTTGATGGCGTTCAATGATCGTCTGAATCGTATCAAGAGCAGCGGTGAGTGTCTGACTGTCCGGGTCGGTGAGGAGGGTAAGGTTCTTTGACACAAAGCCGCCCATCTCGCTTAACACGGCGCTCATACGTGTCGCATCCATGTGGGAAAATTTAAGCGCTTCCTGGTTTTCACCCGGCAGGTTGGACCCCACAAGGAGCCCATAACTGTTTATACTGTCATTCGCCTCGGCACGATTTGTTTGCATTACAAAACTGAAGAGGATGAATATCGATAATGATCTCATGGTTTTAATTCCTTGGATTGCGGCGACATCGCGTATGTCCGATGACGCAGTTCCTCTTCTAAAACACGGGAGCAGACCGATTTGAGCAACGGACCTAGAGATTTTTTCAATATCCGGCAGAGTGTTACCCATGTTTTCGGTTTTTCTGTTACCTGTGAATAAGGTTTATACCGGTTTTTTGACTACAGCCCGTGGACGCGGCGTTTAGAACAACAAGGTTGTCAGATAGTCAATGCATGCAGACCTGTCATCCTCATGCCACATCAGCTATTAGATTATCCACAATAAAGTTTCTTCTTTCAGGAGTGTTTTTACCCATAAAAAACTCAAGCGCTTTTGAAACTTCGCTTACTGAATTGACAGAAATGGGCATCAGATGAGAATCGTCTTTTATAAACTGCTTAAATTCTCCAGGGCTTATTTCTCCTAAACCTTTAAAGCGCGTTACTTCGGCGCCTCTCATTTTCGCAATTTTTTCATCTCGCTCTTCCTCAGAATAACAATAGGCGGTTTCTTTCTTGTTGCGAACTCTAAACAGCGGAGTTTCTAGAATATACACATGTCCTGAAATAACAAGTTCTTCGAAGTATCTAAGAAAATAGGTGAGCAGCAGGTTTCTGATATGCATTCCGTCTACGTCAGCGTCTGTGGCTATTACAACTTTGTTATAACGCAGCCTCTCCATATCTTCTTCAACCCCAAGAGCTCTCATTATATTGTATAGCTCTTCGTTTTTATAGACAGCTTCTCGACCCATTCCGTGAGTATTGAGCGGTTTGCCTTTTAGTGAATATATAGCTTGAGTATGAACATCCCTTGCCTGAATCATTGCTCCGCCGGCCGAGTCGCCTTCTGTTATGAAGATAGCAGTCTCTTCGCGACGTAAGTCTTTGGGATTGCTATAGTGCATCTTGCAATCAATAAGTTTGGGAATGCGAATAGCAGTCTTTTTTGCGCGCTCTCTAGCTTCTTTCTTTATCGATGCCAATTCTTTTCTAACACGTTCGTTGTTTTTGACTTTGTCAACAAACTTGGCCGATTCTTCCGGGTGTTTATGCAACCACAAAACCACCTGATCTCTTACCTCTTGAACCACCCAGGAACGAACATCGGTTGAGCCCAGCTTGTTTTTGGTTTGGCTTTCAAATACAGGTTCCTTAACTTTTACTGCAACAGCACCGATAAGACCGTCTCTTACATCCTCACCGGCAAAATTGCGGTCGGAAAATTCGTTAATGCCCTTGAGTATGCCCTCGCGAAAGGCGCTCTGATGAGTACCTCCGTCTGTAGTATGTTGCCCGTTAACAAAACTGAAATAGTTTTCACCGTAAGAATGTGTATGGGTAAAGGCAAATTCTAATTTATCGCCTTTATAGTATAAAGGTTCATATACCGAAGGATCGTCTCCCAATTCTTTTTCGAGTAAATCTCTAAGGCCGTTTTTGCTGATATATGATTTACCGTTGTAGCGAAGCTCAAGCCCGGTATTGAGATATGCGTAATATTCCAATCGATGATGAATATACTCCTCTCGCCACTTGTATTTTTTAAAAATCTCATCATCCGGAGTAAACTTTATATAAGTACCTGTCTTTTCTTTTGATACGCCGGAGGTTTCTTCTATAAGTTTTCCTCTCTCAAATAAAGCTCGATGAAATTTTCCTTCTCGATAGCTTATAACTTCAAATGAGGATGAAAGAGCGTTTACCGCTTTGTTGCCGACACCGTTTAATCCTACGGAAAACTGAAATACATCATCGTTATATTTTGCTCCCGTATTGATTTGACTGACACAATCTACAACCTTGCCTAGAGGAATGCCGCGTCCATAGTCACGCACGGTAACCGTATTCTCATCGCGAGTAATATCGATTCGTCGCCCGCAACCCATGATAAATTCATCAATGCTGTTATCCGTTACTTCTTTGAGCATGACATAAATACCGTCTTGAGCGTGAGAACCGTCACCGATTCTGCCTATGTACATGCCTGTGCGCTTGCGTATATGATCGAGTGCGTCCAGCGTTTGAATTGCCTGTTCGTCGTATACTCTTTTTTCTTTTGCCATACTGAATCTCCTGAACATATGCCGAGCATTCTACCAGGCATTGAACTATCAAGGAAGCAAACAAATAACAATGTTTGATTTACAATTCCTAATAACAGATAATCTCAGAAGATCATTTGTCGAGAACAGAAAGGAAACCCAGTGCAATACAAACCGACCGTAATAGGTAATACAAAAAGCAAGAAACATATCAGATTAATTGGAATATTATTGTTTTTGTTAGTCTGTTCTTGCACAGAAAAAGACAACGATTCTGAAACAGCTAATGACTTAGCAAGTGACACAGGTGTGGCCGGAGATGCAGATGCAGATGCAGATTCTGATTCTGACACCGATACTGATACAGATGCTGATACTGATGCTGATGCTGATGCTGACGCAGATGCAGATGCTGACGCTGATGCTGACGCTGATGCTGACGCTGATGCTGATACTGACACCGACACCGACACTGACACTGACACTGACACTGATACTGACACCGACACTGATATCGATACTGACACTGACACAGACACTGATACCGACACTGATACTGACACCGATACTGACACCGACACTGACACCGATACTGACACCGATACTGACACCGATACTGATACTGATACTGATACTGACACTGACACTGATACCGAACCTCAACCCATGCCGTTTAAAGGGGTAGGCAATTCTCCTGCTGCCGACATAGAGAAATTTGGAGTTTCATGGTGCTACAATTGGATGAACCGTCCGCAAAAAACCGACTGTGATGATCCTCTTTTTGTTCCTATGATTTGGGGAGGAGGCAATGTAGCGAATGAATATGCACAAATAGTAAATGACGGCTATACAACAATATTGGGATTTAACGAACCGAACAAAGCCGACCAAGCCAATATGACAGTAGAACAGGCAATAGCTCTGTGGCCCGAAATGACCTCCAATCCGAACGTAAGAGTCGGCAGTCCTTCCGTTTCTGATGACGGCAGAGCTTGGCTTGTGGAGTTTATGAAACAGGTAGAAGAAAAAAACCTGAGAGTGGATTTTATAACAGTGCATTGGTACGGATGGAACGCCGGCTCCTGCAATGATGCCCGTCAACTGGAAGGTGCACTAAACTGGGCCGAACAATGGGGTAGGCCCATATGGCTGACAGAATTCGGATGCATGCATCAAAGCAATCCCGATGCTGAAACAGTTATGGGATTTTACACCTCAGCACTAGAAATGTTTAAAAGACATCCTAAACTCGAACGCTACGCCTGGTATCCGTGGAATCCCCACAGTCATCTAGCCGAAAACGGAGAGTTAACTCCCTTAGGAGAACTCTTCGCCGCCGCACCTGCGTATCGTTAGGATTGTAGTATATCCGTTCCTGAGTTTAAGAGCATAAGAGTCAATTTTTCAAAAATAAACATCCGTGCGTTTCGCAACGGATAAGGTTGGATATGAACTACGGAGCCTGAAACATCAAAAAGCGCTGATTACCGGCCGCATGCTCCAATTACATTTTTAATGGGAGGGGTAGATGTGTGTCAGGCAGACTTGATGTTTTGTCCCTTTTCAAAATTAGTCAGCGTTCTCGATAGCTTCGCTTTGATTTTTTAAACGACGGAGGAAATTCGGTCCTATTGGGTAAATATTCCAATAATCACGATATTTCTATTGTATAAAGACCGGCAATTTTGAGTACAAGAAAGGACTTTTATTTGGCCTAAGGCTTGACATGTTATTCGAAAGAGTGATTTAAACGGTCAAATTCAGGCGAAAGATTCGCCTTATCGACCATTCTTGAATGCCGGATACCGACCCCAAAAACCGAAATAAAAAGTTAATTGTCAACTCTCTGTGGCGACTCGGGCAAATCTTGTCCGGCAGCGGCTTCGCGGCGCTATTCAGCTTTATCTATACTGTATTTCTGGCCAAAAGCGACTATGCGGCCTACGGTGTGGTCTTCACGTTAAACTCCCTGTTCCAACTCCTTTCCGGTTTCGGCATGCGCCATACAGTCAACCGCGCCATTGCCACGGCTTTGGGTGAAGGTGACGAGGCACGCATACGAACCTCGGTCCGCACGGGCGTGCGGTTGTCTATCGGCTTCTCCATACTTTCTTTCGTGGTCACCATCGCCCTTTCCGGGTATCTTGCTACATTCTTCGAAGACCGGGCGGACAAATTTCTGCTTATCGCAGTAACCGCTCTGGCAGTAGGAGGGGCGGGAGTTTCGATGACCCTGCAAGGTGTTTTGGAAGGGCTTGGTGAGTTCAAAAAAACCATGCACTTATCGGCTATCATCAGTCTGATGCA
>CAYWLQ010000184.1:0-10153 GCA_964458775.1 uncultured Myxococcales bacterium | reverse complement strand
AAACTGTATCATTTTAATTGGTTGATGTCAACAAAACAACTTAGCGCTTATGGGGGTATCCCCTATGGCCGAGAGAAAGGACACATTCCTTATTTGGGGAAAGCACCGCGGAAGCACCTGTTTGGAGATCAACGTCGCCGGCACTGTAGAGGATTGTATACCCACTACGGTCGTTCCCTCTGAAAGCGGTGCGGACAGCGATACGGATACAGGCTCTGATGCGGATTCCGACACCGATACAGATGTCGACACAGACACTGATGCGGACAGCGATACGGACAGCGATACGGATACAGGCTCTGATGCGGACACCGATGCAGACAGTGACGCAGACGCAGGTGATGCCGGTTCTGACGGCGACACAGACACAGATACGGATGTCGATACCGATACAGATGTGGATACGGACACGGACGTGGATACGGACACGGACGTAGATACGGACACGGACGTAGATACGGACACGGACGTAGATACGGATATAGATTCAGACGATCAGCCTTTCGACGCAGGTCTGGATGCCGGTACAGAGGATGAGAGTTTTTAGAACAATCACGCATAACAGCTTAGATACGGGTAGATGCTTTTTGGTTCTGATTTCAGAGCGCTTAACATAATTTCATTTACTGCAATGAGCCGTTCGAGTTCTTCCGGATCTGCAACAGGGCTTTTTAGTTGGTCTTCCAAATCTTTTATTGTTTAAATTTCGTTGGGATTGTCAGGTTACCACCTTGGGCTTGTGATAGATTTTTACAAGTTCACTATTTATTCACAAATCTCTTATTGTAATTGTTTATCGAAAGGTTAAATATAACGACAAGGAGTCTGCCGGAGGAGAATAGCGGTATATGTTTGGTAATAAAACAAAGGTTTCGGAAAAATAATGGCTTATTTACCATTATATCTATCAAAACCGGGAGTGACTTTTCCTTCAAAGCTCTATACGAACAAAGATATTCTTCAATTAGTTCGAGAGAAGTTTAGGGGGCCTGTCGAGAAATGGACCAATATCGAATCATCCATATTAAAGGTTTTTGAAAAGTGCAATACGCATTCTCGATATTTGGAATTGGATCCGTCAAAGCGTGTGGCGGATTTGGCGGTGCAGGCTGCGCACAAATGTCTTGAACGTACCGGTACCTCTTTAAAAGATATAGACATGGTGATTTTTGGAGGAATTGCCAGGGAATATTTTGAGCCTGCAACTGCAATGGAGATTGCTCATAAATTGGGAATAGAAGAGACACATGCTTTTGATATTACAACCGCATGTGTGGGTCATTTGGAGGCGATACAAGCGGCTTGCGGATATTTGTCCATTCACGATCATTACAGGACGGCTTTGGTTTGTACGGCGGAGCTTTCTAGAGAATTTTTAAGTTTTGATATTCAATCGTCAAGTGAGCTTAACCTCAAAGCAGCAGGTCTTACCATCGGCAATGCTGCGGCTTGTATGTTGATAAGCAAAACTCCATGGAACAACGGATGCGTTAAGCTCCTTTCTACAGACACCTTTTCTCTTCCGGCGCACTGGGAATTGTGTCAGGTTCCCATTAAAGGGCATTTTATTTCTTCTTCTACTGAGTTAATGAAACTGCACAGAAAGATTCCTTCTCGTTTAAAGATAGTTTTCGATAGAATCGGTTGGACTCCAAAGGATGTGGATCACTATGTGTTCCATCAACCCAGTGAATTTATGACACGCAGGATCTTGTCATCAATCGGCGCAGATGAAGAACGAGGCGTTTATACACATCATCTTTACGGAAACAATGCAAGCGCAACAATCGGGGTGGTGTTTAATGAACTCTTGAAACAGCGGAAAGTCGAAAACGGTGATAAGCTGATGTTCGGCAGCGCCGCTTCGGGTTTTACCATGATGACCGCCGCCGGTGAATGGTTCCAAAAATAGACCAAGTACAGTAAAGCATAAGTAATTAAGTTTCATGTTTGTCCGTTAAATATAAAGGGATAAACTGTTAAATATGACGGCATGGCGCTATCAATCATATTTTATGTTTCTGTAAAATGACAATTATTCTCAATATTACAATGCCTTATGCAATTGGCTGAGCCTGAAAAGCTGTTGGCACAATCATTGCTTTATATTGAATTTAAGAAAATAAAAAGGAGAAATAATCAAATGAGATTCATTAAATACTTTTTAACTCTATCTGCAGCGGCAGCTCTTTTTATACTCGGTTGCAAAAGCAAAGAAGCCGCTTCGACGGACGGTCAGCAGGCTTCGTTGACAACAGAAAAGACAAGTTCATCTAAAAAAGCCCGAGTCCTTACCTTGGCTGCCTACACTACTCCCAGAGAGGTTTACGGAAAGAAAATAATTCCAGCATTTAAGGCATTTTGGAAAGCCGAAAAAGGAGAAGATATAGAAATACGAGAATCTTACTTGGGCAGCGGTGCTCAGTCTCGCGCTATTCTAGGCGGATTTGAAGCTGATATTGCGGCTTTATCGCTTGAGCCTGACATTGAACGTCTGGTTGAAGCGGGGCTGATAAACAAGAACTGGAAATCAGGTGTTAACAGAGGAATGGTTACTCGTTCGGTTGTGGTGTTTGGGGTTCGTCCGGGAAATCCTTTAAAGGTTCAAACTTGGGATGATCTGGCAGTTAAGGGACGCAACGTTCTTACTCCGAACGTAAAAACCTCCGGCGGTGCTATGTGGAATATCGCAGCCATATACGGTGCAGCAATGCGCGGTCATACCTCGGCTGCAAAAGATGATGAAGCGGCTGCTGAAGAGCTGATAAGTAAAATTTTGGCAAACATAAAAATAATGGATAAAGGCGCAAGAGAGTCAATGCTGACTTTTGAACAAGGAGTTGGCGATATAATAATTACTTATGAAAACGAAATGAGAGTTGCTGCACAAACGGGTAAAAAAGACGAGTATGTAATTCCTCCGTCAACCATTCTTATTGAAAACCCCATTGCAGTTGTCGAAAAATATGCAAAAGCCCACAATGTAACGGATATTGCTGAAGCCTTTATCTCTTTCGTTCTTAGACAGAACAATCAAAAATTGTTTTCTGAATTCGGCTTAAGACCTGTAGACGAATCAATAGCAGAAGATGCTCTAAAGGATTATCCTTCGCTAAAAGATGTTTTTACAGTTGCTGACTTCGGTGACTGGCCTTCGCTGACTCCCAAGCTTTTCGGTCAGGATGCTATCTACGACCGAGCAATGGCAAAATCCGGTGCTTACAAATGAAGAAAAAGAAGCTATCTCCATTGGTATCCCCGCTTGATAATGCGCTTCGAGGAAGTGTATTGGTGTACATCGGTTTTCTTGTAATACTTCCTTTGGCAGTACTTGTCGGTAGAGGTTTTTCAGACGGATTGATGGGGATCTACAAGTCCATTTCGTCACCTGAATCGGCCGCTGCTTTAAAGCTGACCTTGGTTACTGCCGGAATTACGGCATTGATAAATAGCGTTCTCGGCACAGCCGCAGCTTGGGTATTGGTGAGATATAAATTTGTCGGACGTACTTTATTGTCTACTTTAATTGATCTTCCCTTGGCTATTCCTACTCTAGTTACCGGAATCATGCTGGTTGTGCTTTTCGGACCAATTTCGCCGATTGGTCAGGCTCTTGCCGAGATTAACATGCCGGTAGTTTTTAGCACTCCGGGAATAGTGCTTGCGTTGGCCTTTGTTTCTTTTCCCTATTCGGTAAGGACAGTTGAACCTGTACTTGCGGAATTGGATCCGCAAGAAGAAGAAGCGGCATGGACTCTTGGGGCATCCTCAAAACTAACTTTTTTTAAAGTAGTCTTTCCGGCATTACTGCCCGCGATGATTTCAGGAGGGCTTCAGTGTTTTGCACGTGCACTGGCCGAATTCGGATCCATTATAGTTGTATCCGGCAATATTCCTTTTTCTACCTTAACGGCACCTGTATTCATATTCGGTGAAGTAGAAAGCGGTCGCTCGGATTTGGCAGCAGCTGTTTCAATTGTGCTGTTAGCAGTTGCCTTGTTGATGATAGCAGGAGCGAGGGCTTCAGAACGATTTGTGAGGTCTGCCGATGCATAAAAAGAAAAACAATCGTATTCTTATGACCATTGTCTTTTTGTACATAGGATTGGTTTTGGCAGCACCGCTTTTCGCCTTGCTGTTTGAATCTATGCATCTTGGACCGATTAACCTTCTTGCTGCTATTTCAGAGGGGCAGGCATTGCACAGTCTTGGAATATCGGCAGGTGTAGCGGCAATTGCCGTTTCAATAAACGCCGTTTTTGGAAGCATCGCCGGAATCGTTATTGCTAGGCACAAATTTTTCGGCCGCAGGCTTTTCGACGCAATTATTGAAATGCCGCTCGCCCTTTCACCTGTAATGATTGGTCTTGCCTTTATTTTGTTGTTTGGGAGAGAAGGAATTCTGACCGGTGTAACGGAATTTTTTGACATTCGCGTGGTTTTTAGCTTTTGGGGTTTGGTAATAGCTACTGTTTTTGTAACCATTCCGTTTGTTCCTCGTGAAGTGGCAGGTGTTCTAAAAGAAATAGGAACGTCGGAAGAAGAAGCTGCCGTAACTTTGGGGGCAAATGCCTGGCAAAGACTAATTTACATAACGATTCCCAACATAAAAGGGGCTCTTGCATGCGGGATTACTCTTACTGCTGCAAGATCTTTTGGAGAATTCGGTGCTGTATTAATTATCGGCGGTGCGATTTCCGGAAAAACCCAAACCGCCACGACTTTTATTTACGGAGCGATGGAAGAGAGAAACCAAGCAGGAGCATACGGCATGTCATTGGTTTTGGCGCTTTTGAGCGTGGGGCTTCTGTTATTTCTTAACAGGCTAAAAAGACAACAAAAGGAGTACTGACATGGGCATTGAAGTTAGACATCTCAGCAAGTTTTTTGATACGTTTGCGGCGGTAGACGATGTCAGCTTTGTCGTCCCCGAAGGATCTCTCTCCGCACTTTTGGGGCCGTCCGGGGGGGGCAAAAGTACTATTCTGCGCCTAATTGCGGGTTTGGAAACAGCGGACAAGGGAGAGGTTGTTCTAAGCGGAGAGGCAGTTGATGCACTTCATCCTCGTGAGCGACAGGTGGGATTTGTTTTTCAACATTATGCACTGTTTCGACATATGACAGTAAACGAAAATATCGGTTTCGGTCTTAAGGTAAAGAAAGTACCTAAAAAAGAAATTAGAGAACAAGTGGAACATTTTCTAAACATGGTAGGGCTTACAGGTTTTGGAAACCGATATCCGAATCAGCTTTCCGGCGGCCAAAGACAAAGAGTTGCCCTTGCTCGTGCTTTGGCTCCTAAACCCAGATTGTTGCTTCTTGATGAGCCTTTCGGTGCCGTAGATGCAAAGGTAAGAGAGGAATTAGGTGAATGGCTTAGAAAAATGCATGAAGAAACCCATATAACTTCGATTTTTGTAACTCACGATCAGCGCGAAGCCTTTTGTCTATGCGATCAAATAATGATTATAAATAAAGGCAAACTCGAACAGTGCGGCAGCCCGAGTGAAGTGCTGAGTCGTCCGTCCGGAGGATTTGTTAAATCGTTTGTAGATAATGACAGGTTGACAGATGAGCTTCGTAGACGAAGCACACCTCCTGATATTGTTTGGCAATAGTTGCCGCGTTTTTATTTCATATTAAAATAATCACAACAAAGAGGAAGAAAATGAAATCTATGGTGTATTTTAAAAAGGTATTTGTTCTTGTGACTCTTATTTTGTGGTCATGGAATGTAAGAGCACAAACTGTCGGTGAGGCTTCTAAAGATGAACCCGAAAAGTCAGTTACTGAACAAGATGCGGTGCAGCCGACAAGTCAAAAAACTGATCAGATTGAGGAGCGATCATCCGAAACGAACATCGAATCTTCTTTACCCGTTGCATCGGTTGATGAGCTGCAAGGTGAGCAATCACAACCGGCACCCGAAGCTGAACAAAAAGAGCAAAAGAAATCCTCAAAATTGCAAATCGCATCCGAAGACGGAAACTTTACCGCAAGTCCGATTGTTCTGGCCCAACCGGTTTTTGTAATTCCGGTTAATCCGAATGCAGAACACCAAGCCGAGGGAAGCGGTATAATGATTAATAGAGCACGACTAGGTTTTGATGCATCAATATTCAAGATAGGTTCAATAAGAATTTTAGGCGATTTTAGAAGAGGAACACCTGAATTGGTAGACGCTTATGCAGACGTGGATCCGCTAAAGGGGAATTTGGTGATCCGCTTCGGATGGTTTAGACCTTGGTTCGGACGTCAAAGAATAGGCAGCGCTAACAGAACGCAGTTTATAGACCTTGCGACAGCTTGGACGGATCGACAGTTGGGTCTGAATTTAAATCGAGATATGGGACTCGCTCTTAACGGCACGGCTGTTGATGCATTTGAATGGGGCATAGGCATTTTTAACGGAGAGAAAAATTTTGCTCTAGGTACAAACAGAGATTTCGGTTTGGCCGCCCGCTTTGCGGTTCATCCTTTGTCAGCTGCCAAAGTTGGAGACATGTTGAAACCTGGTGATGAAACCGCTCTTAAAATGCCCGACAAACCGGCATTATCTATAGGAAGTGCAATAAGCGTAGAAAGCAGAAGAGATAGGTCAATAGTGCTGTCAGAAGATGAAGACCCTTTGCTGTATGAAGATGTACAACTTAAAGTCGGAAGTGAGGTTGCCTTCCAGTGGTCAAGAATTGCACTTACGACTGAATTGTTTTGGATGAAGACATTTTTGAAAGATGATATCGGTGCAGATATAACCGCAGCCATGGACACATTGACTCCGACCGCTTCAATTCGAGGTTCGGGTTTGGGGTACTATTTTCAATTCGGCGTAATGGTTGTCAAAGATTTGTTAGAGCTGGCCGGTCGATTTGATTTGGTTGATGAACATTTGGATACCGACGGAATAAGACTCTATCCGACCTTCAATGTAAATCTATACATAAAGGGGCATAACCTAAAACTTCAAACACAGTATAGAGCGAATATTGATGCCGGATACAGTGATGACCATCCCAACAATCAAGAATCTCCGTCCCATCAATTTTCCATAATGCTTCAGGCCTCTATATAGATACCTCAGAGCAGTTTTAGCGATTCAAAAAAACCGATAGGTTGTTTCAACAAAACTAGCCGACGGGTTTCTTCTGCCGTATTTGTACACCGCGCAGAGCGGACATGACGGAAAAGCCAGTTTGCTTTTCATTATCTATTTTAGAAAGAATATCCAAATGATCCGCATTGGGGGGTGAAAGCAAATCTGTGAAAGCAAATCTGAAAGCAAATCTGAAAGCAAATCTGGCGAAAGCAAATCTCTTGTTATCTTACACTGATCGAGGTTGCCTTTTCTGTATAAACAACGATCCGCTCTAATTTAGACACTGAGTCTTTTAATTGACACAAAAGAAACATTCTCTTCTTTGCCTGTTTTTTTCTGGACGAGTTTTCAATTATCCAGATACTAAAGAAGGAGTTTAGGCTCAACCAACAAGGGCTCTCAGAAAGGTCTTTATGGATACTGTTACCTTTGCATTACTAAATTGGCAGGCTTGGGCTTCTATTGCGGTTACTTTAGCAGTATTGTTGGTTTTGATATTCACCAAGCTGGCAGCGGATTTGGTTTTTGTAGCAGGCATTACATTTCTTATGGTCACCGGTGTTCTCGACGTGCGTTCGGCCTTGTCAGGGTTTGCTGCTCCCGGAATGATAACCGTGGGTGTTTTATATGTTGTAGTTACAGGTCTGGTTGAAACAGGTGCGTTGTCTTGGATTTCGAATCGAGTATTGGGTACACCTAAGGGTATCGGAAGAGCTAAGTTGCGTTTGATGGCTCCGGTAATGCTATTGAGTGCATTTCTCAATAACACTCCGGTAGTTGCAATGTTTATTCCGGCGGTCAAAGAGTGGGCTAGAAGACTGAGTTTTTCACCTTCTCAACTTCTGATTCCTTTGAGTTATGCGTCGATTTTTGGAGGTATTTGTACTCTTATCGGTACAAGTACCAATTTAGTTGTAAACACCATGGTGCAATCTCGATATCAAAACAACGGACTGTCGATGTTTGAGATAACCAAATTGGGAGTGCCTTGTGCATTGTTGGGTGCTCTATATATGATAACAATTGGTAAAAAACTTTTACCTGTCAGAAAAGATGCACAAGAAATCTTCAGCAATCCGCTGGAATACACGGTTGAGCTGGAGGTAGCTGAAAAAAGTCATCTAATAGGAAAAACAATCGAGCAATCGGGTTTGAGAAATCTTCCAGGAGCTTTTTTAGCCGAGTTAATAAGAGAGGACAGAATAATATCAGCGGTTTCTCCGGAAGAAGTTTTATCAAAGAATGATCGTCTGTTGTTTGTGGGCAATATAGATTCAGTACGTCATCTTTATGATCAACACGGATTAAAACCGGCACCGGGGCAATTATTCAAATTGGACGGTCCTAGACATCAGCGGTGCTTGGTAGAGGCGGTGGTTTCCCATTCATGTTCTCTTATCGGAAAGACTATTAAAGAAGGGCGATTTAGAAGCACCTATAATGCAGTGGTAATTGCAGCTGCCCGCAACGGGGAGAGATTGAGGGGTAAACTTGGAGATATAAGACTTAGGGCAGGGGATATGCTTTTAATAGAATCTCAAGAAGGTTCTGTTCCTCGGCTTAGAGACTCTCGTGATTTCTATCTGGTAAGCGGTTTGGAAAATTCAACCCCCAGGCGTTTTGAAAAGGCTCCTTTGGCTGTTGCAATTCTTGCTGTCATGATATTCCTTGCCGCCTTCAACATAATGGACATGTTACAGGCAGCTCTTCTTGCTGCTTTTGCGATGTTGGCGTTTCGCTGTTGTTCCCTTTCTCAGGCTAGACGCAGTGTTGAATGGGATGTTCTAATAGTAATCGCCGCAGCCTTGGGATTGGGGTCTGCTTTGGACAAAACAGGTGCAGCAGAGGCAATTGCCGGCGGGCTTTTAAACCTGGTTAATGATCATCCATGGTCGGCTTTGGCAATGGTATATTTGGTAACAACGGTGTTTACCGAAATAATTACAAACAATGCCGCTGCCGCCTTGGTTTTTCCAATTGCTATGAGTTCTGCCGATAGACTGGAAGTAAATCCAATGCCGTTTATCATATGTATAATGGTGGGAGCATCGGCAAGTTTCGCAACGCCGATCGGCTATCAAACCAATATGATGGTCTACGGCCCCGGCGGTTATAGATTTAGCGACTATCTTAAAATTGGTTTACCTTTGAATATCATGATGGGGGTGATATCGGTATCTTTAGCTCCCCTCATATGGCCTTTTTAGAACTGTCATTGTGTCGGTAGAAAATATTCAGTAATTGTAGTTGCAGAGGAGCTTTTTAACTCCAATCTAAATTCTACATTATTAATTAGTGTCCATCTCAAAACGCCCCTTTTTGAAAAGGCGGGGTGTCGGTTGGCGAGCGAGTATGTATGATTTTACTTTTGTTACGCAGTGAGGATAGCGATGGCCCCGACCCGAAACCCCACTTCTGAGATGGAAACTAAGTAACATTCTGTGAAACAACTCTGACAGTCATTATCTCTTGGTCTATTGTAACCGTTCACAGAAATAAGATTACGTAAAAGATCTATTGGAACACCGAAAAAGAAAAAATTACCCTTTACAGACGCAAACCGGTTTGGAATACTGAAAAAGTAAGTTTTATAAAAACACAGCTGTTCCGCAGGTAAAAACGCTTTTTGCACATGTTGTTTTGTGGAAATCTGTTGGAGTTAATTAGCGCTATGCTGTGTGCGTATTTTTACCACGCGCACTGTTTGTGATTGGTTAATTTAACGAATAAAAGGAAAAGGTCAGAGAGAATGAAAACAAGAAGGGAAAAGAAAAGTGAACAAACTCTCCGCATTGCAGTTGCGTGTGCGACATATGTAGCATTAGCAACAAGTGCGGGGGGGGCTGCCGGGGGGGTTCTTATGTAGACGAAGATCTCGGCATTCTATGTATTAAATCATCATCTCAGGCGTTGACTGCCGAACAGACAAGAATCTTGGGCTTTGAGACGCCTGCTGCAGATTGGTCGACGAGCAACGGGGGAGCTAATTTGGGGACGAGCAGTATTTCGAGTCAAGGAACAATGGCGCTTTCTGTTTTGCCCAACGGTTGGACCGAA
>CAYWLQ010000183.1:0-10199 GCA_964458775.1 uncultured Myxococcales bacterium | reverse complement strand
ATAACTAGGTTTCCTTAAACGAATGAGCTCGATTCTTAAGCGAATGCCATTGCCTGACCGGGGGGCACCTGACCGGGGGTCAGTATCTCTGGCACCTGACCGAGGGGCACCTGACCGAGGGGTCGTTTTCTAAATTGCTCATATTCCTCATGCATGCGCTCCGATATCACCGACACTGTCGTGTCAGACAAAATAAATTCTCCGATAGCATCTGACAAGGAAGACTCAATATCTCGAACTGACAGTCCGTGTGCGTACATCTCTATGACTAAATTCTCTAAAGCTTCAGTACGATTAGTAAAACGTGAAATAATTTCAGAACGAAAAGGCGTCTCGCCGCCTCTAACCTGCGGAACTTCTACAGACAAAACTCCTTCTGCAGTTCTAAGCTTACGAGGCATATAACCGTTTCTGTAAGCTTTTCTTTCTGCATATTCCTCTGTGCGCTCATAACGCTCACGTCCCAGAGAATCGGTTTGTTCCGCCTCTATAAGTTCTTGAATTGTCTTCTCAACAGACTTGCGAACAACACTGCTGAACAACTCCGGTCCTCTTTTATCAGTCTCCCCAGAAATCAATTTCAATAATTCCTTTGCTTTTTTTTCACTTGGTGTAACTCTCATTTTCGCAGCTCCTTTTGTTTTTTGGTTTTTTTTTACAATCTTCATTTAACTTAAGGAGCTGTTTCTATTCACCTTTCTTTTTACAGAGATTTTAGGGCAGAACCCGATGGGCTCATATGCGGTCAATCCGAACTATGCGACTCCAGGAATCTCAGTGTATGCTGCGCTTGTGCGGGCGACTGAGGCGGTGTGCTTGCGAAGACGGCATCACCGGGCGTTTAGGCAGCGACAGCACTTGATATCATCGCCCGTCAAACGCAATGAGATCTTTGTCCAACAGTCCGCTCCGCGCCGATAGAAATCGATGCGACTCCATGCAAAGCGGACTCAGTATGGAATCTGCACAGTAGAAGCTAACCCCGTTTCGGTCGCTCACCGACATCGAAATCGTTTCTGCGCCATCGCATCCCTCCGAATGCGATGAGCGCTCTTCTAAAACGTTAAACTTATTAATAAAAACAATCGAAAAATAGCGGGATATTAATAAATATTCTATGATTAATAGTAGTATTCGGTGAATTGATATGAAAACAAGGTGATATATGACCTCAATTAAGACTTGTACTCCAACCCATATTTTTAATGACGGTGAGCTTGTAATGCTGGGAGCATATGATCGAGTTACACCTACTATGAATTGGGTTAAATTTGGCAAGAGCGAGTTTTTGGTAGACTGCGGTATTGCGGATTATTATTCGGACATTCCTTCGGAAGCGTTGAATGCCGAAACGGTTCTTCTTACCCATGCCCACAACGATCATTTGTCAGGTCTTGCTCGACTGATTTCTGATGGAAAACTAAAACACATTCTTGCTACCCCTCCGACTCTGGAAATTGCTTTGATTCAATTAAAAGACGGTCTTCGTTTGAACGGAGTTGCTAATAGTGAGATTCAAAAGATTACAAGACGATTTATGGAAATAAAGCAACCTGTTGTTTACGGCAGCAAAACAGTATTGGATGAGGTTGATACAACTTGCTGTTTTGTTGAAGCCGGACATATTTTGGGTTCTGCAAGTATTGAGTTGTGTTCAAAGAACAGTCGTATTGTCATTTCCGGCGATTTGGGTAGACCGGGTTCTCCCATTTTGCGAGATTACAATACTTCATGGTCAAAGGATCGGACTGTGGATTTGGTTCTACTGGAAACGACCTACGGAGACAGGGAACAAGAAACTGCTCCGTCTGATCTGGCGGACTCCTTGGAAAAAGCTATCTTGCATGCACTAAAAGACGGAGGACACATTTTGGTGCCGACGTTTGCCATAGGTCGCGCTCAGATATTGTTGTACTTGCTTAATGAATTGGTAGAGGCAAAGCGATTGCCTAAGTTGCCGGTTGCTATTGATACGCCGATGGGAATTTCAGTTACAGAGACTTATAAGAAGTTTGAAAAGCTCTATGATAGAGAATACATAAAAAAACTCGAACAGGGTGACGACCCGATCAATTTTGACAACTTGTTTGCAGTACACAAAACAAAAGATTCTTATCGTATAGCTGATTTAAAAGAATCTTTTCTTATTCTTTCAGGATCAGGCATGTGTACAGGCGGAAGAATTATCAATCATCTTGTATCATTGTTACCCAAACCCGAAACCGACCTAATATTTGTGGGATATCAAGCACCGGGAACAATCGGACATGATTTGCAGAAAATAGGAGAA
This sequence comes from uncultured Myxococcales bacterium, assembly GCA_964458775.1. Classification (GTDB taxonomy): domain Bacteria; phylum Myxococcota_A; class Polyangia; order JAAYKL01; family JAAYKL01; genus CAYWLQ01. The sequence goes on along the minus strand of CAYWLQ010000183.1, from coordinate 7,909 downwards.
AATAAAGCCGAACAAGATAATTATCATTATGTGGAAATAAAGGGGCAAAGGGTTGAGGTCCGCGCAAATATTACTACGTTAAGAGGAATGTCCGCCCATGCAGATCGAGGAGAATTGGCTGATTGGTTATCACACATATCAGATATCAAAACGCTGGCATTACATCACGGTGAGCCTGATGCCCAAAAAAGTTTTGCAAATTATATTCTTGAAAAAGGTATTGTTTAGACTTTTATCTGTCAATATCTTCTCGTTTCAGACAAATAAAATACCTAATAGTCATTGGAAATGAGGTGTCGGTCATGAATAATTTTGTTTTCGATTCCAAATACAATGTTTCTGAAGAGGTGAAGAATGAATTTGAAGAAGCGGTCAGACTGCGTAGACAGATTCATCAAAACCCGGAACTTGCTTTTTATGAATATCAAACACAAAAGCTGGTTATTGAATGTCTCAGTGAATGGAAAATTGATTCCAAGCCGTTAGGAAAAACAGGAGTCTCCGCTCTTATCGAAGGTGAAAAACAGGGAAAGGTCTTGCTCTTGAGAGGAGACATGGATGCTCTTCCCATTCAAGAAGAAAACGATTGTCAGTGGAGAAGCTCTGTGCCGGGAGTAATGCACGCATGCGGCCATGATGCACATACCGCGATAATATTAACAGTAGCAAAAATTATAAAAAAGAGAGGTATAAAAAGCGGAGCGGTAAAATTTATGTTTCAGCCGGCAGAAGAAGGGGGAGGGGGAGCTCGACAAATGATAAGCGAAGGAATTCTGGAAAATCCGAAAGTTGATGCAGCAGTTGGTTTTCATGTTTGGTCCGAATACGATATCGGAACAGCAGCAGCCCTATCAGGAGCGGTAACTGCATCGGTGGACGGTTTTAAAATAATAATCAAAGGAAAAGGAACCCACGGAGCTATTCCTGACAGCGGAGTTGATCCCATCAATGTGGCTGCACAAATTATTACTTCGGCCCAAGCGTTGATTACCAGAAAGATAAGGGCCACAGAACCTGCTGTTCTTAGTTTTACCGGCATCAACAGCGGGAGCTCGTTCAATATAATTCCTGAGAGTGCTGAGATATTGGGAACTTTTAGAACATTTAATTCTAAGATAAGAAGTCAACTTAAAGAAGATTTAATCCTTTTATGTAAAAACATCGGAGAAGTTTTTGGTGCGGATACAAGTTATAGTACAACAACAGAAAATGCACCGATGATAAGCGACGAAAGTATTGCAAAGATAGTACAGTCGGCTGCGGCTTCAGTTGTGGGAGAATCGGGTTTGCTTTTTCCCAAACCTAAAATGGTAGGCGAAGATTTTGGAGAGATCCTTGAGTCGGTTCCCGGTGCGTTTGTTATGTTGGGTTGTAAGAATAACGCAATAGGAGCTAATTTCCCTCATCATCATCCTAGGTTTGCTATTGATGAACAGGTGCTTGGTGTAGGTGTAGAGATTGCTCTTAGAATTGTAGATGAGTTCTGCGGTTTGTCTTAGACGCAAGCATCTTACGATTCGCAATATCAACATTTGCGACAATCATTAAATGAACCGGAAGTATTGCTTTTGGGGCATCTCCAAACGCGAAGACTTCACGGAATCTACTGCTGTGTACATATAATAACGGCAGGATCCGTGTCCAGACTGATACAATCAGAATCACTGCAACCTTGCAGAACACATGCCTCCGACTCCGAAGCGCACACCACTGATCCAATGTCGCTGCAGGCAGAAACCGACAAACACGATTTGTCCGTATCGCTGCCTTCAGGACAAACATATATATTGCTTAGATTATCCTTGATGCATGGTGCCACATCGGAACAGGTGATAGTAGGTTTGTCTGTTCCATCAATGTCATCGTTACTTTGCGAATCTGAATCTGTAACAATATCCGTGGAAGCTGCACACCCCGCCAGTAGTATCACAAATAAAAGACCAATAAGTTTGCTCATCTATAGGATTCCTTTGCTCAATATTATTTTCCATCTGTTCTCTAGATACAAGAATTATACACTGGTATATCCTTTAGTCAAGACTTGATCTTCGTAAGATTACTCGTTGGCAAATGCTGAATTTTCAAATGGTGCCTTTGATCATTAATGGGCAGAATGGGCAGGTGATTTCGGCGCGAGTTTCCGAAACGCCTATATTCCAAAATCATTTCTAATATGAAAAAGAGCACAAATATCTTTCTGATGGGTACTGTTACAACCAGTGACAAGTTTTTTAAGGGTTATAACACTCTATTGCAAGTGTGATACAGGCAAGCAATGTTGTATAGAAAATAAAACATGGAGAAGTTTAAAGTGCAGTCAGAGAAACATCAAGGTAATGTAAGGTTTGAGATTAACTTTTCAAAAAAGAAACAATTAACATTAAATCTAACGAAAAAGGGTATCCTTGCAGAACAAAGCTTCTTTGTGCTATTTGCAATTATCTGTTGCGGTTGTCAGCCTAAAGAAATAGAAAGCAACTGTTCAGAGGGTCAAAGAGAATGCATGTGCTATTCTGACGGTACTTGTGATTACGGTCTTTTTTGTAATCAAGGTTATTGTGAGCCGGCTACTTCTGATGCTGATTCTGATGCTGATTCTGATGCTGATTCAGACACTGACACCGATTCTGATGCGGATACCGATACTGACGCTGATGCTGATTCAGATTCAGATTCGGATTCGGATTCGGACGCCGATACAGATTCAGACTCCGACACTGATGCAGATGCGGATTCAGACGCGGATGCAGACGCGGATTCAGATACTGATACAGATGCAGATTCTGATTCGGATACAGACACTGATTCGGATACAGACACTGATTCGGATACAGACACTGATGCAGACTCTGACTCAGATGCAGATGCTGATACAGACACAGATACAGACACAGATACAGACACAGATACAGACACAGATACTGGTTTAACGTTTAACCCTCCGAGCGGAACTTTTGAGGGTTCTCTTCAGGTTACAGTTTCTGGCGTAAACGGAGAGATTCGTTATACGACGGACGGCAAGGTGCCGACCTCTTCTTCTTCGGTATACTCAGGCCCCATAACGTTATCATCCAGCGGCGAAATAATGGCTGATGTTTTTAGCGGTGGTCAAGGAACAGGAAAACCATTGTCAGCGGTATATATCAAGCGACAAGGAGATGTTTCGATAGACCTTCCCATCGTAATTTTTGATACTTTAGGTGAAGGCGACCCGGCAGATGACGGAGGCGGATGGTTTATGGATAAAAGCAATCGCAAAAACAGACTTTCTGTTTTTATGGTTTTTAATACCAAAGACGGAACGGCTAAATTATCAAATACTCCTGATACCGCTTCTAGAGCGGGGGTTCGTCTTCGAGGAAGCTCATCATCAATGTTTCCCAAAAAGCCGTATCGAATTGAGCTGTGGGATCATAACAACGAAGACCGAAAACTTCCTATTTTAAGTATGCCCGAAGACGGAGATTGGGTTTTGAGAAATATTTATACGGACAAAGCTCTTATCAGAGATGCTTTCTTCTATAGTTTAGGCGTAGATATGGGAATGCCTGCACCGCGTTTTGAATTTTGCGAGGTATATAAAAACGTTAACGGCGGAGCAATAAGCAGTTCTAACTATGAAGGCGTTTACCTGATAATGGAAAGAATTGAAAATTCAAAAAACAGACTGAATCTAAAAAGCCTATCAGAAGACGACACCGATCCAAGCAAGATTTCGGGAGGTTATATTTTTAAATTTGATTGGCAAACCGCAGAAGAGCCGATTCTACAATGTCCTGCTGAAACTCAGAACTGTTGGAGGGATTTAGAAATAGTTGATCCAGGTACCATCAATAATGCGCAAAGCAATTGGCTGACAAATTTCTTGGTTGAATTCAGCAATGCTCTGCACTCTCCGGATTTTACAGGATATACAAGTTATATAGATACTCAATCAATGGCTGACCAGATAATAATTAACGAACTTGGAAGAGAACTGGATTCATATATTAAAAGTGCATATTTTTATAAAGACAGAGGAGATCTCCTCAAAGCCGGTCCGCTGTGGGATTATGATTTAACTTTTGGAACCGGATCGAGTTCAAATTTTGCCAATATTTCACCACAGGGATTTACATATGAAGCAAATATAAGAGACAATCCCGCCAACGACTGGTTTATTCGTATGATCGAAGATCCGGCTTTTGAGGCACTTCTCCGAAATCGTTGGAGAGAACTTAGACAAGGAGTGTTGTCTAATAGTCAGATCATGGCCAGAATCGACCGGTTAACCGAGACTTTAACAAATGCAGCAAATCGCAACTTCCAGAAATGGCCCATTCTGTCGGAAAAAATGCTCCCGCCCGGAATGATGGCATTTTTTGAAACGCCCACCGAACCGACTTGGCAGGGACAAGTACAGTTTGTAAAAGACTGGGTCACCCAAAGAGCAGCTTGGTTGGATTCTCAATGGTAGATGAAAAAAGTATTTCTACATCGCATAAAGAATCATCAGTTATAGAAGTCAAATCTGTTGTTTGCATTTCATACTACGCAAAAGCAGCTTAAGCTTAAAGGGCGCTTGGATGAGTAGAAGGAGTGAAACAGCATCTTCGGACGAAATACCTGCTCGATTTTCGACCGTCAATATCGTAATCTTTTTTGAAACCGGCCAAGCATCATAACAAGCTTGATGGGGGCCGAATTAACAAGAAGCTTTAATGTATTACGCCCACAAAACGAGGCCTGTTTCTTGGGTTTGCGAGAGCAAATCGTGAACCGGAACAACTCTTACTGCGTACATAAAGCCGCCGCTTCTATCAATCTTGTGAGAAAGGCTGAATTTCAGCTGGTTTGAGTCTTCTGCTGCTTCAACTCTCTGGAAAGGCACTATCTTTGGTTCTTCTGTAAATCGTTCTCCGTCGCCGATTCCTATAATCAACTCTCCTCTAAGTTCTTCGGGACGCAGTTTTCCCGGCGTTACGTACATTGCAATATCGAGAGAAACGTTGACTCCTCCGGCAGTGCGTTCGTTGCCGTTTACGGCTATATAGTCGATTTGAACAGTGGAAAAACGTGCTCCTAACTTTCGTTTCCATTCGGTAAGTCTTTTTATTCCGCCAAACTCATTTATTGTGAGTTCGCGGCCTCTTACGGCCGAAGGTATATATATATCGCGATGATATTCATCCACCATTCGCATGGTCGAAAACTCAGGGCCGTAATGCTTCATAGCATTCTTCATGTACTGAACCCAACCCAACGGAACACCTCGTTCATTTGTGTCGAAGAACAAAGGAATAATATCGTGTTCTAAAAGAGACATTAGAGCAGCACTGTCCATTTCGTCTCTGTGTTCAGGTCCCATATATATAGAGGGACTTTGAATAGCCCAGCCGGCCTTCGGTTCTTGGGCATAGGCTTCATCCCACCAACCATCCAATATCGAACAGTTGAGACCGCCGTTAGCTATGGTTTTCATTCCGCTGGTGCCGCTGGCTTCGTGCGGACGAATAGGCGTGTTTAGCCAAACGTCAACTCCTTGGGTCAGCATTCTTCCTATAGACATATCATAGTTTTCAAGATAGATAAGTTTCCCCCTAAATTCATCTGTTCTAGATTCTTCTATTATTCTCTTAATTAAATTTTTGCCTTGCGGATCTGCCGGATGAGCTTTACCTCCGAAGATTATCTGTACAGGTCTTTCCGGGTTGTTTAGAAGTTTGACTAGAGCTTCTCGGTTGTTAAAAAGCAAGGTACCTCGTTTATAAGTTGCGAAACGTCTGGCAAAACCTATTGTAAGAGCTTTGGGGTCCAGACGCTTTAGGGTATCGCTTATCATCGAGGCTCTTTCGCCCCTAGTAAGATAGTCCTGTAAAATCTTCTTCTTTACTTGTTCAATCAAGATATGTTTTTGCGACATATGCTCATACCACAATACATCGCTAGGAATGTTTTCTACGCGTTCCCAAATTTTTTTGTCATCGTGATTTGAATCCCAATCAATTTTTAAATGGTTTTCTAATAAACTGCGCATGTTGTTGCCGATCCATGAGGTAACATGGACACCGTTTGTTACAGAACCTATAGGCACCTCTTCTTGAGCAACATCTCTCCATACACTGCGCCACATATCTCGACATACTTCTCCATGAAGTTTTGAGACAGCATTAGCTTTACTTGTAAGTTTTAGACCTAAAACCGTCATCGAAAACGGTTCTGCTATACTTCCCGACCGCGACAGTCCCATTTCAAGAAGTTGATCAAAGGAAATTCCAAGTTTTGGCGCAAAGTCTGTAAAATAATAAGCCATGAGACCGTAATCGAATTCTTCGTTTCCGGCCGGCACTGGTGTGTGAGTAGTAAATACAGATGTAGCTTTAACCGCTTCTCTTGCTTCTGCAAAGTCCAGTCCCTTTTCTATAAATCTTCGCATTCGCTCAAATAGAGCAAAACCGCAGTGTCCTTCATTGAGATGATACAGCGCAGGTTTTTTTCGCAGTTTGTCTTCGATGAGTTGAACTCCGCCGAAGCCGAGAATAATTTCCTGCTCTATTCTGGTATTGCGATCACCTCCGTATAATTTAGAGGAAATCGCGCGATCTTTTACTCTGTTTTCTTCCAAGTCAGTATCAAGCAAATACAAATTGACTCTTCCCACTGCAACTCGCCAAATTCTGGCAGTTACATAACGGTCAATAAGATAAACGGATATTCTTTCTTCTCCGCCTGCATCGTTTCGCAGAACAGATACCGGCATATTTGCGGTATCTAAAATAGGATAGCTTTCTTGCTGATAACCGTCGCGATCAATTCTTTGCTGAAAATATCCCTGCTTATACAAGAAACCGACGCCGATTAACGGAATGCCCAAATCCGATGCTGCCTTTAGATGGTCACCGGCCAAAATGCCCAGACCTCCTGAGTATATAGGCAAGCATTCGTGCAACCCGAATTCCATCGACAAATAGACAACAGGGCGTTTGTCGCCTATGGCATTTGCGTCATCATATCTCCTGCCGGCTCCGCGCATGTATTTTTCGAAGTTTGCATATACTCGTTTATAATGCTCGATAAAGGAAGGATTTTGAGCCTTTGAATTGAGAACTTGAGGCTGCAACGCGCTTAGCATACGAACAGGATTATGTTTGGATTTTTTCCAGGCTGCTTCGTCGATACTTTCAAACAATGCTTGGGCATCAGGATGCCAGACCCACCACATATTGGAAGCCAGGGTTATCAATCCCTCAATTTCTTTTGGAAGGGTAGGGGGTACAGTAAATGTTTGGTAATGCGGCCCCGGTCCGTCCTCTCGTTTATATGAGATAAAAAGGTTATCAGAAAAAGCACTTGTATCGAGAGTGTTAAGTCGTTTTTCTACCATATCGTAGGCGCGCTCATAGGCGTTTAAGTAGTCACGATAAAAGGTTTTCCAAGTTGCTTGCTCCGCAGTTTTGCCGGCAATCAGTCTTAAAGCGTTGATTGCTTTTCCTCCCATGCGGGAAAGTTTTGACAATATCTGCGCTAAATCATCTGCAGCTTCACGGTTATCTTTATTTGCACGATCTAATAAAAATACACCTGAATTTTTGTCATAATCTGAACTCTTAATCCATCTTCCGAAGCCGGTGAGATCGGTTGTGACAGCGAGAACGCCGGATGTAATGCATTCTAAAGGAGTATATCCCCAAGGCTCATAATATGATGGAAATACACCTACATCAAAGGCCGGCAGTAACTCATCATACGGCTTGTCAATAAATCCGTCACTGCCGTCAAGATATGCCGGAGTATATATGACAAGAACTTTGTTGTCCTTGCCGTTGGTTAAACCCAGTCGATTACATGTGCTTAGGATGGGATCATTTTCGGGGTTTAAAGGCATATGGGTTGCAATTGCTCGATACGGGTTTTCGTTGTCAGATAAACT
>CAYWLQ010000182.1:0-10225 GCA_964458775.1 uncultured Myxococcales bacterium | reverse complement strand
TACTGATACCGACACTGATACTGATACCGACACTGATACTGACACCGACACTGATACTGACACCGACACTGATACCGACACTGATACAGATACTGACACTGATACTAACACAGATACTGACACTGATACTGACACTGATACTAACCCTGACGAAGACTGTAACGGCGAGGTCAATGAAGGATGTTTTGTGGGGGGACCTTGTATCACTTCGGTAGATAAGAAGACACTGGATATCTACGCAAGAGGCAGCGACGGTCTGATTTATCATCGCCATATAGACGGGGAGAATATAAACCAATGGGAAGCAACAAACATTGATGACTCTGTCTTAGACATCTCGGCCAAGTTGGATTGTACTGCAAACGCCGCCGGTATTCATATCGTCGCGAAAGGCCGAAGCCCTCTGGGCAGTGTTTATTATGCTTCAGGAAATGGAAACATCTTCAATGCTTTTTCCCGGGTGTTGGATACCAAGGTGTTTTCCGGAAGCCCAGCGATTGTGGCAGAAAAGGAAAATGAGACAGAATTATACTTAGGGTTGACAACTGGCAATACATTGCATTTATTCACCAACTTTGAAGCAAACATCGAAGAGTATACAACAAATGAATCGATGTTATCAGATGTTTCCTTGGATTATTATTCTCATCCAAGTGGTGGATACTGGAATTTTGCCGGAATATCAGGCAATCGAAACGAAATCTTCACACGAATTTATAAAAGCGGATATCCAGCACCGGATTGGGCTACATCCAGTACCCTCTATCCGTCACCGACCGGCAATGATTTTGATTTTTCTCCTGCTATTTGTCATCGATATAATGCAGGCTCGCCCCAGCTTTACTTTTACGCAGTGGAAAACGGTGCTTTATGGTTGTATGGTTTTTTTTGGCAACCACCCAGATGGCAAGAGATTGAAACTGAGCAAACGATTGTTTCAGCGCCGGATTGCGTTCATCTGACAGAGTTAGGAGAATATAACGCAGTTGCATTGGACTCAAATGGAAAGATTATTTTGGTGCAAGGAGATTCTGTAATTAATCTTGGCAAGTATAAATGATAGAGCGTCTTAATTAACTTTCACGTATTTAAATATATTATAGCTGAGTTTGTTTCGACAGGGTCAACGATCTATAGCGGCCAATCAGCTAAGGGGGCAATATCCATTTCGGAGGTTCTTCCTTTTAGCAAATCCAGATAACCGGCGTAGGCTATCATTGATCCGTTATCTGTGCATCTCCTTGGGGGAGGCACAAACAGTTCCAAATTTAGAGATTCGCATACGGTCTGTGCGTGTTGCTTTAGGCCTCTGTTGGCTGCTACTCCTCCGGCAAAGACTACTCTTGGAATTTGTTTTTCCCTGGCGGCTATGGTTACTTTTCTTACTAGTATTTCTATTACTGATTGCTGAAAACCTTTGGCTATTGCTCTGATCTCATTTTCAGACGGAGCAGCTTTGAGATTGGCAACGTATTGAGCTACAGAGGTTTTTAATCCGGAAAAGCTGAATTCGTACGATTGTCTGCTTCTTAGCGCTTGGGGAAAAGATACCGCTTCGCCTTCTTGCGCAGCGAGACGGTCTATTACGGGACCTCCCGGATATCCCAGACCCAATACCTTTGCTACTTTATCATAGGCTTCACCTGCCGCATCATCTCTGGTGGATCCCAAACAGACTATGTCTTCTTCGTTTTTTACCAGATAAATTCCGGTATGTCCTCCTGATGCCAAGAGAGCCATGTAGGGAAAGTCGGGTACAGCAATGCCGTCTTCTTTAATACGCGCAGACAATAGGTGTCCTTTTAGATGATTTACTCCCAAGAACGGCAATTGGGCTGTTATTGCGATGCTCTTGGCTGCTTGAAGACCTACAAGCAGTGCACCTTTTAGACCCGGACCTTGGGTTGCAACAACACCGTTAAGTTCAGGAAAGGACACTTTAGCATCTGACATGGCTTTTCGCACAACCGGAACTATGTCGGCCATATGATGCCTGCTTGCGATTTCGGGAACAACTCCTCCGTAAGGTTTGTGTTTTTCTACTTGGCTGGATACCGTATCGGAAAGCACCCTTCCGTCTTTTATTACTGAGGCTGCTGTTTCATCACAGGAAGACTCAATTCCAAGCACAATCATTAAATACTCCTTTTCGCATCACGCTCTTTTGATGCTTTCCTAGCCAAAACAAGATAAACGATGAGCGCTGACAGAAAAGTCCCGATACCGATTATCTGAGATGTTGACCATTGTCCTAAACCGCCCCTGCCCACATCACCCCTTAACAGTTCCATCAAAGCCCTTGTTACTCCGTAATACATTGTAAAAACAAGAAATGCCTGACCTTTGAACTTTAGGTTCTTTCGCACTTTCATAATAATAAAAAATGCTATCCAGCCGTTTAAAGAGGCCATAAGCTGAGTCGGATAAACCAAAGCCGAAACGGCATCATCTGGATTAACAAGGCCCAAACTTACATGATGTTGAAAAGCCGGTGCACCGTGAAAAATGCCTTGCATACATCCGACACCCTCTCTAAACATTTTCGCTGTTTCGGGAAAAGCGACTTCCCAGTTTGGAAATCTCAGACCGATTGCTTTTATGAAAGAAGGTGCATTGGGAGAAATCGGTTGTCCGTAGTCGCAGCCGAACATAAGGCATCCGAGTCTTGTAATCCCCAGTCCTGTACACAGAGCGGGAATAGCGGCATCTCCCCATGCCAGCAACCCTATTTTGCTTATTCTGACATATATAACAGACCCCAAAAATCCGCCGAGAAATCCTCCGTAAGCAACCAATCCTCCTTTTCTGATATTTAGAGCATCAATAAAATTGCCGTGTTGATACTCGGAAAGATTGGTTAGAATATACAAAGCTCTGGCTCCCAAAAAAGCTGAAACAGCGGACCAAAGAAAACACGCTGCCATTTTGTCTTTTGGAATACCGTCCTTGTCTCCAAGGTACATTATTAAATACCACCCGACAACAAGCGACAAACCCAGCATTACTCCATAGGAGTATATGGGTATTTCAAAATAAGGGATGCGAAACAAAATAGGATACATTGGGCGAACCGTAACGCTTCAATCATTTGGGGTCAACCAATTGAGACCTCAGCCGACTGTATGAATATGCTTATTACCGATTTAAAGGTAATATTTTATTACTAGAGCGGTTGAAAGGCATCTTTTCCGAGACCGCAAAGCGGACAAACCCAATCAGCCGGAATATCCTCAAAGGCAGTGCCCGGAGCTATTCCTCCGTCCGGATCGCCTTTTTGTGGATCATAAATGTAACCGCAAGCCGTGCATTCATAGCTCTTCATGTGTTTCTCCTTGTTCAAAAGTATGCGTGTTGAGCACATTGCATAATCTGTCGCAGCTTAAAGCAGTATTATTCACATATCAAATCAAAAAATATAAACGGTATAAAGGCAATCACGTACAACAACCGACGCATGTCTCATATGGCAATTATAACAAACAGTTCATCTTTAAAGTATCGTGATTTCTATTTCAGTTGTCGACTTGATATAATATCTTCGTGTAAACTAAATATTAGGCAAGGTATTTAAACTTTTCGGAGGATTTAATGAAACGCAATTATTATTTTTTACTCAACATGCTTTTTACCATGTTTGTACTTTTTTCGGCAGCGTGCAGTTCTGAGCCGGAAAACAAATTGAAATATACTTGCGTTGCCGACTCAACAGTTGAATGCCAATGTCCTGACGGCGCAATGTCCTATAGACAATGTTCTTCGGACGGAATGACATTGGGTAATTGCCAATGCTCAGCCGGCGAAACAGATGCAGATACTGATTCTGACACGGATACCGACACTGATGCGGATGCTGACTCTGACACCGATACTGATGCTGATACTGATACCGACGCTGATGCCGATACAGACACTGACTCAGATACCGATGCTGATGCTGACTCAGATACTGATGCTGACTCAGATACAGATGCTGATACTGACACAGATACAGATACAGATTCAGATACCGACACCGACGCAGATGCAGATGCAGATGCAGATGCAGATGCTGATGCTGACGGAGATGCTGATACCAATCCGCCGGATCCTTGTGCTGAATGTACAAACTCCTTTGACGGAGTCGATCTTTTGGTAGTGGTTGACAACTCAATTTCAATGGCAGAAGAGCAGGCGATTCTTGCTACAGGTTTTTATACTCTGTTGAACTCTCTTGTAAACCCCACTGCAGACTGGGATTTGCCTGCCGCTGAGAGCGTTAGAGTTGCTGTGGTGTCCAGTGATTTGGGTTTGCAATACGGCAACGGCGAAATAGACTCTAGTGCAGGCAGCATTGCCGGATGCGAGGATTTACGAGGGGATGACGGCGCTTTCCAAACCAATCTGCCGGAATCTATCGTGATAGCAAGCAACTCAATTCGTTGCGATGAGGATGCCGCTCAGTGTCCTGCCGCAGATTGGACCTGTGAAAACGGATTGTGCGTAGCTCCGGAAGGAGCAGACGACGCTGTGGTTACATGTGAAGCATTATCTGATCCTTTATGGACAGAATCTATTAAAGATAACCCCAACACAAACTTAGTAAACAATCTGTCATGCATGAGTGCTCTAGGTATTGCCGGTTGCGGAGTTGAGCAGCAGCTTCAAGCCGGTATTCGTGCGATTTATAGAGAAGATCAAAAAGAATTTATTAGGGACAAACACTTGTTAGCCGTAATGATGATTTCAGATGAAGAGGACTGTTCTATAAAGGACAATCGCCTATTCGGAACCGATGAGTGGTCAGGCCCTTTAAAAGATCATTTGAATGTAGCATGTAATTATCCTGAATCTAACGAAACCAATTATCTGATGGACGCAGACTATTTCTATAATATGTTGGTTAACGCAAAAGGCGGGATGGCCAATGCAGTCGTTTTTGCAGCAATCGTGGGAGTTCCAACAGGAGCTGATTCTGCTTGTCAAGGACGAGGAGATGAAATCGACAACTGTCTGGACGACAGTGCTATGCAATATGTGCCGGCAACCTTTTTACATACCGACGGCACTACTACATACATTCACTTTTCGCCGGCCTGTACCAGAGACGCCGGAGGTAAAACGGTAACAGAAGCTCGTCCGGGTAGACGATTTGTAAAACTTGCCCAAAAATTCGGATGTGCCGGTTTTGTCTATTCCATTTGCAATGAGGACTGGAGCGATGCTATGCGCGATATCGCAAAAATCATTGCCAAATGCATCGTGGTAATTGTTTAAGATTTTAGGTTCATGAAGCGCGATTCGATACACCCCGACTATCGCATTTCTCCCAGAATGAGTTCTGTCCCTGAGATCGGTGACAGCTCTGTTCGAATAAGACTTGTCGATCCTGAACATGATCTGTCCAAACGACTTATTACCGGACAGAAAATCGGCGAGGGCGGAACCGGCTTTATTTCCAAAGCAATTGACACTAATCTGTTTAGATCCGTTGCCAAAAAGTGTTTGCATGCTGATAGCATGGATGAAGAAGAAACCAGAGCAAAACTAATTGAAGAGGCGCAAATTACCTCTCAGTTGGGCCATCCAAATATAGTTCCCGTTTATGAACTTGCAATGGATGCGGACAACGTTCTCTTCTTTACTATGAAGCTGGTGGAAGGAGTTACTTTCGGTAGCATCTTAGATGAAAAACCCATTGAGGATAGAACCAAAGCAGACTTGTTTGAGCATCTCCAAATTTTGCTTAAGGTTTGTGACGCCTTGGCTTTTGCTCATAGTCGCGGAGTTGTGCATAGGGATTTGAAACCCGAAAACATAATGGTCGGGAAGTTCGGTGAGGTATACCTAATGGATTGGGGTCTCGCGAAGCTTCGCAAGGGTCCGAGGCCGTCCATGCGAGATACGATAATGCCTTTTGATTCGATTCCTGCTTCGTCAATGCAGTGCAATGACAATCGAAAGGTATATTCACACAAAGAAGAAGACGGACACTTGTGCGGTACTGTTTTTTATATGGCACCGGAACAGGCCTGCGGAGACTTCGAGGCAGTTGACGAACGTACAGATGTTTTTTTGTTGGGAGGAATGCTTTATAAAATTTTAACTCATTGTCCTCCTTACCATGGAGATAACATTTATCGATTGATATACGAAGCACAACAAGTAGAAATTGAACCTCCTGAAATAAAAACACAGGTAGATATACCTCAACGTCTTTCCGCCATATGCATGAAGGCTTTAAAAAAAGACCGCGATGACAGATATCAGTCTGTAACAGAATTTAAGAATGACATTGAGTCCTTTCTTCAATCGGGATGGCAGTTTAATAGACGAGTTTTTCCTCCCGGTTCAGTTATTGTCAAAGAGGGCGACGAAGGTCATACCGCATATATTATTACCAAAGGAACCTGCGAAGTATACAAGAACATAAACGGTGATAACCGCAAAGTTGCATCTCTTGGCGAAGGAAATGTATTCGGAGAAGTTGCTGTCTTTGCCAATGAGAGAAGAACTGCCTCCGTCATTGCCCTAGATACAGTAACTACAATGGAGATCGGCCGTGAGCACTTTGAAGAAGATTTGGGTATGAGCTTTTGGCTCGGTTTGTTTACTAAGGCATTGGCCGAACGCTACTTGGAAAAAGATAGACGAGTTGAAGAGCTTGAGGTCGAACTTAAAGCACTGTCAAAAATAAAATCATAACAGTTTAGCAGTTGAGGATATTTAGGTTTTCATGAAAGCACGCATAAATACAGCAATTTGCGAATTGGGTCCCATTAGACCTCCGAGTGAAGCCGCCGCTCTTCTTATTCGCGTAACCAGAAATTGTCCTTGGAATAAGTGTCTGTTTTGTCCGGTATATAAAAATGTACGTTTCGAAAAACGAACAGAAAACGAAGTTATACAAGAAATTGATGTTTTGGCCGACTCAGCACAAAAAATTAACGATCTGATTGGAGCAGACGAATGGGCTTCGGGTTTGTCCGATGATTCTTTTCTCAAGTTTTCGAGGCAACAGGATCTAACCTATGAAGAACGCAGAATAAATTTGTGGATACATAGGGGAGACAGAAATGTTTTTTTCCAAGATGCTGACTCCCTAATTCGTCCGACTCATCGATTATTGAAAATATTAGAACATCTGTATTTTAGATTTCCAATGACAAAAAGCGTATGCACCTACGCCAGAAGTAGAACTCTAGCGGCAAAATCTTTGGATGATCTCAAGAAACTTAGAGAAGCAGGGCTAACACGTATTCATATAGGTTTGGAATCGGGTTCAAACGAAGTATTAGAACTGGTAAAAAAAGGCTGTCGAGCGGAGCATCATATAGAAGGCATTAACAAAGCGATTGAGGCCGGGTTTGAGGTTTGTTGCTATGTAATGCCGGGGCTTGGAGGAAGAGCTTTAAGCGAGATACATGCGCATGAGACCGCTAGAGTATTACAAGCAATCAATCCTCATCATATAAGACTGAGAACTATGTTTTTGACCGATGAAATTCCTATGTATCAAAAGGTTATATCCGGCGAAATGGAATTATTGGAAGAAGATGAGGTTGTTGCAGAAATCAGAACGCTAATTATGGGGCTTAGGGGACTAAGCGGATATGTAGTATCAGATCACGATCATAACCTGCTGATGGATATCAAAGGAAACCTAACTGACGACATTGATGAACTGGACCGTAAATTGCTTGAGTTTTTAAACCTGCCCAAAGCAATGAGAGACGGTTTTATAATCGCCAAAAGAACTGGAAGACTGCGTTCGTTGTCTCATTTTTTAGGCGATAAAAAAGAACAAGAGGCGGTATTGCCGCTTGCAGATGCTTTTAGAAAGGCCGGAGAAGGTTCTCTGATGAAAGGTCTGCTGAAACAATTTAGGCCCAAGCTGTTTTAGTAGAACAAAATAAGGTTCAGATTATATTTATCCGCTTGTAGAGAGTCTTTCGGCTTGGCATAGTCGCTTTATGAAACAATCGAAAAATTCAGTTACAATTTGTCATTTTTCGGATCTGCATGTGATTCCAAACCGTTCGGTTTCTTGGTTTCAGCTTCTCAATAAAAGAGCTTTGGGATATGCAAATCTAAAATTTAACAGAGGAAAAACGCATAAGGAAGAATGTTTGAGCCGGCTAATGGCCGAGGTTGTCAAAGAAAACGCAGATATGACGGTAATAACCGGCGATTTTACCAGTCTTTCTTTGGATTTTGAGTTTGAGCGAATCTCCAATATGTTGGACAGAGCAGGTTTTGTACCCGAGCGCACGATGGTGCTTCCGGGAAATCATGATCGATATACGTTCTTAGCCGATAAGACGAGCGCTTTTGAGCGAGGCATGGCCAAGTGGTTGCCGCCGGGATTTTCCGAAAACCCGACATATCCTATCGTTATGAAACTGGGTCCGGTTTGTCTTGCAGGCCTTGACACTGCGGTATGGAGAGGTCCGGTTAGGGCGGCCGGAGCAGTTGATGCAGAAGCGCTGACTCGACTGACAGCAGCATTGAACAGTGAAGAAATGAAATCTCTAGTTAAAGTAATAGCTCTTCACCATCCGCCTGTACATCGCGGCAGCTATTTGTTTAAAAACTATCGGACGGGATTAGAAGGATACGAAAAGTTTATTGAGTCCGTGCCCAAACCGGCGATCGTTATTCACGGACATACGCACATTGCATCAAGAGTAAAAGAAAACGGATTGGATATTATCGGAGTTCCTTCGGCATCCAACAATACAGGCAACCCTGTAACGCAGCTCGCATACAACAAATACATATTAGATGAACAGAACGGGCTCGTTGTAGAAACCGTAAGGTTAATGCCCGATAGTAACGGCGAGCTGATTCCGGAAAGATCGGTTCATCAAAATTAGTGAGCGATCAAGTTACCTCGCATAAAGTTCCCGATCATGTAGCATGATGTTCTCGAATATGTCGCATGAGGTTCCGGTATCTGACGATAAGGTTCCGGTGTCTGACGATAAGGTTTCGGTGTATGACGATGAGGTTCCGGTGTCTGACGATAAGGTTCCGGTGTCTGACGATAAGGTTCCGGTGTATGACGATGAGGTTTCGGTGTATGACGATGAGGTTCCGGTGTATGACGATGAGGTTCCGGTGTATGACGATAAGGTTCCCGAATGCGTCAACCGAATGCCTAAATTACATTTTATAAATATCGGATTCTTTCGCTATTGATCGATAATATGCCGCAATTGTTTATTTTTCTTGATTATCCCTTTGTATGCCGGCACATTATATCCATATTATTGCTTGTTAGTGTTTTTGAGTTTTTAACAGCAAAAGGAGAAGATAATGGAACAGAGTCAAAAGTATCGTTTAACCGACAAAGGGAGCAAAGTGCCGATAGCGAAGTTAATGGGACAAGGGCGTGTGACCGTAGAGCTATGCCGAAAATACCGAGAAGATTTGAGCAACACCGGTTGGCCGGTTGAAAAAACCGAAGAACTGGACCAAAAACTGTTCGCCCTGGACGCTGTCTATTCCGGAAGATCCGCCGAAACCGAAACCTCCCTAAAGGCAACCGAGATCGAAGCATCAGCGCGACAAGGAGCAAAAGCCTTTATAAGGCGAATTCGGTTAGCCGCACCCCTGGTGCTAAAAAACACATCCATAGAAGGTGTAACAGAAGACGCCTTCAACACCAAAGATCGCCTAGGCTATGCCACGCCAAGAATATCCAAGTACCTAGTAACAATAAAACCCTTTGTACAAAAATTAGAAGAGCAACTAAAAGTCTACTTCGCAGGAAAAAGCCCCACAGCCGAGTTGGAAAAAGTAAAAGCCGCTCTGGACAAAGCAGACGCACTCCAAGAAACCCTCCGAACCGGTCTGCCCAAGGAAACCGCAAACATCTACCTAATAGCCGGAGAAATTCTAGAGCTCATCCAAACAGTAAACCGCATAGCCAAAATAGCCTTCGACGGAAAAGCCGAAATCATAGGTCAGTTCAACAAAGACCTTCTTCTGAGGGGAGGAAAAACCCGAAAAAAAGCCAACGAGGGAGAAGAGCAATTGGCGGCCGGGTGAATAAGAGATTGCTGCCGGAAGACAAAGATCTAGACCTCATGAAAATCGCCGCGAAGCGCTGAAAAATGGAGTTCGCTGTATTCACGAATATCGCCGCGAAGCCATGAAGGAAAATCGCCGCGAAGCGGTGAAGGAATACAGCCTGGGGATTCATCCCCATAAGCGCTAAGTTGTTTTGTTGACATCAACCAATTAA
>CAYWLQ010000181.1:0-10320 GCA_964458775.1 uncultured Myxococcales bacterium | reverse complement strand
CGGCATTTCAGGTTCCTCCAGGAAAGGGGCTCGGTAGAGATGTCGGAGACCTTCTCTTACTTGTCTTATCTCTTCTCTCATCAGTTGCTCCTTTGTTTGGATTCAGAACTCCAAAGAGATGAATCAATTCTTCTTTTTGGTTCGCAAGTTATATGCCAATAGAGACACTGACTCAAACATGGCATGCCGTTTGCTGTTACCTTCAATAAGCATCGGACCGTGCAATCAAAACAGGTTCACGCAAAGAAACCGGTGTATGACAATGCAAAAAAAAGGCTTGTCAAAATAAAAAGAAAGGACAAAACATGTCACACCATCATCAAAACGCTCATCACAGCCGTCATCACTATAACGACGGGCTAGGTTGTGCTGACTATCATCATCATCACCGTGAGAAACACCAAAGGTATCGCGAACAATACTGTTGTTGCGATGACAGCTGTAGTTCGGAACAAAACCAAGGTTCATTTAAAGAAGTGTGCTGTACTTCAATTAAATGGACCAGAAGATTTATTTCTCCGGACGAAAAAAAACAAGCGCTCGAAGGATATATTGACAGTTTGAAAAAAGAATTGGCCGGCGCAGAGTTTGAGCTTTCAAAGGTTCTAGATAAGTGAAACCGCTTTACAGTGCAAAAGATAGCGCCGTACGGTTTTCGCGCACACTGATATTGACAAACTATTCTTTGGTTGAAGCGTTCGCTCTGTTGTCCGTCCGTCCCATAAAGAATGTAGGTGAGATACAACAATGGGCAAGATAGGCGGATTCCTTGAATCGAAAAGACGAGACCCCGGTTATCGCTCCAGAGCAGAGAGACAAACGGACAACAACGCGGTCGAACGTAGGTTCTCTGATAATGAAGTACAAATTCAAGCGTCTCGTTGCATGGGCTGCGGCACCCCCACATGTCATACAGGATGCCCTCTGGGCAATCTCATACCGGAATTCAACGATCTTGCCTATCGCGGGCTTTGGGAGGAGGCATCAAAGGTGTTGCTTCATACAGCAAGCTTTCCGGAGTTTACCGGACGACTCTGCCCGGCACCTTGTGAGCCTGCATGTGTTTTGGAGGGTACAAGCGACACTGCCGTTTCCATTCGACAGATAGAATTGGCAATTATCGAAAAGGCGTTTGAGCAAGGATATATTCGCCCTACTCCGCCGCCGAGTAGGAACAGCAAACGGGTTGCGGTAATAGGTTCGGGACCTGCCGGTCTGGCGGTAGCTGACTATTTGAACCGAGCAGGATTTTCGATTACAGTATATGATAGCGCGGATAAGCCTGGCGGACTTCTCAGATACGGGATTCCTGACTTTAAACTGGAAAAGTGGGTTCTCGATCGCCGCCTAAATATGATGAAAGAAGAGGGCATTGTTTTTGAGACAGGTGTTATTGTCGGTATAGATATTTCGCTAAAGTTTCTCAATCAACGTTATGATGCTGTTGCTCTCTGTTGCGGCTCTCAGACTCCAAGGGATCTAGATATTCCAGGACGCGACTTAAAAGGGGTTAGCTTTGCTATGCCTTTTCTTGTAAGACAAAACAAAAAGGTTGCCGGCGAAACGCACGATACCTCCTTATATCTCGATGCAAAAAGCAAACGAGTGGTAGTAATAGGAGGCGGAGATACAGGTTCGGATTGCATCGGCACCGCTGCTCGACAACGTGCTGAGCAGATCTATCAACTGGAAATTCTTCCCAAACCACCGAGTACCCGTCCTAACAGCACACCCTGGCCGGCATGGCCGAATGTTCTACGTACTTCAAGCAGCCATGAGGAAGCCGACTGCGTACGTCTCTTTGGTGTTGCGACTAAGGAATTCATTGGTAAAGGCGGCATTTTGTCAGGTGTAAAAATTGCCGACGTAGAGTGGGAAAAAAAACCGAACGGTACATATATTCCGGTTGACAAGCCGGGCTCCGAACGTGAGCTAAAATGTGAATTGGCGTTGTTGGCTGTGGGGTTTTCAGGGCCGATAATAAGCCCCATTTTTGACCGGTTCAATCTCGCCTTGAATAAGAGAGGCAACGTGTACGTTGACGAAAACCACATGACGAGCACCGCAGGCATTTTTGCTGCAGGTGACATGGCACTCGGCCAGTCCCTCATTGTAAGTGCGCTGGCGGATGCTAGAAAAACGGCTGTCGGAATCATTAGATATCTAGAAAATCCTCCTAGCTAAAAAGAGTGTACATATTACTGTTTGATAAATATAGAAAACAGAACCAAATACCCGAATAAACATCTATAAAAATTAACAGACATGTCATATTTATGTGCCAAATTCATGTAGTTGCGTTTTTTAGCAAACAGTTTCTTTCTGTTTTGAACAGAACTTAAAGCCTCCTCTTTTCTATAAATTAGGTATTATCCGTCGACACCTTTAAACCGACCTGCCTGGCGGTGCGATATAAATTGCTTCTATGAAGATTGAGTCGGCGCGCAGCTTCGGCCCAGTTGCCGCTTGCGCGTCCCACTGCTTCGGTAATCACTTTTCTCTTGTGGAGGAGTACCGACTCCTTGAGCGATATGCGCGGTTCTTCAATTAATTCTGATGATTCCTCAAAATACCGTTTCGCCATTAGACTCTCATCCTCTAAATCAAGATACGAAGCATCGATCGTTACTATCTCTCCGTATCGACCTCTAGCGGCTCTTAAGACACTTCTTGTAATAGCGTGGTCGAGCTCTCTGACGTTGCCCGGCCAGTCATATCTCAGTAAACGCTCAATGGCCGAAGCGTCCAACCGAACCGATCCGAGACCGAACCTAACGCAAGCCTGATCCATAAAGTATCCAGCCAATAAAGCGATATCTTCTCCTCGTACTCTAAGAGGAGGAACACCTATCGGGTAGACACTGATGCGATGATATAGATCGATTCTGAAATGTCCCAATTCCACCTCTTTTTTTAGGTCTCGATTTGTAGCGGCGATGATCCGTACATCTGCCTGAACATTTTTATCGGCTCCTAATCGCTGGATCTCACCCGATTGAATGACTCTTAGCAGTTTCGGCTGTACGGAAAGAGGAAGTTCTCCGATCTCGTCCAAAAACAGAGTACCGCCGTCAGCAAGTTCAAACTTTCCTGCCCGTGTCTGATCCGCACCCGTGTATGCTCCTTTCATATGGCCGAACAACTCACTCTCAACTATAGATTCAGGGAGTGCCGCGCAATTAACATAGATAAGAGGCTTATCCGACCTTGATGATTGGACGTGAACACTTCGTGCCGCAAGCTCCTTTCCTGTGCCGGTTTCACCGGTTATGAGTACAGTAAGGTCCGAGGCCGCAACAATCTGTATCTCCTGCCTGAGCTCTTGCATCGGTAAGGACTTACCGAGTAATTCGCCTCTGCTTCGGAAATTGGCTTCTGTTACATGATTTTTGGAAGTCAGCCCATTTTTCTTCGCCAACATATCCAGGGAATCAACGAGATCAACCATCCTCAAATTGGCTGCTGCCAGAGTTGCAAAAAGTAAAAGCTCCCTAGCATCAATCCCCCTGATAACCTCAGCACTGTCCACATAGATGATCAACGCACCAACTGTATCTTCATCAAAACGAATGGCAACCCCCATTTCTGCGCGAGAGGTTGTTGTTACGGATTCGAACGGATTGGATATAACGCTATCCGGCTGGAATACCAAAGGAGATTCGGCATTGAGAATTGCCCTTAGACGGGGATGTTCTTCCGGATGAAAACGTCGTCCGAGTAAATCGGATCCGAAACCTTTAACTGCAACGGGAACAAGGTGCTCTTTGTCCATTGCAAGTAGAACAGCTGCGTCACACGGCAGCACCGAAAAAAGTGCATCAAAAAGGCGCTCATATTTAGCATCCGGACTGTTCTTAGACGAAATTACACTGGCAGCTGAAACAAACGCATCTACCGCGCGACAACAGGATGTCATTTTCACAGCTTCCGCTCCCATTTTGCACCGGCCTTTGTAGTCAATACTGCATCATCTTCATCCAAAGAAGAGCATAACGGGTTATTTCCTGTCGTCAACCAACCCGTCAAATCCGGTAAGCAAATTAGGAAAATCCTTTTTGCTGCTGTATCTCATCACGCACATCTACTCAACAGAAGTATTCAACAACCGTTTGCTTGTGTTTTTCTAAATTCGCAGAACAAACTTTTTTTCCAAATCATTGTATCAAGGCATATCTTTTGCGAGGGTTTTGAGATCCCCGAAAACCATTCCGCTGCCGCTATGCTGCCGTAACTTGGAGATTTGAGACAAACCTGGAGTGACAATAAGTTAATAGAAATGAACGAGTTTGCAACATGATTTCGGGTTGATAAGGGCAAACTCTCTGTCATCACACGGGTTTTTCGAGCGGACTTCTCTTAGATTCGAGTCCCGTCCACCCCGCAACAAAGCCCTGGGAGAAATCCTAGGGCTTTCGCGCATTTAGAGCTTTTTATCTTCCCCAAAATCACGTTTTTAATTCTCGTTGCCTCTATGCTGCCGTAAATTCCGCGCGGAATAGTCCAAAAGTGCGACTGTTTCACTCTTCACATCCGGAAATAAATGGGCATATCGCATGGTCATGTCGATAGTCGCATGCCCCAATAATTCCTGAACCGCCTTGAAAAACATGTTGTTCTCAAATCAAAGGTGAAAGGAGTTATTGTAGTCAGCGGGAATTTCTAATTGTCGCAGAACAGCTTCCAATAAGAAGAATCAAGCGCTTTACAAAAGACAATATGAGTGATGCAATTACATGTTACTTTTTTAAAGGACAATAAAAATGTATTATCAACATGTGTTATTCCCTTTTGTACCTATTCTATGTTTTCTATATGGATGTGGAGAACATAAATGCAATCTTGGCGACATTATATGTGACGACAACAACATTTATGCTTGCTACTCAATATCGAATGGGTACGGAAGTAACGCCGGATCACAGTTTGTGCTTTTAATGGAATGCTCAAAATATGGCAGCTATTGCCAAGAAAACACGCCTGGATATTTTCCTGATTATGAAGGGGGGCCGATATTCTTACAACGCAAAGGAAATGTAGCATGTGTCGTTCCGCAATACCATTGTGACGGAGGCGACGATACGGATTGTTATAACAATGCAATTGTTTCTTGTAATATCAATCTTGACGGTGCCGTAATAACAAATACATCAGATAATGATTCACATGTTAATTGTCCTTAGATTAGATTCTAGTAATTGATAAAATTATTTTTCATACGGGAGATGCATTATTCAAATCTAAGAATGGCCCTGCTCTCCCCGGTTCCCCTAACCCGGTTCCCTTAACCGCCTATTTGGATCGCGCCGAAATCATTTTGTAAATCGTGATTGGTTTTCAATGTCCATGTACCCAATGCACTCCTAAACGCTTATTTGGGTCGCGGCTCTTAGGCGAGAATTCCCTCTTCAAAAACTCTGCAAACCGGGTTTCAGATGTATTACGCTAGGTGCTGTTTCTGTTTCCATATCTTCACCGAGAGGAAGATTGTCAAAAAGGTGCAGCTCGTTTGGCGGTTCATGATCATCATCCGATATTGACGAATCATGTCGAGGACAATGCATGGGCGGCATCAGTCCCGGCGGATAAGGTGGTCTTCCGGGCGGACCTTTCCCAAAAGCTTGAGAGCCTTTCGCTCTCTTTGCTCTTTTAGTTTTTAGATCATCCAGACGT
Organism: uncultured Myxococcales bacterium; assembly: GCA_964458775.1. GTDB lineage: Bacteria > Myxococcota_A > Polyangia > JAAYKL01 > JAAYKL01 > CAYWLQ01. The sequence continues at coordinate 4,650 of CAYWLQ010000181.1, read as the reverse complement.
TTGTTTTGTTCAGGCATTACAGCAGAAATACCGAGTTCTTCGCCGATTTCCGGATGAGTCCAGCCGTCGAGGTCGTGCAAAAGCACAACTTGTCGCTGAAGATCAGAAAGCAGACTAAGTGCACGAACAAGGTCCTCTTTCTCACCTACATGCTTAAGAGACGGATTTGAAACCGATAAAATCTTTTCCTGTGCCGACTCTTGGAGTTTTACACGCGAAAGCCCCCCCGGTTCCCCTAACCGCCTATTTGGATCGCGCCGAAATCATTTTGTAAATCGTGATTGGTTTTAAAGGTCCATGTACCCAATGCCCCGGTTCCCCTAACCGCCTATTTGGATCGCGTGTACCGCTAAACGCCGATGCGGATCGTACCGCACGAGCAGACAAGCAAGGTGTCCCATGAAAGCAGTTGTTAGCGCAATAGTCTCTTGAACAAAAGGTCTTCAATATTGCGCCGCCCATCAACGATTACAACGATCAGAATAGTTTTATCACCGATTTCAAAAATAACACGCCACGGAGAAATTATTAGTTCTCGATACTTGGTTATTCCCTGATTTGCCAACTCCGGTACAACACGACAACGTTCGGGTTCGAAATAGAGTGAAGAAACTCTGTCCCGCAATTTTTTTACAGATTTTAAAGCTGATGAAGGACTTTTCTCTTCAATAAATTCGAAAATTTCAATCAAATCTAATCTGGCCGGTCCTGCCCAATTAACTTTGAACTTTTTCCTCATCTATCCTTCAACCGTTTCTCCAAATCATTAAAGACATCTTCGTTTGACATGATGTCGCCACGACGAATCGCATCCTCACTCTGGGAAATCATTTTCATCAATGTCAACGCTGTACGCATTTCTTCGAAACTGGAAGGATCTTGAAGAACCGCTTTGGCTTCACCATTTTGCGTAATTACAACGTGCCGATGTGTTTCGTTGACCTGTTTTAACAGCTCTGATGCACGAGCCTTCAAATAAGTAATCGGTCGAATGTCGGTTTTTAATGACATTTTCACCTCCAGACTGAAAATAATACCATATTCGGTCCGGTGGTCCAATTACAATTTTGAGGGGTGCTAACGTTCCACATGAGCTGCAGCTTGCCATGGAGCGCAACGGAAGGGTAAGCCGTCGGACTCAATGTGGTTGTTATGTGCTCTTTTCATTAGCGTTAACATAGATTGAAATGGACTCCTTGATCACGGGCAGTCCCCTCATTGGGATTCTCGCTCTCCGGTTGCTGTCTTCAGAGCCGTTAGGTGATAACTCCTGTGAATGAGAAAAATCAGATAATGCCTGTTCTGTTGTTTTCGTTTTCGACCAAATCGTTAGAGTGTATAGTCCGCCGGTTCTTCCCCCAAGGGCGAGGCTGTATTCGCCAAGCCGGAACTTGACCCCTCTTCCGTTCTTGTTGATGTTGTACTTAATTGCCAAATCATCGAGCATCGGGACCACTTCAGTGTATATGCGTTGGGAATTCTTCTTTTGCACGGCTTCAGTCGCTGCACTGACGTCAGCCTCCTCAGAAATGACAATCTCCTCGGCCTCTGGATGATACGCTGCGATGAAATCTGTCACCGCATCGACCAACGTCTCATTTCCATCCCAAAAATATTCACCGTCAAGTCTTGTGTTGTCGAGTATCGTATGCAGCATAGACTCAACCCTTCGTGCATCAATACTCGTCCAAGCTTTCACGATCGAAATCTTCACAGGACTAATTGTTCCCAACAGTTCTCTTTCTCGGCGTTCCGGGTGATCAGTGGTTATGCCAATCTTCTTGACGGGAGGGAAAGCACACTCACTATCAAACTTCTGAAGCTTCTCAGAAAAGAGTGGTTCGGCAATGTACAGTGTATTCTGACTCATGAAACCTCCTTCACACATAACATTATTGACCTGGAAAAAGTTTCAATACCCGACCTCAAGCTCTGCTTCATAACAATATTCCAAGTTTGAAAATACATGCGAGTTTTGCAAAGTTTCAATACCCGACCTCAAGCTCTGCTTCATAACGTTTGGTTGGTTGGTATTGTCGTCTTGTTCGCCCAAGTTTCAATACCCGTTTCCCCTAACCGCCTATTTGGATCGCGGGTGGAGTGTCCTTGTACAAGCGATTGTTATGCGAATTTTTTAGTCACAGTTTGAACAAAGCTTCTCTTCTGGCAATATCTTTCGCAAACTGCGGTCTTGTGTTTCGAATTCTTTCTATTTCCTGTTTACTAGGGTTAGAAGTTGCTGGCATTTCGATCAAATCAAGAGTAATAAAATCTCTGGCATTGTCGTTAATCGCACACGGCAGCAATATTCCCTCCAGCGTATGTTGCCCGTAATTCCCAGAACGATAAATGATGCCTTTGTTCATCAAACCTACGACAGTTGGATCGTCAATTGGCAAATCAATGTTGTATTTTCCGCGAATGTAGAATTCCCTTAGGACCGCTTTTTCCGAATGATCCAATCTCAATAACGCTTGTTCCATATTTTTCTTCAACTGAGAAACGTGTCTTTTGGATTTGACGAGAGAAAAAAGCCACGCAAAAATATTAACCACAACTAAACCAGTCGACGCGACAAAAACAATACCAATTACTGAACCGTTTTTTTCCAGCAGCCCGTCAAGTTTCAGCAAATTGAGAAAAGAATCAGGCGAGAAGAGTAATATTCCTGACACAAATGCAACCCAAGCAATAATTTTAAACGGCAACTTGTACACGTCAAACAGCTTTGATATCCAGTCCATTTTGTTCCCCATTTCAGTGAACCTGGCACCTTTTAATGAGGCACCTTTTAATGAGCATTTTTCAATCTCATCATTCCATACTTCATTTCGATACCAGTTTTCATCAGCCATTTATTTCCTCTTGCGCCGAAGGCGTCCGCCTAACAGCGCGAAGCGCTCTGGTGCATCGCCTTGTTTGGCCAATCCCATCATTTCTAAATGGCATTTTCTAGATTGGTTACTGAATTTATGCATTTTATTGATGGCAATATCAAAATCCCCTGTCCCAGTACTAATTATTTTTGCAAGGTAGTCTGAAATTTCATCTGAAAGACCAACCAATGTCGGCCCATTATTTATTGCAAATACCGCCATTCGCCTAACGCGCAATTGTAGTTCTGGGAGTTTTATATGAATTTGAGTAACCCTATCCTGAATGGACAGTCCTAGTTTGTTCTTTTTGTCTTCAAGTTGGTTCAAAAAATGAAGAAGGGACAAATATTCTTCGATGCACTTTAAATATTCTCCGCAAGATAGATTAAAATTTGATGCCCAAGCATTTATGTAGTCATACTTTTGATTAACTTCACGCCTTATCGATTCCGATTTCTTGATCAGAATTACACCAAATATTAAAACTAATATTGGCGTAATGGCGCTTACTAGAATTTTAATTGTCTCAGTATCCATGATTGTCTCTTTTAATGGCGGCCCAACGCTCAGCATCAGCGGCGACGCTTAATGCCGTCCGTGGCATGCTATTGTTAGCCGACGGATGCTCTACTCGTCACTGGCGACGGGCATTTTTGCGGCCACCAGCTCGCGTTTCAATTCTTGTTTCCATCGGTCCTCATCATCCATGCGAATGTAGACAATACCGTCGAAGTCTGAGGGTGTTTCGAGTCCAGGCGTAATAAGAGCGCATACCTTCGTCTGACCGAGGTGCGCGAGGAAGTATCCCAACTCCAGAATCACGTTCTGGCGAGCCCGAGGCGCGGCCTTTCCTCCTTTCAAGCTCCCCACATCATCGTCGGTCATTAAAACCACAGCGAATGTCACCAAGTCTGCCTCTTGGATAAATTTGGTGAGAAGGTGGCGACCCATATTGGGCTGCTCATGAAGAACTATTCCAACCAACCCAAGACTCTCCAAGAAAGAGACGACTGCGGTCCGTGCGGCTTCATTTTGCCCATGTACAACGAAGACACGATTCGGCGCGCGATCGGCTGAAGCTGTCTGAGGGATGGCCTGGGTCGCGGGCACAACATTTTGAGTCGAAGCCGGTGGTGTTTCCTCCTCAAGCTCACTGCCCGCGGAAGCTCGCCTGACGATATAGGCGGACAATAAGTAATTCTCTGCGGTTACAGCTGCTGGATTCTTGCTTGCAAACTGAATGATCGCATTGGCGCGATCACGGCGGCTTCCTAATTCTCGCCCTGCAGAGAGGTGCGCAACACCTGCTTCCAGCAACAGATCGTCGATCTCGGTATGACTCCATCCGGAGATTACGTTTCGTGCGCTAATCAGAGATGCTCGGGTTGGTGCTGGAAGCGGCTTTTCTTCGAAGTGCCAAACTGAAGAAACGTCACATTGGTGTTCGGCGGCATGCAGGACTGAGAAGAGATCCCGCTCCTTGACCGCCCAGTGGTTTCGGCTGAACTCAAACTGCTCAATATCTAGCTCTTCGCGAATGCGCCAAAGGTGGTCATTGAGGATCGGCGCGTCACTCGGACACAGAGTTACCGTTACCAGAAGCTCCTTACCAAGGTCACTGAGTTCAGTGATACGTGCGATACGCACAATTTCTTCGGCGCGTCCTTCTTGGATTAAGACACAAGGCCATGACTTCAAACACTCGATGGCCTCAACTGATAGGGGCCGCAACTGCTCTTTAAGCACGTCGCTTGTGTATTCAAGGAAGAGGCTC
>CAYWLQ010000180.1:0-10354 GCA_964458775.1 uncultured Myxococcales bacterium | reverse complement strand
CGGTATCAGTGTCGGTATCAGTGTCGGTATCAGTGTCGGTATCAGTGTCGGTATCAGTGTCGGTATCGGTGTCGGCATCACCGGTTCCGGCATCTACTTCGCCTGCTGTCAGCGTAACAGTCATGTCATAACGAGCATTTGAATTTGGATTCCACTCTCTATATCCTGCAACATGAATGTAAACATCGCCGTCAGGATAGTTGCCTGATAATGATGTATCAATTGCTACTGTAGCAGAATACTCATCTGTTTGAGTCTCGGTTAAATCAAGTGCCTCACCGTCGCTGTTAAGTAGGCGAACCGTAGACAGCACGCTTTGCGGATTGTTGACATTTACTACTCTTTGGATAGTTACAGATAAACTGTCATTATCTGAAGTTGAGACCAAATAGTAATCGTCGTCAGGACTAGCTGCATTTCTAGCACACACATTGAGATTTAAATACTCAACTCCGACACCGTTAGCTTCAATATTCAGAGCAGCGGCTGTTTCAATAGTGTTGTTACCGGTACCTTCCAGTTCATCAGGATCTAAACAAGTCTGAGCTTGCCCGATGGATGCAGCAGAAAATATTGTTGTTCCTGCAATCACTGCAAAAAAAGCAGAGAAAGTTTTCGGTATGATTCTTTTTCCAACAGAAATATTCATTTTTCCTCCTTAGTTGAAAACGCATACGCTTACGTCTTGTACATATTGTAGCGAATAAAATAATATCCACAAGTATAAATAGATACCTTTGGATGAGTGTGATGCGGATACAAATTCGTTTATCGACTGTCCAAGTCTATTCGTCGAAACCGAAGTGATATCTGCTAAAAAAAGGGCTACTTTTTTTTTGCGGGAAAAACAACCCGTTGTGAAAAGGTTGGAAGCGAAATGCAAAAAGACAGATTAACAAAAGAAATAGACAGTATTTCCTGGCAGGCATTGGTCGGCGGTGTTCTTTGTTTTGTAACGTGGACCTTATTGAATTATATAGGAATATTAGGTGTTATGCACATGGGAAAAGAAGCAGAAAAATACTGTGAAAAATGGATAAATAGCGGAGTAATCCAATGAACAAGGAATTAGTTACAAACGAACAATCAAACAAATCGTGTTCAATGCATCATTGCGGAGCTGCTGTAGGGTTTGTGGTTATTGTTGCCGGAATAGTCTGGTTGCTTTCCAAGTTGGGCATGATAGACATTCCCGGCATCGGAGTAATGTGGCCCTCTATTCTCATTGCCGTCGGCTTCATTAAGCTGTTTCGCAGACCTGTATCGTTTGCCAATTTTGTTGTAGCCTTGGTAATGATGGTTGTCGGCGCTCTGCTTCAGCTGAGCAAACTGAACATAATATCATTAGATATTCATATGATATGGCCCTTCCTTATAATTCTTGCCGGTGTGCTGATAATTTGGATGAGTGTTTTTCATAAAAATCATCACAGCAAGGTAACGCTTTCTGAAAACCAGATAGACAAATACATTGTGTTCGGCGGTGATGAATTTCTGTGTAATACAAAAAAATTTGAAGGCGGAATAATTACTGCGGTTTTCGGAGGCGCAGTAGCTGATTTGCGCAATGCCGACATTGAGACTTCTCCGGCCGTGCTTGAAATTTCTGTGGTGTTCGGAGGTGCTGAGTTGCGTGTTCCTGACAATTGGAGAGTAGTGGTTCAAGGTGCGCCTGTTTTGGGAGGATTTGAAAACAAGGCTCGCCTGCGAGACGGATTGGAGGATGATAAAATCAAGACTCTTGTAATAAAAGGCAGCGCGATTTTCGGCGGTGTTGAAATCAAGAATTGAGTATTTAAATGCGCCGAACTCTTATTGCCGTACCCATATTAGCTTTCGCCATTGCGTTATCGCTTGGAGTAATTCTATTTGTTCACAACAGGTTGGATACTGTTAGCCTGGTACTTCACGTTGCGCTGTTAAGCATTCCGTTTGCCTTTATTGCAAGGTCGGCAAAGTATTTATGCAGAGCAATGCCTCTGGGTAAACGCGCTCTTTTGCATATTGCACTGGTTCAGTTATCTGCTGCACTCGTGGTAGGCGCAATATGGGTGCCCATTGCCGCTCTTGCCGGATGGATGATTTCTTCATTATCAAACGGTGAGCTTATCGGCGTAGATAACTTCGAAGATCTTGGAGTCTTTTTTTTAACCGGCTTTATTGCATACACCTTTTGTGCTTTTGTGACTTACCTATTGATAGCCTTAGAAGAGGTTGCGCGTGCGGAAAAGCAAGTTGTTGAATCCAAGTGCTTGGCACTGGATGCGGAACTGAAAGCCCTTAGGGCAAAGTTGCATCCGCACTTTTTATTTAACAGTTTAAATTCCATTGCTGCGTTGACCTCAATAGATAGCTCGCGCGCCAGAGATATGTGCATACATTTGTCAGATTTTTTAAGACACTCGCTGACCCTAAGCAGCAGACAGCATATCAAATTGTCCGAAGAGCTTGCGCTGATAAGAGCATATCTCAATGTTGAAAAAATACGTTTTTCGGACAGAATGTCGGTAACTGAAGAAATTGAAAATGATGTCGATGATATTTTGATTCCGCCGCTTCTGTTGCAGCCTTTAGTTGAGAACGCAGTTAAACACGGAGTGTCCGGTCTGGAAGAAGGCGGCGAAATTCGAATCGCTGTCAGTATAAAAGAAAATATCTTGCAAGTAAGAATAGAAAATCCGGTTGATGAAGAAGTACCTGAGTTGAAAGGCACAGGGCAAGGTCTTTTTATAGTTAAAGAACGACTTAGAAATATGTTTGGAGACCGAGCATCTTTATCGGCAAAAATACTAAACCAAGAAAAAAGGTTGTTTGTAGCAGAGCTGCTCTTGCCGGCGAAAAAGGAGTAACCAAAATGTGTAGCACACAACAAAAAAAAACAACCGCAGTAATTGTAGATGACGAAGCGTTGGCCAGGGCTTATTTAAAAGAGCTGCTCGCCAACTATGCCGAAATAGAAATACTTCAAGAATGCACCAACGGATTTCAGGCAGTCTCTGCTGTTGTAGAACACAAACCCGATTTGTTGTTTTTAGATATCGAAATGCCGAAACTGGACGGATTTGAAGTGTTGGAAGCCCTAGGAGACGATTCTCCCAAAGTGATTTTTATTACAGCCTACGACGAATATGCACTGCGAGCATTTGAGGTACATGCAGCGGACTATTTGTTAAAACCGTTTTCAAAAGAACGACTGGACAAAACTTTAAAGCGTATTCTTGAAGGCGAGCGTTCAAATATTTCTGAAATAGGACAATTGGCAATAGAGGCAATGCCGGAAAGAAACTCTGAAAAGAGAGTGGTTATAAGAGACGGAAAAACCGTAACAGTAGCTGCATGGAAAGATATCTTTTGCGTTACAGCCGAAGGGGACTATGTTTCTGTTCATTTGAAAGACAAAAACCTCCTCAAGCTGGAGACTATTTCTGCTATGAGCGAAATTATGGAAAAAGGAAATTTTGTGCGAATTCATCGAGGTTCAATTATAAATATAGATTATCTGGATGAAATATTAACAACAGATAAAGACACAAAGCAAGCACGTCTAAAAAACGGAACATGTTTGCCCATAAGCAGAAACGGTTACAAGGCACTGTTGAGCCGACTTGAGATGGCAAAAAGGTAGTAATTTGGTTTGTGAAAACATTCATACTAAACAATCACTACCAAGAGATTTGTTGGTTAGATGGATGACTTTTCAATTAGTTGAGCAACAAGAGCTGACATGCCTTCGAGCATCTCTTTTGTCTCGACGTTGTCGGGGTTAGAGCCCCAACAGCCGTATCTCATATCCGTAGGATATCCTTCGCTGTTGTTGTCAAACCAGCGCATAGAATACACAAACGGCTCTTCAGTGTCGGGAATGCATGTTTCTGTCTGGGATTGTGCCAAAACATCGGCTTCGTATATGTCGAATTTTTCTTTATTTAGGAGTTTCCTTATCGTTTCGAATTCAGAATTGTCGAAAGTTCCTAAGAAGGCGACATTGTTTTTTTGCTCGTTAAGTGGATCGGCATAGAAGTATTTGAATCCATGATACAATCCGTCCTCGCAAGCAAAAAAATTAAGCTCATTCGACATTTGTTTGTCATAGTAATAGAACCAATCTAAGCAAAAATCTTCATCATTTTCCGATGATGAATTATCAGTATTACAGCTGATAAGTACTGTGTTTACAAGTAATACTAAAATACAAATTCTATACATGTTTTATATTCCTTTCTTATCTACGCTATGTGTTTCAAACTTAGGAATGGCCTAAGATCTAGCAAAAACCAAAAATAGTTTGGCCGTATTCATTATATCTAAAACACGGATCGGTATTAAACCGATAGCCGAGAACAGCATTGGCGCGTCCCAACGCCGCTTCACGTAGTGCAGGTGTAATTCTAGTTGCTGTGTACATATACCATGATAGATATACAGCCTGATACTGATTTGCGCCGTGCCAGTTAGTTTTATCCTTACATCCGTTATTCCAAGCCTTGTCACAACTGGAACCTTGGGGACAAGATGAGCCGCCGTTGTGACGGCAACCGCTTGCGTGTCGGGCCTCGTGAACTATGGTTGATGCGCGAGCACTAGGTGCTGAGCCATAAAAAAACGGCCAGAATAACTCAACGGTTCGATTAGTTGTTGTCGCAAAGGTGCCGGTAGCTTTGCCGCTACCGCACTTGGCTCTGGTTTTGTTAATCTTATCGGCTGACCAACACATCGCCCAAAGGGTCATGTTGTTATAAGAAGTGTTACAGTGCGGCGAATTGGTGCTGGAATAGCCGAGAGAATAGAGCGCATTAAATGTTCTAGCCAAAGGCTGCTCATTGTTACAACAGTCATCATAACCCATTCCGTCGTCCCAATAGTTCTTGTCAAAATCGAACGCATTCCACCAATAGCTAATAAGGTTTTGTTCGCATTTCCAGTTGCCCATTAAATAATTGTCACCTGCATCAGGAGGATATAGGTAATAACAAGTATCTGCTTCGCTTGTGTGCGAATTTAAAAGCGCAACTGCAAGGGTTAAAGAGATTGCGATTGTATAAATATTTTTTATTGTTTTCATTTTAAAGACCTTTCTATAACAAATAAATTAGTTGTCCAAACTAGGCGGCTCAACTATATTCATTCCCTTAAACTCTTCTTCTTGTTCGGGATTAATAGTTTGCATCGGACCTCTTTTTAGCTCAGCATTATACCCTCTGTGAATCATAACGGCTCGGTCGGTGTTGTCATATTTGTTCTTTTCGAATAGTTCTATTGCTACAGAAGGAACTATGCCTTTGTCGACGGAAGCCAATAGCCGTTTGAGTGCCGCCAGAGCGGAAGAGTTTCTATTTGCCATCCGAGACAACGCAAACACGGCACCGAAAATAATATCAATATGTTGATCATTTGCTTCATTATTATCAGAAAATGATTCAGGTTTGAATGCGTGAATTGGTGTTTTTGCGATCATTTCCAGCGGTTCTACGGCTGTACTGTCACCAATCTGACCAAGCATATGAATAATTGCAAAACGTGCACCAGGGTTACCCGACGACTGATTCAACATACTAAGAAGTTCACGTGTATGTTTTTCTTCGTTTCCGCGAAGCTTTTCGAGCGACGCTTCAAATTCAGCTGCGGCTGAGTCGGAAACAACATACATTTTTGACATAGTATCAATCAGTTCCGGTGAAAGCTGTTTTAACGGATTTTTAGGTATGTTCACATCGGCTACGGCTATGTCATGTGTTGTTTCCAGCGGTCGGTTACCGGATGTATCTTCGATAGACACAGCTTCTAATGTATCATCCGGCATAGTCTGCAAATCAGGAGGCGCAGACGATGAGTTTTCTGATTGACATGCTGAAAGCAATACCGGCAGTGAAATCAATACCCCCGTTAAAGCTAAGAAGCGAGTCTTGAGTCTTGAGTCTTGAGTCTTGAATACACAATCATTTGCATTTTCCTTTCCTTTTTTAAGCTTTCCCCGCCCAAACTTTTTGCAATTCTGAAAAAATATAAAATGAATGTAAAATGAAACTTCTATAAAAATAATATAGAAAAATGCCAAAGGCAAATAGTTTTTGATTTTGTTTTTTTTCTTATACCCAAAAAACAATAGCAAAACAGCTACTACATTTTACAATACTACATTCGACAGTACTGAACAGGGTTCGGCTGTAGTTCGAGGAGAAAAGGATGAGGGGTAGGTGATGAGCCTATCATGGTGTCAAACCAATCTTTAATTTGCAGGGTGTAGTCATTTCTAAGGCTCCATGGGTCTGATGCATCGTAGCTGAAGCCTTCCGGTCCCTGTAGATGAGAGAGCAGGCCGATAATTAGATTGGATTGGGGAACAGCATTGCTCGGACATTGAGCGCTGCAGTATTGATAGAGATAGCAAGCGCCGGTATATGCATTTCCGGTTGAAGGGTTTATCGTTCTTCCTCCGTTTCCTGTGGCATAGACATAGTAATACCATGCTCCAAGCGCTATATTACAATGAACATTCTTCATAAAGGTTAGATAATTGATACCGTCGTTTCTCCAGTCTGATACATCGCTAAAGTCCGGCCACTCACAACCTGTGCGTGCCATGGCAATAAGATTGCCGCCTTTCTCGTAATCCTGAACTGTTGAGCTGAAACGAATTTGCAATAATCCTACTGTCAAGTCGTTGGGACCGCCGTAACTGTCTTGGACTTCAAGACCGGCGTTGAGAGAACTTTCCTTGCAAGCTGAGGCTATGAGCTGAGCCTGACACCAAACCTGCCAATTATTATCCGGGGGAGCAAACTCGATGCAGCTTTTAATGACAGCGTCAATAAGCGCACTCCGATTTCCGTCGCGATCTAATGTCGACTGTCCCCACGGCAATGTATCGATGTAGCCGGAGATTCGATCAACAGCATCGGCGTCAGAGTCAGTGTCAGAATCAGTGTCTGAGTCAGTATCTGAGTCTGAGTCAACATCAGTGTCTGTATCAATGTCAGTGTCCGTATCTGCATCAGAATCTGCATCGGAGTCTGTATCAGAGTCAGTATCTGTATCAGTGTCGGCATCAGCATCGCTGTCCGAATCTGTGTCTGTGTCGCTATCAGCGTCGGTATCAACATCAGCGTCGGCATCAGCATCAGCGTCGGCATCAGCATCAGCATCGGCGTCGGCATCAGTGTCCGTGTCAGCATCAGTATCGGTATCAGAGTCACTGTCAGCATCTGTATCCGTATCTGTATCCGTATCTGTATCTGTATCCGCATCAGAATTCGAATCGGCGTCGGCATCTGAAACTGCTGTATCAAAGTTTTTCTCTTCAGTCCGGTTATTGTTTTCAGCACAATAGAGACATACAAAAATAATCGTCAACAATATGCTTTTTGAAATTTTCATGGATTGCTCCCTGCAACGGTTAAATACCAAGTGTACTTAAGAAAAGAAAAACGGTAATATTTTTTATTGCGGAGGCGCCATAGGGGTCAGCAAATGTCGTCGAACATCTTCTGCATGGTAGTTGCCCGGATATCGTAAGACAAACCTTTTTGCTTCCTTAATTGCTTCGTCTCTTCGGCCGATTTCCATCAAAGAACGAATAACATACCAATGAAACTCAGGCACTTTTTCGGAGTTCGGATGTTCCTTGAGCGCTTCTTTAGCAATTTGAAGAGTATTGTCAGGTTCAGACATCAAACGTTCTTTTAGGTATTCAGCAATTTTTTCTTCTGTTTTCTTACCGACTTCTTTCGCGGCATTTTGAACACCGGCGGATACGACGGCAGCTTGTTGTGCAAGCATTTTTTGGGTGTTTGTATTTCTTGTTTCTGCAACACTGCCCGATATATCTTCGTGCGTTTCGCTGTGTTTGTTGCTCTGAGTTTGAGGTTCTATTGTCGATATTGTTTCATTGTTTGACGAAATATACTTTACAACAACGGTTGTAACCGCTGCCAAAGCAAAAAATATCACAACAATTTTTTGCTTTGAGGTTAATATGGTCATAATGATCTCCTAAAAGCTACTCTGATATTGTTCAATTACAAAGTCGTATATTGTTGTTCAAAATTACAAACCGCATTTCTTATCAATTGAAGCTGGGAAGCGCATCGCGATTGATTGTGTAAGGACTGTCATAAGCTCTTCGGATATTGTCCGCTGAATTGTCTCGCAGCCAGGTATCACACCATGTGCTAAACAAAATCCATGGCGCTGAGTTGTTATTAAACATAGCACCGGGATCAGGTATGATTCCTGTTTCGTGGAGCGAAAGGGGAAGACTGTCACTGCCGACAGCGCTGACGGTTCCTCTATACATGTCTGAAAACGGCTGTCCGCCGCCGTAAGTATCGGAGCCGGCAAAATCGACAACGTTTTTTCCTGGATAATATGCGCTTGAGGGAGATCCGCTAAAGGGCATCATCCAAATGACGTTGTTTATTCCGCGATTGTTAAAGTAATTAAAGGCTATATTCCATAGTTGTTTGAACTGATCCCCTGTACCCTTACTCCACCAAAACCAGCCGTTCTGTTGAGTTTCGTGAAATAGTGCAAGAAGTATAGGAACTCCGTCTTGTGCGATTTGTTCGCACTTTGAGGCTGCTTTATCCAACCTTTGAATAAATCCGTTGTATTCGCTTGTGCCCTCAGTAATTACAGCATTCATATCGGTGCTCATCATGGAAGACTCATAACTGTCCGCTCCGTTGGGAATGCCCATATGATAGCGGATCATCGGAATGCCTCCCTGTGCCCAATAGTCACGTGCCTGACTAACAGCGTTGTCATAAAGGAAATCACCTCCGATAATAGCGGGATACTTGCCGGTAGTAGAATTTATATATTGAATATCATTGGGATTGCTCCAATGACAGTCCTGAGTTCCGGACAAAGTATATTGTCCCTTTATTTCGTAAAGATAACACAAAACCTTGCGTACAGCCGGAATCGAGTTCGGATTTACGGGTTCAATATTGCAATCCGAATCAGTATCCGAATCGGCGTCTGAATCGGAGTCTGAGTCAGCGTCGGCATCGGAGTCAGCATCTGTATCAGTATCAGTATCGGAGTCAGTATCAGTATCGGAGTCAGTATCAGTATCGGAGTCAGTATCAGCATCAGTATCAGTATCAGCATCAGTATCAGTATCAGTATCCGTATCGGAGTCAGCATCAGCATCAGCATCAGTGTCAGTATCGGTATCTGCGTCAGTATCTGAATCTGTGTCTGCATCTGTATCCGCATCCGAATCAGCATCAGCGTCCGCATCCGCATCCGAATCTGAATCTGAATCTGAGTCTGAGTCTGTATCTGTGTCTGTGTCTGTATCAGTATCAGCGTCTGCATCTGAGTCAGCGTCTGCATCTGCATCTGTATCGCTATCCGTATCAGTGTCTGCATCCGCATCAGCGTCAGCATCTCCGCCGTTTTCTGTTGCAGAATCTGCATTTTCATCAGTAGAAAACATATTTGCCTCATCTTCGACGCAAGATAACAAGAATAATGCTGTCCATACCGCGATTTGATAAGCACACATTTCTTTAAACATCTTTTTCCTCCATCAATAAAAAAAATAAAGAACCCTTTACCCAAAACAGCCCTATTAGAGAGCACGGCGCAATAAAACAGGTGGAAATTTTTGCGTTGTCGAATTCTTTTTTTCTTAAAAAAAAATATCTGCGAGTGAGTTTCAATAGTTACGGTCAAAAACATCTAGCTTATAGAAACGGGTTTGTCTCCATTCTTTGGATAGATATATGCAGTTATTTCCGGCTTTGAGAACCGTGCGATCCTAACGATTGCATTTAAAAACACGTTGAATGGAAAAAGTTCCATGTATCGATCTTGCACATACCGCCCATCCGCCGAAACTTCATGGTTTCGGGTTCCCTATCTGCGTCCGTTCCTGAATCTGTCTTGGAATTCGTATCTCAAATAGTAAGCCGCGGCACCGGTGTGCATTCATTATCTTCACATATCCACACCACATCGCCGAGCATGGACGAATTCACGTAATCTGCAAAGCATTCACACTCCGCATGCTCCGTACACTCGAGGGTCATCCACGGCAGACAGATTCCGGCACTGCTCATGCCGTAGACACAGGTAAACAGTCGAGACGGGCAGGGAGTTCCGGCAAATCCGCCGCACCCAACGAGACAGTCGTCGATGAGCATACCTGATTCATCCAAGCAGGGATCCCCGCAGACCTCCGTATCTGTATCCGTATTGGTATCAGTATCGGTGTCCGTATCAGCATCGGTATCAGTGTCCGTATCAGCATCGGTATCAGTGTCGGTGTCGGTGTCCGTATCAGCATCGGTATCAGTGTCGGTATCAGTGTCGGTATCAGTGTCGGTATCAGTGTCGGTATCAGTGT
>CAYWLQ010000179.1:3087-10447 GCA_964458775.1 uncultured Myxococcales bacterium | reverse complement strand
GATTTCGAATCGTGCGCCTTCGACCTCTCGGCCATCTCTCCGCCGCGCAGAATATTTATCAAGTCGTTTCTAGTCAATATTTAATGCATATATATTCATCACAACTGGACCGATCGCGTAAGCTTTTCTATAATGGTTCGCTATGAAACATTGGAAAAACACTTCATTAATAACACAGTCAGCAGCAATAATCTTAATTATTACAGCGTCTTTGATGTTCGGCAAAAATGCGCGAAGCACTGATCAAGAAAAATTTGCGGCTTTAACCAAAACCCTTTCTTCTTTAGCAGCATCATCTCCCGGCAATTCACATGCCGGGATTTCAGTGATTGATATCAAATCCGGTGTTGAAATTTTTAACAAAAATGCCGATGACCAATTCAATCCTGCCTCAAATGCAAAAATTGTCACAGCTGCTTGTGCACTAAAAATACTCGGTCCCAATTTTCAATACACTACCTCTCTTCATGGAAGAATAGACGGAACCGTCATTCGAGGACCGATATATATTAAAGGTAGAGCTGATCCGACGTTTTCCACTGAGAACCTTATAGCAATGGTTCGCGAATTGGTTTTGTCAGGAATTAAAAGAGTCGAAGGCGGTGTTATTGTTGATGACAGTTATTTTGATAATCAGAACATGCCTTTTGCTTTTGACCAACAACCTAACGAAGACAATGCTTTTCGTTCTCCAGTAGGAGCAGCTTCGTTAAACAAAAATGCTTTAGGAATAACTATTCGTCCTGGGCCTGGGCCGGGAGTACCGGCAGTAGTAGTTTTAGAACCCAAAGGTTATGCGATATTGGAAAACAGTTCCGTAACTACTATGGAAGGGTCTCATTCTCCAAAAATCTCTTCTACAACTGTGGATAATCGCAACAAAATAAGAGTTTGGGGAAATGTTCCTATGGGAAGTCGCTCGGTTACATATTACAGAAGAATAGATAATCCATCGCTGCTTATGGGACACGGTTTAAAAAGTGCCTTGGAAGAGGCCGGCATTACGGTGGGGGGTACTGTGCAAACAGGAATACTGCAATCAGGGGTTCCCCTCATTTCAGAAAACGTTTCTGCTCCTTTGTCCTCAATTTTGTATGAAACAGGAAAAATGTCCAATAATTTTGTCACCGAAACTGTTCTGAAGACTATCAGCGCTGAAAGCGACAAGGGTTTGGGAACTTGGGCAGGATCATTGGAAGCATGCGGAAAGGTTCTTGCAGAATGGGGTATTAATCCCGGCAGCTACGTATTTAAAAATGGTTCGGGGCTTTTTGATGCAAACAGATTTACTCCAAAGCAGTTTACCTCTTTACTTAGAGAGACATATTTGACCGGAACTATAAGAGCCGAATATGTTGCACAGTTGGCAATAGGCGGTTTGGATGGGACAATATCATCAAGATACCAAAATAGTTCTGTTAAGGGTTTGGTTAGAGCAAAGACCGGTACACTGAACAGTGTTGCCACTCTTTCTGGGTATGTATTTGATTACAAAGAGGAAAACCCTATAGCTTTTTCTATCCTTGTAAACAATGCCGAAGGATATGTTTCAGCATCAAGAGGTTTTCAGGAGAAAATAGTAACGGCCATTGCAAACTATCTAAACCCGTAAAGTTGATCACCGATGCGGTAACGTGCTAGGCTTATTGAAGGATTTTGGGAGGCTTGTAATGCGGATTATTGAAACCGAAGAAGCTGCTAGAAGGTTGGCAAGAGCAATCGCTTCCGACCTATCATTGTATAACGAAGAAAAGATTTACGAAGGATTACAAAATGATAATCTCTACGAAACACTCGCTGACGAAATTCGTGAAGGAGAAGAGCTGTTTAAAAGCAGAGTAACACCCGATTTGTTTGAAAAAAACTTTTATCATAGAGCTATCATAGATCTGCTAATAAAATCCAAGGGTCATATCAAGTGCAAGCTTTGGTAGTAATTGATTTTCAGCAAATTCTCATTCAATCAGCAACGAACTTTTCAAGACCTTTTCCCGTAATCGGGGATAAAGATAGCGGCTGATAGGTGTTTCATAGAAAATGAACACTTCAGAAACAGATGATCTTAACCTGTCAAGTGGACATGTTGATTCCAGAATTTATATTGTCGACTCATCAGAAGAAGGCATTAGAATTGATCATTTTTTAAGAGATCGTGATGAAGACTCAGAACAAGATCTCAGTCTTTCCAGATCAAAAATACAAAAACTGATTGATGCCGGTTTTGTTACAGTAGAAGGAGTTGCTTGTCGTCAATCAAAAAAACTGCGTGCAGGTCAAACCGTACTGTTGTTGATTCCGCCGCCTGAGCCGACCTCGCTTGTACCTGAGGAAATGTCGCTCGATATTAGATATGAAGATGAATGGTTAGTAGTTGTCAATAAACAACAGGGATTGGTGGTTCATCCCGCAGCAGGACATCCGAACGGAACTTTGGTTAACGGTCTTATGTTTCACTGTAAACCTTCGGGAGGTGATCCGGTTAGACCCGGAATTGTTCACAGACTGGATAAAGACACATCAGGTTTAATGGTGGTTGCCAAAAGAGAAGATGCTCATTCCGCCTTGGCTTTTCAGTTTCATGAACATACAGTAGATAGACGGTATCGAGTTATTGTATCCGGAAATCCTCCTGACAAAGGTCTATGGGAAACACTTCACGGCAGAGCACCTAATGATCGTCGCAAATTCAGTTCCAAGGTTACGCGAGGAAAAAAAGCACTAAGTGAATTCAGAGTTCTTCAGCGTTTTATTGGAGCGACTGAACTGGCAGTTACGCTTCATACCGGAAGAACCCATCAGGTCAGAGTGCATTGCTCAGACCACGGATTTTATGTATTGGGAGACCCGTTATACTCACCAAGGCATTTATCCCCTGCCTTACAAAAAATCAACGCGACCTTGACGGGACAAGCCCTACACGCAGAACTTCTCGGTTTTGATCACCCAAACGGAAGCGGAAGAATGAGATTTGAGGCCGATCCTCCGCCGTCATATTTGTCAGCTCTTGAATCTTTGAAGAATCAATAAAATATACCTGACTTAGACATATTCTTTGGCTTTAGGTACAATCGAGATTGCAAAGACTTGCTCCTTGATGCACCCTTTGGATCGATTCGTAGGTTTGAAATTTTTAGGAGACAAATAGTATGCAAAACACAGCGGCGATAATACTGGCGGCAGGACAGGGCAAAAGAATGAATTCAACAACGCCCAAAGTGTTGCATAAAATATTGGGTCGAAGTTTAATTTCGTTTCCCTTAAGCCTGGTTGAAAGAGCCGGATGCAAAAAAGTAGTTGTGGTGGTGGGACACGGTATTGAAAAGGTGCAAGCTGAGGTTTCTGATTTGGATAAAACGAAATGTGTATCTTTTGCAGTGCAGTCAGAGCAGCGAGGCACCGGACATGCAGTAATGTGTGCTCTTCCTAACCTTGCCGAACACACAGGACCGATACTCATTCTTTCCGGAGATGTACCCTTGCTTGATGACGAATCACTTAAGGCGCTGAACTGTGAGTTTCAAAAATCAAAGATAATGGCAATGCTGACTTTTGTTCCTGCTGATCCTTCAGGATACGGACGTATCATTAGACGTGACGGTTCCCTTGTAGCAATTCGAGAGCATCGAGACTGCTCACCTGAAGAACTGAAAATACCGGAGGTTAATGCCGGTGTTTATATGATTGACTCTGACTTTTTACGCTCGGCAGTGGTAAATCTCAATTCAAACAATGATCAGAAAGAGCTGTACTTAACAGATCTGGCTGCTGCCGCTGCTCTGATATCCAAGGTCGGAACAGTTGAAGCGGCGCCGCATCTTGTTGCCGGTGTAAATGATCGAGCAGAACTTTGGGAGATGGAGAGGTTATTGATAGAAAAGCGAAATTTGTCTCTAATGAAAAGCGGAGTTACCATGCACAATCCAGAGACGATTAGGATAGGATTGGAGGTAACTGTTGCAGCTGATACAGAGATATATTCCGGTGTTCAATTGACAGGATTAACTTCGATTGGGAAAAACTGTCTTATCGAGCAAGGTTGTTTGCTGAATAACTGTACAATAGAAGATGATGTTGTTGTAAAAGCATATTCGGTTCTTGACGGTGTTGTCCTAAAAAAGGATACGAGATAAAGTTAAAAGCAAATGTTTATAAATTGGAAAAAGTAGAAATGATTCATCATAGAATAAACAATAGTTTATATTTGGGCATTGCAGCAGCTCTTGTGCTTTGTCTGTTGTTGTCCTCTTGTATTCCTGCGCAGACAACCCGTATAGGCCCTCCTCGAAAACCCAGAGAAGCCAAATGCGAAATTGCAGTACTTCCGCCGGGAAAATCTCCTGATCGTCCGTGGGTTGATATCGGCGCGGTAATGTTGGAAAACTGTCAAGAGTACCATGTCGGTTTGTGCAAGAAGCGGCTTATCAATAGGGCATGTAAACTGGGAGGCGAAATTGCATATTTACCTAATCCTACACCGCCCCTAAATGAGTTTAATAATATAAACTATCGCGTGCTCGTTGCGGTATATGCTGTGCCGCTGGAGGCAAATATTCCTATCTCAGATTGCTCAGAAACGCCAAAGGATGGAAAGCTAGATGATTCTACTAGTTCAGACCAAATGAAGTGTGTGGAGTAATAGGTGGCTAAGTCTTTTAAACAAGAGCTTTTTAATATTCCGAATACCATATCATTGTTTAGAGTGTTTGCTGCTCCAATGGTGGCCTTTTTGTGGCTCAGTCTGGACTGTCCGGTGGCAGGCTTTATTTTGGGAATATTATCAGGCCTTACCGATCAACTGGACGGCTATTTGGCACGAAAACTCAAGCAAACCTCAGAACTTGGAGCCCTAATAGATCAGGCGGGTGATTTGATTTTTGAATCGACTTGCATTCTTATAGGTATTGTAAGCGGATACTTGTGGTACGGATTACTCATTATTTATCTCTTTAGAGAGTTTATTGTAACCGCTGTGCGATCATATATCGCAAAAAACGGAGGAGAGCTTCCGTCATCCATGCTGGGTAGAGTCAAATCAAGTTTTATACAGTGGAGTTTTTTTCCTTTTTTTCTAGGAGGAATCCTAATTCGTCCCGGAATTATTGATGAGACAATAAATGTTGCGGGTTTTTCTCCGGGAGAAGTGCTGATCGGTTCCGGTACTTTGGGAATATCGATAGGTTTATTTCTAGGTATTATTTCAGCTGTAGCATATCTAAAAGGCTTTGTGAATTTCTATGTTAAAAGACAAGAAGCTCTTTCCAAATAGCATCAAGCGCATCAATCATTGTCATCATCATCATCAAAAGAATCATTAACAGCCGGATATTTGGAAATCTCATCCCTGGCTATTTTCCACGCTTTTTGAACAATCCAGGAAAGAGAACGATCCTGTCGATTCGCTTCACGCGAGATCTCGATTAACATTTCCTCCGGAAAATAGAGACTCTGTTTTCTCTTATCGCTCTTTGACACCACGAAACCTCCTTTGTGACGCGCAGTTTAGTAGGACCAACCCCTACAGCTCATGCTTAATACTACATATCGGTTTCGGTCAACTACCAATTACAGTATCAAAGAAATATCAGTATGCCGGAGGTGTGAAAAATTAGACTTATGAGTGAGAATTGACATTGTTGAGCAAAAGATCACGGAGCATAATATGTTGTTAACCAAGTCAGACCGACTACATACATAGTTTTCTGAACTGTACCCTTGTAATTTTTTAGCACACTATAGGTGACGGAAAGACCGATAATAGGCACGAGAAAGATCAAATGGACAAATTTTTCAGGTGAAAACCAAAACTGAAAAAAGATTCCCATACCGAAAGCGGCACCTGCCGTAATAGAAAAGAATACATGTAGTTTGTTCTCTTTAGCCGAAAAACTTTCAACCTTGAAAAAGGGCTTAACGCAAAATATTCCTAGAGCCGCCATGCACAAACCGTAAATCATTATTGGAGAGGTTCTTAAATTAATTTCATTGAGTCCTGTTCCTATGGCGAGTACGGAACCGAATAGAACAAAACCGAACTGCATAATGATTTTTCTATCATATTGCTGTGAAGCTAAATCGCTCATAGTATTGTGAAAAAAACGGTAGTCGTTTGTTGCTGCAAGATGTGCAGCAACAATAAAGCAAAGAAAAATTGATGAAGCTATGAGGTGATAATTGAACTGAAGCAATTGCATTTCAACAAGCCTTCCATTCGGTAATGAACCGAGGTGATTATTTATCTGTATATAGAGAATAGAAATAGACACAAAAGCAAATATCTAAGATTTCGATTGTCAATTTGGCTTAAAATTATAGAACAATTTGACTTAAATAATAGAATGCAAAGCTTAAGGTCTTTTTTGAATAACTTATTTGTCTGGTATTAACTATCTGTAATTATTTATTATAAACACCGTTAGAAACTGCCGGCATACTGTTTGCTAGGAATCAAGACAATATATCGCAATGCTTTTGCGAAAAACTTATTTGCGCAGGAGGCCGACATGACGACAAACAAAATAATATCAATTTCTGATGCAAGAAAAGGCATTAACTTCTTAGACGGAACAGTTTCAACAGCTTTACTTGATCGGTTGACTGCCCGCATTGCCAGAAGAGAAGGAAGAATAAAATATAGATCGGCCGATAAGTGGGCAAAAAAAATAGAAGCAGTCAATTTTCCTCCGGCTGCATAGCAACGATTCTTGTAAGTTTGCCGCCGTAACAGGTGTTCTTAGTTCTTATGGATCATTTTCTTAGAGCACATATGGAAAGGCAGAAGCGCGGCGGCGGACCTCCACATGGTATGAAAAAACCCCACGTACCCCTAACCCACTTACCCCTAACCCACGTACCCCTAACCGTCAATATGGATCAAACCGAAATCATTGTGTAAATCGTGATTGCTTTTCGTTGCCCCTGAAAGAGGGTGCCAGACTCACTGAAAGAGGGATCGTTAAAGGAGAATTTTTGGTTTTCTGTTTTTGTCTGCATAAAAGAGTTTTCCTTAGGCAAGAGTAGAGCCAAGAAATCAACTTGGTCGGCTAACAAACATAAGGGTATGCATCAGTTCGAAGCAGATCAATCAAAAATAGTTCGAACAGGCCGGAAGCCGGTAATGTATCCGCGCCCTTGTGATTCAGCGGGAAAATGAATGGTCGCTGTACAACCGCATGCAGGTAAATCAACAAACCCGCCTCGTAGGGATCGTGTTCTTGCCCAGTTTTCATTCAACTCTCCCACAGGATCAATCAGAGGTGGCTCTTTGCCTTCGTTTGTCAAAAGGTCAGCGCCTGTGTAGGTATCGGATGTCCATTCTCCGGCATTGCCCAGCATGTCATACAGTCCGTATGCATTGGGTTTT
>CAYWLQ010000179.1:0-3070 GCA_964458775.1 uncultured Myxococcales bacterium | reverse complement strand
GATAGAGTTACCGCAATGCCAGGCAATTGGGTCTACAACAGGATCGGACAAACAGCCGTCTGAATTTAGTGAAAGATCACCATTGTAGGTAGCTGTAGAAGTACCTCCCATTGCCGCCCATTCCCATTCAGTTGCAGTAGGAAGACGATAACCTGGACAATCAACACGAGCGGGGTATTTGTGCACGTTTTTTTCGCAGGTAAATATCTGAGGGAGAGTTTCACCACTATTGCTTTGGCGATCCAGATTGCATCCCATCTGATAATACTCTCCATCCGGACATCCCGAGTGAGGGTCACCTGTACATTCTGACAAGTCATAACACTCTTCCAACCCGACAGCTCGGGAAAGCGCATTGAGCCAGTACATTGCGTCATACCAGTTAACCCAGCCTTGAGCACAATTATCGCAAGGTTCAGCTTTCGACGGATCGGGAAATCCAGTCATGCGCCATTGCTTTCTTGTAATCTCGGTGGAAGCCATTTTGAACGGACGAGTAATTATAACTTCGACTTCTTCTTCTGTATAAGCGCCGCGACAAGGTTGAGTATGAGGAGAGCCGTAAATAAACTGACCCGGAGGAATAACAACCCAGCTTGATTCTATGACATCTTGAGTTAATACGATTTTGGATTCTGTATCTGGATCGGACTCATCAGACTGATGTGTTGAATCATGTTGTCGATCCTTAGATTCAGGTTGCTGATTACAACCGAACAAGAACAGCGATGGAAACAATAGGGTACTGTAATATCGAATTATCATGTCTGTATTCCTTTACATATAGCCTTAGTAGTTAAATAAGGGGATGCATCAGTTCGAAGCAGATCAATCAAAAATAGTTCGAACAGGCCGGAAGCCGCTTATGTAGCCTCTTCCTTGACCTTGTTCAGGATAATTGGTTGTTGCTGTGCTTCGGCAAGCAGGCATGCTTACAAATCCGCCTCGCATAGAGCGTGTTCTTGCCCAGTTTTCATTCAACTCTCCCACAGGATCAATCAGAGGAGGATCTTTACCTTCGTTTGTCAAAAGGTCAGCTCCTGTGTAGGTATCGGAAGTCCATTCTCCGACATTGCCTAACATATCATACAGTCCGTATGCATTGGGTTTTAACTGGGCAACTACTTGAAGTAGATTATCAGAATTGCCGCAATGCCAAGCAATCGGATCTACTACTGGGTCAGATAAGCAGCCGGTTGAATCTAGAGAAAGATCGCCATTGAAAGTAGCTGCGGAGGTACCTCCCATTGCCGCCCACTCCCATTCTGCCGCAGTAGGGAGACGATAGCCAGGACAGTCAACACGTGCGGGGTATTTGTGCACATTATTTTCGCAAGTAAATATCTTATTTTGAGGAGGCAGCTCATTGTCAGGATCCCAGCACCCCCATTGATAACCCTCTCCGTCCGGACATCCCGAATGAGGGTCACCTGTACATTCTGACAAATCATAACACTCTTCCAAACCTGCAGCTCTTGAAAGTGCATTGAGCCAGTACATCACGTCATACCAATTAACCCAGCCTTGTGCGCAATTATCGCAAGGTTCAGCCTTTGACGGATCGGGAAATTTTGTGATTCGCCATTGCTTTCTTGTAATCTCAGTGGAAGCCATTTTGAACGAACGAGTAATGATTACTTCGACTTCTTCTTCTGTATAGGCACCGCGACAAGGTTGCGTATGAGGTGAACCGTAAATATACTGGCCGGGAGGTATAACAACCCAGCTTGATTCTATGAGATCCTGAGTTAACACAACACTGGAATCCGTATCAGCATCGGAACTGTTTTGTGAAGAATCGGATTCACTGGAAAGATGTGTTGAATCACGTTGTCGGTTGTCGGATTCCGGTTGTTGATTACAACCTAACAAGAACAACATTAAAAACAATAGAGTATGGTAATAGAAGATTATCATATTTGTATCCCTTTATACTTTGTAACAAACTAGTAGTTAATACCCGTAGCGTTTCCAAGACTAGTAAATCGCAGATACTTATCCGACCCTACACCCCAAATATCCCGTACCGAGTTAACCAAATACTTCAAATTCGGCGGATGTGAACTTCTCTGATCCCATAAGGGACCGAAAAGCGCTACAGTGTGGGACGAGTTAGAACATGCCGGTTTTCCGTCGGGGCCTGTTATGGTGGCGGTGTTGCAGCTGGAGGTTGAAGAACAGCAGCGGAAGGTGTATTGCACTCCTCCTTTTAGCGTTCCTCCGTCCCATCTGCCTCTGTATACATCGTGGATGTCGTTAAAGGAGAATTTTTGGTTTTCTGTTCCTGTTGCCCATAGCTGCCAATAGAATTGACCCCAATCCAGTTCCGATCCTAGACCTCCGAAGTCTGTACCTAACGGCCAACATTTGTTTTGTATCCACTTTGACTGTCCGTCCCATCTAAGCCACGGATCAAAGCTGGTGTCAGCCGGATACGGGTTCGGACCGTGGTATATCTGCTTATAATAGTTAAACCATGACTCCGCCTCCCTGTTGTTGAAAAGTGACGTTGCCACAAAGTTAGCATAGGCTTCACCCTGCGCCGCACCGATGTACTCTCGTGACTGTATGCAGTGCGAGTAACCCGGCTGGCAAATACAGGTGTTTCTCAAAGGATTATACACAGTGTACGAAGGCGGGTCTTTAAAACTGGTATAGGGACTGCCGTTGGCGGTCATTTGGTCCGCGAATTTTCCCGACACATCTGCATCATAGTTTGTAGGTCCGGGGCCGCCCCTCATCATGGCCATACCGTGTCCAAGCTCATGTGCTGTTATGGTCTTGTTGATTGAAGAAATAGTTGTTGGAGCACATATCGGATGTTTAAACGCTCCGCCTCCTGAATTGAGGACGGCTACGGCATCGCCGTAATAGCACGCTCCTTTAGGACAATCATTGGGATCCTGATTAAGGTAAAGCTGATCCGTTACATCAGAAGTCCAATCAAGTGTCGGAGCCAGTGCCAAAAGCTGTCTTACAATTCCCATAGCCGAAAACTCACGTGCAGTTGTTGCAGGAGTACTTCTCAACATGGTTTCCGTACCGACTACTATATTGGCGCCCATCCACA
>CAYWLQ010000178.1:0-10813 GCA_964458775.1 uncultured Myxococcales bacterium | reverse complement strand
ACGGAGTGGAGCCTAATGATACTGATGCAATGACTGACTACGGAGTAGAACCGCCTGATACTGATGTGATGACAGAATACGGAGTGGAGCCTAATGATACTGATGCAATGACTGACTACGGAGTAGAACCGCCTGATACTGATGTGATGACAGAATACGGAGTGGAGCCTAATGATACTGATGCAATGACTGACTACGGAGTAGAACCGCCGGACACAGACAGAGCAGTTCCTGAGTATGGAGTTGAACCTGACTAATTGAAGCTTCTATTAAGGATACGTTAGATAATTAAGTAAATAATAATGAAAGGTTAAAACAGGATTGTTAAGAGCAAATTATACAAAGAAGAACGTTCCTTTTGTGAAGACCAAAACGATTGAGAACAAGAAGTGTTCTTTGTTGTCAGCTTAACCGAACCTGAGGCCGATGCTTCACACTTGCCGTCTGTGCATTCAGATGAAGCTTCACCATCATAGGTAAGTTCAAAATGTTCTTTGACCCAAGCAACAGCTTTGTCAAATACTGTTATATCTACATAGTCGCCGTTGCATTCTAGATATCCCTCTCCCTCACATCCGGCAGTGCACTTGGCTCTCAGTTTGGTTGAACAATCTATCCACTCATCGTTTTTACAGTCAATATCGCAATTGATCTCTGCTTTTGCTTTGCAACTTCCTTCGCATGAGGCGCTGCATCCTCCTTCACAATCGATATTGGGCGGCGTTCCTTCACACTCAGCATTGCATTTGCCGCTACATGATGTTTCGCAATTAACTTCGCAGGATGATTGACATGATGCTTTACACTCAGTTGAATCAGATTTGGCTGAACACTCCGCTTCACAAGAACCCTCACATGTTCCGGAACAATCGGCTGAGCAGTCAGCACTGCAAGCACCTGAACAACTGAAATTTCCCAAATCTCCTTCGCAATAGAGAGGTTCGCATTCTCCCTGGCAATTTGCTTGGCAATCAAGCTCAGCTTCGATTCCGGTGCAGTCTTCAATAGAACACGAAGTCTTAACTTCTCCCTCACAAGCAGTGTGAACAGATAAGTTAGCACAACTTGTCTGACACTCAAATCCTGCATGCCAGGTACACTCAGCGGAAAGCTCAACACTTTCGGCATAGGCTGTGAATGTTGCAAATAAAGAAGAAGCTACAACACTAAAAAACAACATCTTTCTTGATTTCATTATCTCCTCCATAGTTTTTTTAAAACCATTGTTCAACAGACCCGGACATGCACCGTTCTATTCATTTGAAAATATGGGTGCGGCAACTATCCTAAACCATATTCCACAAATATTAGGTTGTAAAATGAAAGCGGCTTACTGTCAGTTGTTAACTGACTTTTTTGGTTCTCCGATTGGCTTGAAGAATTCGTTTTCTGATTCTATAGGTTTTGGGGGTAACTTCAACGAATTCATCTTCAGAGATAAACTCCAAAGACTGTTCTAAAGTTAGTGCTTTGTATGGAGTCAAGATTACATTGTCATCTTTTCCCGAAGCTCGAAGGTTTGTTAGCTTCTTTTCTCTTGTAACGTTTACATCTATATCGTTGCTGCGCGCTGTGCAGCCTACAACCATGCCTTCATATACTTTTGTTCCCGGACCTATCAATAGGGGTCCTCTCGGTTGTAAATGAAATAGTGCATAGGGAGTAGCGGTACCGGCTCTGTCTGCAACTAGGGCCGCCATCCTTCTGGCCGCAATTGGACCCTGCCACGGTATCCATCCGTCAAAACTGGTGTTCATTATTCCCATTCCTCTGGTTTCTGTCAGAAATTCAGAGTGAAATCCGATTAGTCCTCTTGTCGGAATTCTATAGGTTAATCTAACTCTGGAGCCCGAAAGGTTCATGTCTATCATAGTTGCCTTTCTTGGACCTAGGTTTTCTGTCACAACTCCCATTACCTCTTGCGGACAGTCGACAAAAAGTTTTTCCACCGGCTCCATTCGTTGACCGTCTATTTCTCTTATTACCACTTCGGGTCTTGAGAGCATAAGTTCATAACCTTCGCGTCGCATAGTTTCTACTAGGACTGCCAGCTGAAGCTCTCCTCTTCCTACAACTCTAAATACATCCGTGGACTCGGTTTCTTCTACTCTTACCGCGACATTCATACGAGATTCTCGCATTAAACGGTCTCTAATGTTGCGGCTGGTAACATACTGTCCGTCTTCTCCGGCAAAAGGTCCTGTATTTACACAAAAGTTCATTGCCAGAGTGGGTTCATCCACATTAATTCGGGGTAAGGGGAGGGTGTTTTCAGAATCGGTAATAGTATCACCGATTTCTAGATCGTCTATTCCTGCTGCAGCAATAATTTGTCCGCTTTCGGCAAGTGTTGTTTCTTCTCTTTTTAGGCCGTTAAATCCATAAAGTCTCATAATTTTGCGGGGCTTGGGTTTTCCGTCCTCTCCAAATAAAAAAACAGGCTGATTGGCTCTTACTTGTCCGGCAATAACCCTGCCGATTAAAAGCCGTCCGACATAATCGTCCCATGCCAGGTTATTTATCTGTAGTATTAGCGGTTCATCTCTTCTATCTTTGGGGCATGGGGCATTGAGCATGGTGTCAAGAAGAGGACGAAGGTCTGATGATTCATCTCCCAATTGATAGTAGGCTGTTCCGGCTCTGCCGTTTGCATAAATGACAGGAAAATCCAATTGTTCTTCATTTGCATCCAAGTCTATGAATAAGTCATAGACCTCATCAAGCACTTCTTCTGCGCGGGCATCCTTTCGGTCAATTTTATTGATTACAACAATAACCGACAATTGAAGATCCAGCGCTTTTTTAAGAACAAATCTTGTCTGAGGAAGGGGACCCTCGGCAGCATCAACCAACAACAAAACCGCATCAGCCATAATTAAGGTTCGCTCAACCTCACCGCCAAAATCTTGATGCCCGGGTGTATCCAAAATGTTTATCTTTACATCTTGATAAGTAATGGCCGTGTTTTTGGCCAAAATCGTAATTCCTCGCTCCCTTTCCAAATCCACGTTGTCCATTACTCGATCAAGTTCAGCAACTCTTTCATTTAAAAGGCCGCTTTGTCTTAACATGGCATCTACAAGAGTTGTTTTTCCGTGGTCAACGTGAGCTATCACCGCGATATTTCTAATATCTTTTCTAATCCTATCAGCCGTCAAAATATACTCGCTTCCTATTAATTCAAAATAGACCCTTCTCGGTCCATGGGGCTCTTAATGATCTTATTCAATTTCGTCAATTTTTTTCGTAATTTAAAAACTTCAAACTACAGTTATTTTTTTGGATGAGGCATTTGATTGAGCGAACCGTTGTCATAAGATACCGCAGGAATAGGTTTTAATTCTGTTGCTAAGAATAAATCGTAGGCCAATTTGATTCGCTTGAAGGCTTCAGGTTCAATATCAACCAAGGATTCGCCTTCTTCAACGTCACCTGTCAATTTGTACAAACGATAAGCATTGTTTTCCGGTAAATCGTGAAGTTTCCAACCGTCCTTAATAAAGACACGTCTTGGAGAGAAAAGGGTGTTGCTAGGTTGATCAGCAACAATCGGTCTAACTTCCAATTCTTGTCCTTCTACCCAGTCAGGCAATAGACTTTTGCCATGAATATCTTGAGGAGGGGTATGCCCGAACAGATCCAAAATAGTAGGAAAAAGATCAATTTGACTGGTGGGTCTGATTATTTGCTTCTTAGCAATACCGGGACCGACTGCTGCCATCGGAACTCTAATGATTTCTTCCCAAAGCTCTCTTCCATGTCCCCACTTGCCGTGTTCAAAGAAAGCTTCTCCGTGATCGGCTGTTACAATAATTACTGTTCGTTTAAAAGCATCCAATGAGTAGAGCTTGTCCAGTATTCTTCCTATATGAAAATCCGTAAATAAAACTTCATGATCATACATAGATCTTCTGTCGGTACCGAAAGTCTCAAATCCTTTATGTTCTAAATATTCTTTGTGCGGATCCAAAAAATGAGTCCATAACCAGAATGATCCCGAAGTGTTTTCCGGATTGTCCAACCACTTTATTGCTTCATCGGCTATTCTATCTGAATTGTACTTTGTATCTATATGTCCGGGACCGGGAGGGGATGCGTCAACAACTGTCCATTCGTGAAAACCTTTATTCCAACCTCCTCGAGGCTTAAAAAGGAAATGAGGGAGGAATGCAGCACATTTTACTTTTTCCGTGCATACAATTTCTGCCGCAAAAATCTCTGATGAGCCGATTCTTACTTCATGTCGATCATTTCTATGCAATTCTGAAGCATATTTACCTGTCATTATAGGAGGTATTGCATGTCCTGTATAGGAACCCAAGCCGTAAGCATGACGGTAAATTGTTCCGTTTGTAACTAATTTGTCTAAATTGGGTGTTATATCGCGCTTATATCCCATGAAACCTGCTGCATCATATCTCCACGTGTCGATGGATATTATCACCAATGATACATCATTTGGAAATTGGGGTTTAACAAAGGATTTATATTGCTTTTCTGCAATAGCATTCGGTTGTTGAGTCTCTGCCATTAGTTTTTTTAAATCAAAATCCTCTCCTGAGCAGTCTTCATCAATTCCGTTGTTCGGTATTTCAACAGCTCTTGGGTAGATATTGGGGTTGGAATCATTACAATCTTTTCCTCCCATCCAACGAGAGTGTCCGTCTTTGTCACGATCTCCTGCTTTTCTTATAATTTTAGCTAAGAGTCCGGAAGCACCTTCGTTGCTGTCAATTCTATCCACAGATGACGGATTTGTGTCTGCTATGTAGTGTGCAAATATCCAAGAAAAAAGAGAGATTAATAACAACACGAGAGTAAGAAATGAAACAACCGCATTGGTAGCTGATTTCAAGTGTTTAGTTCTGTATATGTAAAGTATTGATATAAGAAATACGGATACAAGGACTAAAAAAACTATGCTGACTAATGGTGTTATTTGAAGACCGTCTTTTTTAAGCAGACCGACAAAACCGTACAATCCTTGAGCATCAGGACCGATTGTCAGAGGAGGTGCAAAAGCCGCAGTCCATAACATTACAATTGCAATAAGAACTACTGCCGGACGTTTCAAAAGAGTAAGTCTCTGTCGTTCAATTGCTTTTGCAACTAGCGGATATGTAATAGAAACAGCTGCAATTAGAAATAGGCCTATACTTAAAATCAACAGACTCAGCAAAGTTGCAATTGATTGAGAATGTTTGAATTCTGAAAAAGAAAAATATGAAAGGTGAAAGACAATTGGAAGAGCAAACAGAGGTATCAATCCTGATAAAAGCAAAAAAGCCGAGGCTGAAGGATGCTCATAAGCAGTAAGAGCTTGAAGCCAAGCGTTAGGACGATTTTCTTTTGGAAAAAGAAAAGGAACAATAATCAATGTAATTCCGACGGCTAGACCCAAAGGCATTAAAAGAAAAACACCCAATGCGGCACTTTGGATACAAAAACCTCCTTCTCCTCTTATTCCTTCAAAAGCTCCTACAATTATTGATGAGGTTATTCCGGCTAGAAAAAAGGGCCAAACCGATATTACTGATATTATGTTCATACCTGTGGTCGAGGGTACAGTCCTGCCGCTTTTACTATTTCCGGTACTTTTTCTTCCCACTCAATAGCCATTAAATGAACTCCATGAACCCCCTTTATTTCTCTCAGTTCTTGAATCTGTTCCACTGCCAGTTTTATTCCCTCTTCAGCTCTTTTTTCTTTAGGAACATCTTTTATACGGTTTACTATTTCGTCTGGTATTTCTACACCGCTAACTTTGGTTGCCATATACTTTGTCATGGGTAGGGACTTTAGCGGAATTACACCGGCTAAAATGTGAGTTTGTTCATGTAAACCTTTATCACAAACACGTTTCATAAATTCCTTGAACTTTTCCATGTTAAATATGCATTGAGTTTGAATAAAATCGGCTCCTGCCTTGATTTTTTTTTCTAAACGAATAACTCGAAAATCAAAAGGATCACCGAATGGATTACAAGCAGCACCCAAAAGCATATCAACTTGACCGTCAACTTTGTCACCGCCTAAAATAACACCTTCGTCTCTTATGCCCTTAAAAGCTTCCAGGAGCTGTATAGAATCTATGTCATAAACATTCTTTGATCCCTGTTGATTTCCAAAGGTTTGGTGGTCTCCGGATAGACAGAGCAGATTTCTAATACCTAGTGCTGAAGCGCCGAATAAATCCGACTGCATTGCAATGCGGTTTCTGTCACGACATACCATTTGCATTACAGGATCCAATCCTTGTTCTAACAGTATACGACTTGCAGCAACCGATGACATTCTTACAATTGATGTTTGGTTGTCAGTAACATTTACAGCATCCAGGTATCCTTTAAGATACTCAGCTTTCTTTTTGAGTACTTCTACATCCGGTCCTCTCGGCGGACCGCATTCTCCAGTCACCGCAAACTCACCTTTATTAAGAAGGGCTGCCAATCTGCTCGTTTTTGTCATATATCTTGTCCTTCTCTCAACGCACTTCTGGGACCGCCGTCTCGGCCAAGTTTCCAGTTTTTGGGCTTTTGTATTTTAATCAATAAATCCAATTGATCGGTAGCCTTAAGCTTGTCATAAATCAATTGCCAAGCACACTGAACATCCTCTCCTATTTCACAGTGACCTTTGCTCGAACCTCCGCACGGACCGTTTAGTAGGCTTTTGGAACATCTTGTAATAGGACATATTCCGCCGGTAAGGTGTAATAAACAGTCGCCGCAGGCTTGGCAGAATTCCACAAATTTTCCAGGTGATTCTACCGCACCTATAAATCTTGTATTGAGACCCGGAATTATTTTAAGCTGCGGAAAAG
This sequence comes from uncultured Myxococcales bacterium, assembly GCA_964458775.1. Lineage (GTDB taxonomy): Bacteria > Myxococcota_A > Polyangia > JAAYKL01 > JAAYKL01 > CAYWLQ01. The sequence goes on along the minus strand of CAYWLQ010000178.1, from coordinate 3,990 downwards.
CTTTTGCAAGAAACTGAACGCCGGCTCCGCAGCCTACTGAAACGACAGCATCGACATCTTTGAGAGAATTAGAAATCGGTTTTACAAACTCCTCCTCACATTGACGCTGAACCTCATCTGAGAATGATTCTACATCAACCCCTTTTAATTTCAGAGCCATACGGATCTCTGTCGCCAAAAGCTCAGCCTCTTTGGCACCTCCTGATTGACATACAGCTACACAAGTTCCGCAACCGATTACAGCTATGCGTTGAGCGTTTCCCAAGGCACTGACTATTTCTTCTAAAGGCTTTCTGTCCGCAACTATCATATTGATTTCTCTTCTTTTTTTGTTTTTCGAAAAGGAGAAGGTCCCAATCGTTTTACTCTGTCGGTCATTTCATTTACAGCATCTACCCAAGCATTCGGTTGAGATGCTGCCACATGAAAAAAATCCAAACGCTCGGGTTCTATACCTATTTCTGTCATTCTTTTCTTTATAGATGAAGTATGAAGCTTTGCTCTGAGATTTCCTTTTTGAAAATGGCAGCCTCCAATATCACAACCGGCAACCATTACTGCATCAGCACCTTCCTCAAGCGATCTTAGAAGAAAGATAGGATCCAGTTTTCCTGTGCAAGTCATCTTAATGATACGTACCGAAGAAGGGTAACTCATACGAAGAGAACCTGCCAAATCAGCAGCAGTATAAGCGCAATAGGTACATACAAAGGCTACTATTTTAGGTTCAAAATCAGTAAGTTCCGTCATATTGTCCTCAAATCAGCAAACAAAGCTTCCATTTTTGCTATAATTTGCCTGTCAGTGGAATGCTTAGTGGTAATAGCTTTTCTGGGACATGCGGCCGCACATATTCCGCATCCTTGACATGCCGCAGGTTCTATTTCTGCTGTTCGAGCATTGCCTATTTGAGGAACATTGTACGGACAAGCCCTTACGCAGGTTAGACAACCTACACAACGAGATGGGTCAACTTCTGAAATTTCAGATGAAAGAGGAAGTGTATCTTTGGCTAAAACTGTTGCGGCTCGTGCGGCAGCTCCCTGAGCTTGAGAAATGCATTCATCCAACATTTTAGGGCCGTGTGCCAGACCTGCCAAAAAGAAACCTTCGACAGCCATATCCACAGGTTTGAGTTTTACATGTGCCTCAGAAAAGAAACCGTCTTTCCCTATAGAAAGTTTAAGCATATCGGCAATTTTCTTGTTGTCTTTTGCAGGACGGATTCCTGTGCTTAACACAAGATAGTTAGGCTTAAGGTCAATTTGGCGTTTCAATCCTAACTCTTCTATTGTGACATGTATCTCTCCGAATTCTAAAGAAACAATCGGCTGTTTATCTGTCGTATATTTTACGAAAAGCACACCTTTTCTTCGGGCTTCTCTATACAGCAGTTCTCTCATTCCGTAAGTTCTAATATCTCGATATAGAACGGTTATTTGAAGTTCAGGGTAAGAATTTTTTAAACGGATTGCGTTTTTGACAGCTTGTGTACAACATACTCTGCTGCAAACAGGGTTGTCGCCCTGTCTTGAACCGACACATTGAATCATTACAATGTGTTTTGCAGCGGAAAGATCATTAATGTCGGTCATTAACATATGCTCAATATCAAGTTGAGTAACTATGTTCTTGTGGTGTCCGTATTGATACTCGCCTTCGGGTAGGTAGGCATCTCCTCCTAAAGCAACTATAACAGCTCCGTGAGCAAAACTTTCGGTTTTTCCTTTTGTTCTGATAGTTGACTTAAATTTTCCTACATATCCCGAAGTCTCTGCCAGTTCGGAATCAGTAAACACTGTTATGTCAGGATGCGATAACGTTTTTTGTATTAGTTCGGATACAAACGCAATAGGAGCGTTTCCGTCTTCTAATGAGCTGATATTTAGAAGGTTACCTCCAAGAGCTTTTTGTTTTTCAACCAAGACAGCACTAAAACCCTGTTCGGCCAAAGAGAGTGCCGCTGTCATCCCGGATACGCCGCCGCCGATAACCAAAGCGGATTTTTCCACCTGAACACTTTTAGAAGGTAGAGGAGCAAGCTCTCTGGCTCTTCCTACAGACATCCTTACAAGATCTTTGGCTTTTACATTGGCAGCTTTCTCATCGTCTGCATGAACCCATGCGCATTGATCCCTGATGTTGGCCATCTCAAACAAATATTTGTTAAGACCGGCATTTTTAAGAGTCTCTTGGAATAGCGGTTCGTGGGTTCTGGGAGTGCAAGATGCAACCACAACTCGGTTCAGTCTATGTTTTTCAATCATTTCGGCAATATGCACCTGCGTGTCTGCAGAACAAGTATATAGGTTTTCTTCAGCGTGAACTACATCTGCTAAAGTTTGAGCATAGGAAGTAAGAGAAGGAACATCAACTGTTCGAGCAATGTTAAAACCGCATCGACAAACAAATACACCTACGCGTGGTTTTTCTTGTAATACATCTCTTTCAGCAGGATAGGTTTTAGGAACAATATCAGACCATCTTTGTTCTCTGATATCAGATTCTATCAAGACCGAAGCAGCTGATGCACTAATAACGGTTTCGGGAATGTCTCTCGGACCTTCCATAACGCCTGCAACATAAACTCCTTTTTTTTCAGTCAAATGAGGTTGAGTAAGCTTTTTCTTTGCAAAACCGAACTCATCTAGTTTTATACCGCAGATTTCGGCCAGGTTTCTAACCCCTTTTGAAGGAGTAATACCTGAGGACAGCACAACCAAATCAAACTTTTCTGTTTGCAGTTCTTTAGACTCTTCCAAAAACTTTAGTTCCAGTCCTTGGTCATTAGGAAGCTCATATATTTTGGAAATCATTCCGCGATGATAGTGTACACCGTATTGGTTTTTTGCTCGTTCTACGTAAGAATCAAAGCCCTTGCCGTAGGCTCTCATATCAATGTAAAAAATATGGGCTTCTATTTCAGGAAAATGATCTCTAATAATAATTGCCTGTTTAGTGGCAAACATGCAGCAAACGGCCGAACAATAAGACTTGTTTTTTCTTTCGTCTCTGGAGCCGACACACTGAATCCATGCTATTTTTTGGGGACTCTTGCGATCTGAAGGACGAATAATGTGTCCCTTAGATGGTCCTGATGCGCTGAGCATTCTCTCTATCATCATTGAGCTGACTACATTGGCATAACGTCCAAATCCGTATTCACCGACAAGCTTGGTATCAAATTGTTCAAAGCCGGGAGCAAGCAATACCGCTCCAATGTTAAGTGTCTGTATTTGCTCATGCTCGTTGTGGTTTATTGCTCCTGCGGCACAGGCTGAAACACATTGAAGACATTCTGAACAATCAGCACAACTTAGACATCTTTCAGCTTCTGATACAGCCTCTTCCAAGCTGAAGGTCTGAGCTACTTCTTCAAAATCTTTAATTCTTTCTTTCGGAAGTCTTTTTTTATCGGCAATTCTTTTTTGAAGGTTTGCCTTTTTGGATTCATCACGAGCTGAAACAGGCGCAAGGTTAGGCCAATCAGCTTTTAATTCTCTTTCGTCAAATGATGCAAGTATGGATTCTGCGGCACGCCTTCCCATTGCAACAGCTTCTATAATCGTTTTAGGACCGGAAATAAGGTCGCCTCCGGCGTAGAGTTCGCAATCAGCTTTGTTTTGTATCGTCTTTATTTTTAGGCTTACAGTATCAACCTCTAATTTGTTGTTTCCTAAAGAGGGTAAAAGATTTGCAAGCATCTCTTGATCGGTTTGCTGTCCAATCGCTGTTACCACCGTATTCGCTTCAATCGTTTTCTTTACAGATAGATCATATTTAGGGGAAAAACGACCTTGAGAATCAAAACACGAAATACAGCTTTTTAAGTTTAAAGTAATAGTTGAAGAATTGTCATTTAAACTATCTATTCCGTAGCCATTTATTATTGATATACCCTCTTCGATTGCCTCTTCTATTTCTTCTTCATGAGCGGGCATATCTTCAAGCTTTTCTAGGCAAATCATAGTTACATGCGAAGCTCCTAAG
>CAYWLQ010000177.1:0-10961 GCA_964458775.1 uncultured Myxococcales bacterium | reverse complement strand
CGTTGAAGTACACACGAAACTCTTCCAGCAGTGCCTCCTGTTCTCCTTGGCGCGAACGCCCCGGATGCACACCTTCCGCTTTCATCGTGCGATGCATCCGCTCGTGGCATCCGTTCTGTTCCGGATGTCCGGGCTTGATACGCTCCGGCGTTATCCCAAGCCGTATCCACCACACTGACAGACGCGACAATCCTCCAGGCGCCTGCGTTGACGCAAATGGAGGGCCGTTGTCCGAACGGATTCGATACGGTATTCCGTACTCTTGAAACAGTCTTTCGTATACAGGTTGCACCAACTCGAAGCGCTCGCCGGCCAACGGATGGAGTTTTAAGATATAGCGACTGAACAGATCCGTTGTAGTCAACGGATGACAGTAGTTGCCGTTCACTCGATATGCACCCTTGAAGTCCGTGCTCCATACCTGATTCGGTGCTGTAACCGCTGTCAGATGCTGAGAAAGATGAGGAGTTCGAACACGCCGCCGTCGTTCTCCAATCAATCCTCGTTTCTTTAGCAATGCACCTATGGTGCTCTCTGCCGGCCATTGCCAATCCGGCTCTCTTTCGCAAAGTTTGGCCCGCAGCTTCTTCGGACCCCATGTCGGATACCTCTTGCGTAGCGCAACAATTGCTTCCGCCGACTTCTCGCCAATAACGCGTATCAATCGATGGGGCCGTCTTGAACGGTCCATCAGATTCGCAATACCGCCGTCGTGGAACCGCTCTATCCACTTGTAACCCGTCTTGCGGCTGATCCCGAAAACATTGCACAATTCCTCGATCGTATTCTTGCACTTCAACCACTCTTCGATAAACATCTTTCTCTGGTCCACTGCGTTTGTCTCCTTCCAAGGCATGTCGATTTACTCCTTCCATGCCTTGCGTAACTGAACACATCCGCCTTTCCAAATGTGCTCTAAGCGCAGTCACCCATGTCTCCGGATTTTGTATCCTATCCCATCGGATTTGTCCCTCATGTCTCAGGTTTTGTTTCCAATCTCCCTGGATTTTGGAATTATCTGTTAAGACCATTTCCCGATGTCTCCGGATTCTGTTACCTATGAGTCAGAGTGTTACCCATGTCTCCGGTTTTTCTGTTACCTATGTATCAGGTTCATACCGTCAGAGAAAACTGTCAGTATAAACGGTCAGTATCTCTGGCACCTAACCAGGGCACCTAACCAGGCGGCACCTAACCAGGCGGACCGGGGGGCACCTAACCAGGGGGGGGTCAGTATCTCTGGCACCTAACCAGGCGCACCTAACCAGGCACCTAACCAGGGGGGCACCTAACCAGGGGGCACCTGACCGGGGACACCTAACCAGGACCTTGCGACTACAACGCCTTTGTGTTACCGCTTACGTCCAGCGCTAGGCTTTGAGTGCTGTTACTTATATGGTTTTTTCTATTAATGCCAGGAATCGGCATAAGAACAAACATTGCTCAAAACATTAAAGCAAGCCGTTAATTTTTCTGCTTAATATTAATATCACTCCAACCCTCCAAATAACCGCCCAACTCAAGAAAAAGACTTGCCGAATTCTTCTCCGATTCCAACAGCAGATTTTGTTTTTCACTAGGGTCTCTTTTTAAGTCGTACATTGCGTGGGTTTTAGCTATAACATCTTTGACAAGTTTATGGTTTTTATAGACTACACCGGTTAGATTTAAACGATATTTGTTTTTTAGTGACCATGCCCAGGTCTCCAAATAAACCGGATGGCGATTAAATGTTGTTTGTGTACCTTCTATTACTGAACGCAAAGTAATTCCGTGCATACTTTTAGGAATGCTAATGCCCAAGAAATCGAGAACAGTAGGAGCAACATCTATTAATCCTACAGGTGTTTCTATTGCTTTAGGATTTTTCTGTTTGGGAATACTAATAAGCAAAGGAACCTTAATTGCATCATCATATAATGTTCTTCCATGAGATGAGATACCGTGATGTTGACCAATGCTTTCTCCATGATCTCCATGAATAATAACCATAGTGTTTTTATCTTTTTTCGATGCCCTAAGTGCTTTAAGTATTCGCCCGACCATCATATCAGAAAAATAAACCTCCCCTTTATAATCCTCAAATGGAATGCCGTATCCCTTGGGCGGGTCATAAGATGCGTGAGGAGCATACAGGTGCGTCCAAATAAAAAATGGTTTTTTATCATCAGATGAGTTGATCACTTGAATGGTAGAATTGGCAGTTACCTCATCCAGGTGCATTTTTCTCCGTGCAGGTGTTTCCTCTTTTTCGCGAATATGTTTGGGATAAAGAATGTTTCTAAACCACTTTGAGAAACCCAAATCTGGATGAAAATATGATGTTCCGCCGTCATTGTTGATAGCGTAAGTGGTATAATTATTATTATTTAGTATCTTTGCAATATTGTCACTGGTTTCATCTATCGGTGTTTGAAATCGCTTTTTGATTTTACGGCCTTTTGGCGCAACATTTTCCATATGAAGACCCAACTTATCGTCTTCCCAAAGAGGAGCAAATCTTATAAATCTAGGATATCTTGACCAAATAAAAGAGGGTACAGAAATAGAAGTCCATCCTCCCTGCGCATAGGCATTGTTAAAATATACTGATTTTTTATAGAGTTTGTCCAAATTAGGAGTGTAAGACCTCTGATTTGGATGATTTTTGCCCAATACATCAAATCTCAACGCATCTATTGTTATAAGCAAAACAGACATATTTTTGTTATCTACAGAAGAAGCGTTTTTACGATTCCATTCGTTGACCAATTTAAGAGTATTCTTGCCTTCGCGGTATGAGGGATGCTTTTTTAGCATAAGAGGTATATTAGAGAAGTAATTTTCGTACAAATTTAGTTCTTTTACTACAGCAGCCGAAAACACTGTTTTGTTAGACATTATCCAGGGCAATCCAATGTCAATCTTGCCAAAGGCGGCAAAATAAATGGCAATAATAATGGCGATTCCCCATAAAGTTAGTGCAATTACTTTTTTTCTAATAATTTGAATCCTTGTAACACCATAGATAGTCATAACAAAAAGTGCAAACTGAACAAAACGTGTAATTTCAGGAGAATCTATATTGAGCTTCTTGAGCACGCCGTAGAAAAGGACTATGCTTGCAATTAGAGACAGGATAGAAAAAACCTTGCTTGATATTCTTGAGCGACAATACCTAAAGACAAGAACGAGGTATGCCGTCAACATCAGCGATATAAAGGGCATTGCATGCAAGTATAAGAAAAAGATATCAATATGCTCTTGTGATACTCTAGAAAGTGCCGTGTCTGAATGCATTGTATGAATGCAAAAAAACGCCGAGCAAGAAGATGCAATAAAAAAAGACCAGTTGTTAAGGCAAAGCCTGTAAATAACAACCGAAACAAAAATAATGACAGCCATAAAGACAGTTATGCTTATTAAAACATTCTGCTCAAAAGATCTCATCATGTGCGCAGTGACAAAAGCTTGAGGAAATGCGCAGAAAATTGCAGAAACATGAGACAGCGCAAAACCTAACGGCATTTGGTTATCGAGGCTAGAGCATATTTTAAGAATAGCAGATACGAATACTCCGAAGATGAGCGTACAAAGCATGGTTATTGCAAAAACATATATCGACAGCATCGGTGAAATTGCACCGTTATATAAAATGTAAGATAATTCCAACAAGAACAGATATAGTCCAACATTGGAAAATAACATAAGTGTTGTTGTTGCAAATTGGATTCGAGGTATCTTATTGATAATATAGAAAATTATCTTCAATGTATCTCCTAAATATTTTCAGCCACTTATGCAAGAGGCAAACACCTACAAACATTCTTTTGGGTGGATGTTCCAGGTAGCATTTGCAAAAAAGATATGTGTCTACTCGTTTTCTTTTGTCAACGAATATTACAACTTAGTTATGGTGATCTTATGCTTTTTTTCTACATCATGAAACCATGGCATGGCTTCTTTGATTATCATCAAAATCTGAGGCATGAGATTTAAAATAGAAGTACCCCCAAAAATGGGTGCCTCAGTCAAGAAAAATGTGTGCCCCAAACTGTTACACAAAACTGTGTGCACAAAACTGTGTACAAAACTGTGTACAAAACTGTGTGCCACAGTCAATGAAAGTTTTCTTTTCCGAGCTCAACAGATTTGAAAAAATCATCGACTGAAGACTCAAAAATGAACGGCGATAGTTGATTTTCCGTCGAAACATTTTAGTATGACGCTGTCATCCATTGAACTCGCGTCGTCTGATTCAATTTGAATATGATTGAATATGAAAAAAACTGTTCGCGAACAAACCTTTCCTCTCGGATTTGTATCATCCGCTTGTTTCAACCCGCAAATTTGTCAATCGGCTTTTTTACAAACCTGATGCGTAGTACACTGTCACCAGAGGCGGACGCCTGATGAATTTCTATACCAAAGTTCTTTCGCGGTTTACGACCTCCGGCGGAATGAAATTGAAACTCACAGTTGAGGTTTTGCCTCCCGATGGTCTTGCCATCAGTAAGATAAAAGAAACAACAGTAGCTTTGCATGAACTTGGAATTGAAGAGAACATAGTGACCCTGAAAAGGTAAAAACAGGTTTTTTCTTGTTGTTTCTTTTCATTGACCTGTTTCCCATGACTTGTTTTCCCCTTGCGTCTCAACACCCAATCGAGACTTTTTTCTGCTTTTCTATTGGCGGCGAATGGGCACAAATTATTTCGCCTTCATTTCGCCGCCGGCTTTACTTATGTTTTCTTAACGCAACCCACTGATATTACTTATTCGGCAATTTGGCATGATGTTCGCTTAGCTTCTTTTTAAGGAGGAGCTTTTATGGGCTATCACGATTGCGGATATAAAACACTTTTTTCTCATCCCGTTACGGTCGAACAGTTGCTTCGCGGCTTTGTTCGCGAACGCTGGGTGGATGAATTGGATTTTAAAACCTTGGAGAAAAGAAGCGGCAGTTATGTTTCTGATGATCTTCGCGAGCGGGAAGATGATGTTGTTTGGCGGGTAAAATGGAAGGGCGCACATGATTGGATGTATGTCTATTTTTTGTTGGAATTCCAGTCTCCAAATGACCGGTTTATGGGTTTGCGGCTTTTAAATTATGTTACTATGCTTTATCAAGATTTAATAAAGAACGGAGAAGTTACAGATAAACTGCTTCCGCCTGCGCTTTCTATGACGCTATATCGAGGCGAGGAAAAATATTAATAAAATCAAACTTAAACGGTGAGGTTCTGTTTTAGGGACCACTTTAGAAAATATTTATTTGTAGGACTTCCAATTGTTCGTTTAAAGTGATCTGAGAAATGTAAGGAGAAGAAAATGTTTATTGTAAATGTTTTTGTAAATGTCAAACCGGAATGTATTGAAGCTTTTAAGTCGGCTTCATTGAAAAACGCCTCTAACAGTGTAAAAGAGGCCGGAGTTGCTCGTTTTGATGTTCTCCAACAACAAGATGAACCGTCGAAATTTCTTCTTGTAGAGGTTTACCGCACGCCGGATGATGCTGCAAAACATAAAGAAACTGCTCATTATGTTGAATGGAGAGATACCGTCGCGGATATGATGATGTGTCCTCGAACCGCAGTAAAGTACAACAATATTTTCCCGGGTGAAAACGGTTTTGATTATTCAGGTTCAGATGAAGTTTGAATTTTTCGCGCCGACCCGCATTATCTTCGGAGCGGGTGCAATGTCGTCTTCTCTTTTGGAAATCTCTAAAATGGGATCGCGTGCGTTATTGGTTACGGGAAGCCGTCCGGAGCGATTTGAGTCTATAATAAAAACTCTTTCTGACTGCGGAATGTCGGTTCATGTGTTTTCGCTGGGAAAAGAGCCGGACATACAAACGGTTTGCGAAGCAAGGGCCTTGGCAAAACGAACGGCTTGCGAGTTGGTAATCTCTGTAGGCGGAGGCAGTGCAATAGATACAGGGAAAGCGGTCTCGGCGCTTGTTACAAACGACGGCGAAATAACCGACTATTTAGAAGTAGTCGGCAAGGGACTTCCTATTACTAATCGGCCTGTTCCTTTTGTTGCTGTTCCTACCACAGCCGGTACCGGAGCTGAGGTTACACGAAATGCTGTTATCGGTGTTCCTGAGCGAAGAGTAAAGGTCAGCATGCGAAGTCCTCTGATGATTCCTTCATTAGCAGTTATAGATCCCTTACTTGGACTCTCTGTTTCACCTCAAGTTACTGCTGCTGTAGGATTGGACGCACTGACGCAATTGATAGAACCCTACGTTTCAAACCAAGCTAATTTTATAACTGATACACTCTGTAAAGAAGGAATTTCGCGAGCGGCGGAGTCTCTCGCTTCGGCAGTCAAAAACACTAACGATCTTCATGCCAGAGAAAATATGTGCATTGCTGCTCTTTTCGGCGGACTGGCTCTGGCCAACGCTAAGCTTGGAGCTGTTCACGGTTTGGCCGGCCCGATCGGCGGAATGTTCGATGCTCCTCACGGTGAAATATGCGGCATTCTTCTTCCTTATGTAATGGAAGCTGTTATTAAGGCAGCAAAAGAACGAGCACCTTCAAACGTCATTATTGACCGATACGATGATATTGCACGCATTTTAACCAAAAACTCAAAAGCCTCAGCTATAGACGGAGCAAACTGGGTTAGCACTTTAACTCAAGACTTTTCTCTTCCTAAACTGTCTGCATTTGGTATTGCCGACAAAAATATTGATGTAATTGTCGATCAGGCAGTTTGTTCCAGCAGTATGAAGGGTTCACCGATTGAACTTACCAAGTTAGAATTGAAAAATATTCTCATTCAAGCATGCTCTTAGCGTATAGGCTATATGCTATTTAGCAATGCTTTCCAGCTCTTCCCATCGGGCATAGATATCTTCAAGCATAGGCTCCAAAACGACCATGCGTTCCATTGCTAATTTAATGGTATCTTTGTCTTGTTGATAAAAACCCGCATCAGACATTTGCTCACGAAGACAATTGAGTTCTTCTTCTATTACTTCTATTTTACCCGGAAGTTCTGTCAGTTCTTGTTTTTCTTTAAAAGTTAATTTGCGAACCGCATCTCTCGGTTTTTCTCTTTTTTCTTTAAGCTTCTCCGGTTTTAGCGCTTCTGAAACACGAGTCTTGCTTTGTAAAAGCCAGTCATCATAGCCGCCGGCATACTCTGTTACCCGTCCGTCACCTTCGAAAACCAAAGTTCCTGTAACCACATTGTTTAAAAACGCTCGATCATGGCTTACCAACAGAACCGTGCCGTCATATGAAACCAATAGAGATTCCAACAGCTCCAAGGTGTCGGTATCCAGATCATTGGTTGGTTCGTCCAAGACCAACATATCCGCTTTTTTCGTAAATAACTTTGCCAACATCAGCCGATTTCGCTCTCCCCCGGAAAGCATTTTTGCGGGAGAATTGGCTGCATCTTTTGAAAATAAAAAATCCTGCAAATAACCGATTACATGACGAGGTTTGCCTGCGATTTCTACAGTATCTCCCTTGCCGATCAGGTTTTCTATTAGGGTAGCTTCATCGTCTATGGCATCTCTAAACTGATCCAAGTAGGCGGCTTCAAATCGTCCGTGTTTAATCTCTCCGCTATTCGGAGATATTTCTCCCAAAAGCAGACGAAGCAGCGTTGTTTTACCCGTACCGTTCTTGCCGATTATGCCGATTTTGTCTCCTCGTTGAATAACGGTTTCGAAGTTTTTAACAATGTGAGTGCTTCCGTAAGAAAAGGACACATCCGTTGCAATAATAACTCTCTTAACGTGAGAGGTAACCGAACCGGAACTAAACGTAACAGAACCCGCCGAAGATAGTCTTGCCCTTTTTTCTTCTCTCATTTTTTCCAAAGCTCTTACCCTACCCTCATTTCGAGTTCGACGAGCTTTTATTCCCTGCCTAATCCATGACTCTTCGGAGGCAAGTTTTTTATCAAACTTTTCGGCGGTACGTGCTTCTATTTCTAAAGCGGCAGCTTTGTGTTTAACATATTCGGAATATCCTCCGCTAAAGGATGTAATAATTCCTCTGTCCAATTCAATAATCTTCGTAGACACATTATCTGCAAAAGCTCTGTCGTGACTGATAAATAGAAGTGCACAGGGTTGACGAACCAAAAAACTTTCGAGCCACTGAATAGAATCGATATCCAAATGATTGGTCGGTTCATCAAGAAGAAGAACATCCGGTTCGGACGCCAGCGCTTTGGCCAACATAACACGGCGTTTCATACCTCCGGACATTTTCGAGAATTCCATATCTCTATCAACTAAAAGTCTCGACAAAACCGCCTCAACAGCTGAAGTTGCAGTTTGAAGGGACGATTCGTCAATGTATCTAAAAGCCTCAGCTGAGACGATGTCAAACGCGGTACCTGTAAGCATATCCGGAATTTCTTGAGGCAATATACCTATTCGCAACCCCTGCCTATGCTCTACGATTCCCGAATCGGGACGCATTATACCGGCTAAAACTTTTAGAAGAGTTGATTTGCCGGCGCCGTTACGGCCTACAAGGCAAATGCGTTCTCTTTCTTCCAGTTGAACATCTGCATTGTCGAGGATGAGTAATCCGCCGAAATGAAGAGATAGTTGTCTTGCACTTATTAGCGACATGCCGCTGTCCTTATACTAGTTGATCAATAAAATGAACAAATAGCATTAAAAAAATGTTTTATTGCAAACCCATGTCCTGCCGCAAAGCAGTTACAATGCGACAGTGGCTTATAAGGTCATGCTCAGAAGATACCTCGTGTACGTAGTTTAATCCGTAAGGCCAAAAATGTATTGTATCGCCTTTCAGTACAGCCTCGGGGTCTTGGTCGATCTCTCTTAAAACTTGTACGGCAATGGGCCCCTGCCAAAATCCTCCTACCATTAAAGAACTCCAGGAATAGTAACCGACACCGACTGTGTGAGCTATTTCGTGCATTGCAGTTATGTAGTTCATTGATCCACTCGAACCGAACCTTATTGAACCGTTGATGTTGCCGTCTGCCGTAGATACAGAAGGATTGTAAGAAACGCTTAGGGACTTAGAAATATTTGTATAACAATTATAATAATAGGTTGCTAGATCCATTGCTGTTTCGATCAAATCGTACGCCTGCTTCTGATCCTCTGAAGGATCCGGTTCTCGATTTAAAGTATAGGTAATATTGCCGGCTTCAGGACAGCTATTGACGTCTGATTCGGAATCTTCAGTATCCTCCGAAACTGTATCGGCATCAGTATCCGTATCGGTATCGGTATCCGTATCGGTATCGGTATCGGTATCCGTATCGGTATCGGTATCGGAATCCGTGTCGGTATCGGAATCCGTGTCAGTATCGGAATCCGTGTCGGTGTCGACATCAGTGTCAGTGTCGGTATCAGTATCAGCGTCAGCGTCAGCGTCAGCGTCGGCGTCAGCGTCGGTATCAGTATCAGCGTCGGCGTCAGCGTCGGCGTCAGCGTCGGCGTCAGCGTCGGCATCGGCATCGGCATCGGCGTCAGCATCGGCATCGGCGTCAGCATCGGCATCGGCATCGGCATCGGCGTCAGCGTCGGCATCGGCATCAGCATCGGCATCGGTTCCGGCACCGGTATCTGTCGAGCTGTCTGACTCATCACTTTCAGAAGTTTGCTGACATGCAACGCAGAAAACCAAAACAAATAGTAATAAATAATCCTTTGTTATCTTATGCATTTGGTCACCTATTCTGTTTTATAGCAGGATTTTTGTTTTCAAGTAACCAAAAGTGAAAGGGTAGCAATAGTCTCTTTATTCAAGAGCCGGAAGCGACGGCGGCTTATTCTGCAAACTCACAGCTGACTTAGGATCGGCTGGAACAGGATTGTCAGACGTCGGCTGAATTGCTGTAGTGTCTGTATCCTGCGATAGCTGTTCCTCGGATTTTCGTTTATAGTCTAAAGGAAGAAACATAGCATCAGTTCCATAATCTACGTCCGGTTTCGGTATGTACTGCTCTATGGGAGTTCTTTGTTTACCCCGAATATGGCCGGTAAGAACATGTACTGGAACGGGGGTTACAAGCTCATATTTGTAGCCTTTGCTTTTGAGGTCAATAATATAGGTTTCCTCTTCTTCTCCATTGTTGATTACTACTTTCTTGCTATAACCCGCCGGAATTTGTCCGACTCGAACAAAGGGAGTATGACGAAGCACATAGTTGAACAGTCGAATAGCCAAATGATTGTATAAACGATGACAGCCGTGAGAATGGCGTCTTAGTATTGAGTTATAGTCTACAGATCCGTGGCTGCGTATGCCGTTGTCATGATAAACAAATTCACCATTTTTTTTGGCAACCGGTCTTACATGAAATCCGGCAACAAGACCGTATGCCGATGCATACCACGGTCCGAACTCGTTGTAGTTGGGAACCTTTACGCTTCTACCCTGATACCTTACTTCTTTGATAAGGTCTTTTGAGGGTGTAGTGTCAGGCGGAAGCCAAACAGGACCTGCTACTATATCTTTCCAAACACGTTCTCCTACATCGGAGTTTTTATATTTATAGTACTCGTATCCGTCCGAAGCCAACTCAGTACGCCAACCTCCGACGGTGGTATTCATGGAAACCAAGGGTATTTCTTGGTTGTTCCAAACGGCGTATAGAGTTGTCATGGGCATTTGTTTTCTTGGAAAGGAACGACTTCTTCCTTCGGAATCGAACGGGGGATCATACCATATATCTCCTCGATCAATTACAGCTTTAAGAGACATATTGCCGCTGTAATAGGGAGGAAATTCGGGAACCGGAATTGCAATGAAAAGTGAATCCAGAGACTTATCGTCATGCTGTTTCAAAAATTCGATAACCTTTTCCGGTGACTGCAAATCCATATGACGCATTGCTGCTGCTGTAAATTCAGCTACCAGATTGCGAACCGGCTGCTCAACGCCCGCTTCGTCTTTGTAGGTCGGAGTCTTTCCTTCCGGCCCTATAACTGAACCGTCTTCTATAATTGCAGCGGAGTCAACA
>CAYWLQ010000176.1:0-10995 GCA_964458775.1 uncultured Myxococcales bacterium | reverse complement strand
ACCGACACCGACACCGACACCGACACCGACACCGACACCGACACTGACACCGACACCGACACCGACACTGACACCGACACTGACACTGACACCGACACTGACACTGACACTGACACTGACACCGACACTGACACTGACACCGATACTGACTTGCCAAATTCTTGTCCTCTATTTGTAAACAATAATCTTACGGACTATAGCAACAACAACGGTTCATCATGGGAAAGAGCCTTTGAAAATGTTCAACAAGCCATCGACTCAGCGAGCCGAATTCTTGACAACAGCGAGATTACAACTTGCGAGGTTTGGGTTGCAAAAGGCACCTATCTCCCGACAAAAGAAACAATTGAAGATGATCCGCAAACCAGAACCTTTAAGCTAATTCCCGGACTCATACTCTTGGGAGGATTTGCAGGTAATGAAACATCCAACGATGAACGCAATATTGGCAACAACACAACTATTCTCAGCGGAGACATAGGCACAGCGGGAAACCGGGACGACAATTCCTATCATGTGGTTGTCGGCGCCGACGATTCAATAATTGACGGATTTACCATTATTAACGGAGCCGCGCTGGTTGATAGCGGTCTATTTGATGCCGGCGGAGGCATACTGTGTCACTCAACCTCGTCGATAATCTCAAATTGTACTTTTATTCAGAATGCAGCAATGTATGGAGGCGCAATATATATTTATGATGCATCTCCAATAATAACAAACTGCATTTTCAATGAAAACTCTGCAGAAACAGCGGGCGGAGCAGTTCAAATAGAATATAGTATTTCCACCCACATTACAAACAGCATATTTTTAAACAACTCATCATATTACGGAGGCGGTCTTGTAGCTATTGATGCATCTCCGACTATTAACAATTGTACCTTTAGCGGAAATAGCGCAGACTATGGAGAAGGAGGAGGAATTGACAATACAGAAGCTGAAACAACAATATCAAATACTATCGTTTGGGGAAATACCGGTGGGGGCATCTTAAACGACAGCGGTACGGTTAATGTTAGTTATAGCAACGTTCAAGACGATGTATGGGCAAACGAAAACGGAAATATCAGCTTTGACCCTCTCTTTGTTTCATCCGAAAATCTTCGACTTCAACTTGAATCTCCTTGCATAGATGCCGGAGATAATAATCTCTTGTCGTCAGACTTGTCAGACCTGAATAGAAACGGGAATACAACAGAAGCGATCCCTTTTGATTTAGACGGTAAATCACGCGTTTTGGGAGTTTCGGTTGATATGGGGGCATACGAAAATCCTGGGCCCGAACCTCCTCCATGTCCTATATACGTCAACAACGCACTTCCGACGTATAATAATCACAACGGATTGTCATGGTCTATGGCTTTTGAAACCCTGCAAGAAGCGATTGATGCCGCAGAACAGGCGATTACAGTTCAAGAACAAGACACTTGCGAAATATGGGTGGCAGAAGGACTTTATTACCCGACTAAAGCTGTGGATACTGATGACCCAAGAACCCGAACCTTTGTTCTTATACCAGGTCTTATTCTTCTAGGGGGGTTTGCCGGAGATGAGACTTCTGCAAGCGAACGTAATCCCAATTCTAATGTAACTGTGCTGAGCGGAGATTTAGGAACCGTCGGTTCAATTAGTGACAACGCATATCATGTATTGATCGGCGCAGACGATGCTATATTGGACGGTTTTTCTATTACCGGAGGAAATGCCGATTCTGAATTCTATCCCAACAATGTCGGCGGCGGAATGCTCAATGATGCGGTGTCGTCGATAGTCTTAGATTGTATTTTCTTTGGCAATAACGCGGTTTTTGGAGGAGGAATTATGAACTTTGATTCCTCAACAATTGTTGACAATTGTGTCTTTCAAGAAAACCAAGCTGAACACGGTGCGGGCTTATATAATGAAATCTGTAATGACTCAATCATATCAAATTCTTCTTTTATTAATAACAGTGCGTCCTACGGCGGAGGCATTAGAAACTATATAAGCTCATCCTACATCGCAAACTGCTTTTTTAGTGAAAACACTGCTCTTCATGGAGGAGGAATGCAGAATTATAGTGCTGATTTTGACGATGAAGAAAATCCCCAATACAACCAACCGGCTCCATATGTGACCGATTGTTTTTTTGAAAACAATTACGCAGAATACGGCGGCGGCATACGGAACTATCAGTCATCTGCAATAATTGAAAGCTGCTATTTTACTGAAAATCAGGCTGATAACGGAGGCGGGTTGAATAATGAATTCTCCTTAACCCCAATTGTAATAGCAAGTACTTTTGAAAACAATAGCGCAGAATATTATGGAGGCGCTCTACACAACTATGCAAGTTCCGTCTTGATTGCGAATAGTATATTTAGCGATAATAGCGCCGAATACGGCGGTGCTATGTCTTGCACAGGTGATTCTGAATCAATAACTGTGAATAGTGTTTTTTCAGGAAATATTGCAGAAAGTGAAGGAGGCGCTGTATCTGTAAATTCATCAATCTCTGAGTTTATTAACTGCACAATAGTCGGCAACAGTGCTCTTTATTATGAAGAGGGCGGTGGAATTGACAACACGTCCGGCCAAACAACCGTTACAAACTCTATTGTTTGGAATAACTCATTAGGAGGAATACTAAACAATGACGGAACAGTTATAGTGCGTTACAGCAACGTTCAAGATGCTCAATGGGCAGAAGACACCGACAACAGCAATATAGGTCTTGATCCTATGTTTGCTTCTACGGACGATTTTCACCTTTCCGAAGAATCACCTTGCATAGACAGCGGAAACAGCAATCTTTTACCGCTCGATGTTCTCGATTTAAACAGTAACGATAACACAGACGAAACTGTTCCTTTTGATATTGAAGGCAATGATCGTATTATTGGAGAATCTGTTGATATGGGAGCTTACGAAAGATAAACAGAGTGTTTCAATCCAACCTAAGCCCTTTAACATTCGGACCGACACAAACAGCAACAAACCCACGAACAGAGAGATATTTCACAGCTGCATCCAAAACATCTTCAGAGGAAACCGCATCGATTTGTTTGGCATATCTTTCAGATGCATCATGACCGTTGCCGTAGAGATAGTCCAAAGCTATTGAAGCGGCGCGACCTGAATTACGCTGTAACGATATTGCATGAGTGCCGACAAGATGTCTCTTAACTCTAGAAAGTTCTTCTTTTGCTACTCTTTTGCTGCATATTTTTTCGACTTCTTTTCGAAGAGCATCATAAACCCGCTGCTCACCGCCGGGAGTTGTAGCCGCATACAATGCCAAATACCCAGGGTCTACACCTTCCATCGAAACCGCTGTTACTGAGTATGCCAGGCCGGCTTCTTCTCTCACATGCTGAAACAACCTGCCGCCGTGACCGCCAAGAATTTCCGTCATGACATCAACAGCAAATCTATCATTAGAGGTTAAGGTTGTTCCCAAAAAACCAATCGCAATATGTGACTGCTCTTTTGGCAGATTCACACAAATGCACTTAGGTTTTTTTATCAACTGTGCCTGTGATGGAAACAACAATTTTTTTGAATCTTTGTATTGAGATGATAGGAGCTCATCAGCTGCGGAACGAATATCATTTACATCTACCCCTCCGACCACGGAAATAACCGTTCTACCTACTGCGGTAACAGATCTAAGGACCTTTTTCATCGATTCACAGGTAATTTTTTCAACAGTCTCCAAGGTTCCTTGGGACATTCTACTATACGGGTGTTTTCCAAAAAGATTCTTAAAACAGTGTAAGAAAGCCTGCTTGCTGGGATTGTCCTCGGTTTGTCTTATGTCTTCCAGTAACAATTGTCTTTCCAACTCTACCTCTTGCTCTTCAAAAACAGGTCTTCGAAAGCAATCCGCCAACAATGAAAAACCGTCATAGAAATTTGAGCTTAAAAATTCACCCTGAATGCCGAAAGTATTTCGTCCTGTAAAACCCGAAATCGAACAGGCAAGAGAGTCCATTTTTTGAGCTATTTCTTCAGCAGAATGGTTTTGAGTTCCTCTTATCAAAGTATTTGACATGAGGGCATACAGTCCGGCATGTTTTTCCGGCTCCAAACGAAGACCGCCCAGACATGCTGCTCTGACAGCAACAGTTTTGGACGAAGCATCCGGACGCACCAACAATAGATCGCCTCCACCAAGTTTGAACAATTGAGTTTTACCATGTATTATAGTTTTTGTTTTCTTTGCATTACTGCCTATAGATTTTTGCGTTTTCCTAAAATCAATAAAATGTGAAACCATTTGGCGTTTTAGTGCATTAATATTGAGCTTTCTTTCTTTCCCTTTACCTTCAATCCATAATAACTTGTGAGCAGGAGCTCTGCGAGAAGGGTCCGGTATTATAACTGACAGCGTTGCCCTTTTTCCGACAAGATACTCGGACATCACTGCTCTGATTTTTGATGCATTCACCAGAGCAACCCTCTCCAGATACTTCTCCTCAAAATAGCAGTCACCGGTATGAAGTCGATAAAATCCTGCCTTTCGGGCTAATCCGTCAACTGTCTCTTCTGAATATATAGAATCAGCTTCTATCATTGTCTTTGCTTTTTTTATTTCAGACAAGGAGAGCTCTGGTGCCAACGCTATATCAAGTTCTTTTAGAGTTGCAGAAACCGCTTTGTCTAATAAATGATGAGGACAAGTAGCAAAAACAGCAAAAACACCCATGTCGCGCAACGTATAAGCCATCGAACGAATATCGGTAACCAGACTCAATTCTCTTCTAATCTTATTTTCAAGTCTTGCACTCATACCCTGACCCAATACAGTAGCCGATAAATCCAAAGCCGGCGTATCCTCATGCTCCAACCCAGGTATCGGAAAAGCCAGAGCAAATCTAGCTTCCGAAACAGGCTTTACAGAACAGGAAAACTGAACTGCTTTTTGATTAGGTTTTTCATATTCCTTTTTACGGGGACAAGAACTTGCTCCCTTATATTGCCCAAATAATTCGCCCACTTTGTTAGTCATCTTTTCAACAGAAAAATTACCGGCAATACTGAGCACCATATTTGACGGAACATACCAACGCTTGTAAAAACTATTGATTTTTTTTCGTGTAAACGAGCTGACCGAGGATACGCTGCCGATTATCGGCCGACCGTAAGGATGCTGTTGAAAAAGAGATGAAAACAAATCCTTAACCAGAACATGATCCGGAGAGTCTTCGCCCATTCGTATTTCTTCCAATATTACCTTTAGTTCTTTGGATAGCTCGTCCGGATCTAACGATGAGTTAAAAACAGCGTCAGACAGTATCTCCAAACCTTGCTCCCAAAATCGATCAGCTATTGTAATATAGTAGACAGTCTCCTCATAGGAAGTCCACGCATTTATCTGGCCTCCTGCTTTCTCAACATCCCTGGTTATTTCACCTACGGCTCGTTTGTCAGTTCCCTTAAAAAGCATATGTTCCAAAACATGAGCCAGTCCCTCTTCTCCCTTTTGTTCATTAGCGCTTCCTACACCCACCCATACCTGAAATGCTATTACGGGCGCCTTATCAGAGGGTTGCATTACCACAGTCATTCCGTTATTTAGTTGCTCTACAATTGTCTTCATGAAAAAAACCTCATATCCTCGTCACTGATGGAAAAACGTCTGACGTTCTGACGACAATATACTCTTTGAAAATTGAGTCAAATCCGGCAGAAAAGATCTCATATATTAATAGAACTAGGTACGATACTTTGATTGTCATACATTCTTCTAATCAAACGGGTTTTCAATATCTTCTCGCTGATTCTGAAATTCGCTATTTCCCAATCCGGCTATTAAAATTGTCAATCCCAGTCTATCCAACTCATCGTCTGAAATAATTACAGTCGGATTGACTGTTTCCTCACTGATATTCTCTGTGTTTTTAGTAGCAACAAGCAAGGGGCTTGAAGATGCGGGATCAGACTGTCGCATAAAAAAGCCTCTGGCTGTTTGAACCATCGACGCATACTCCACGGAAATTTTTGGCAATCCTTCAGCCGCCAACCAACGTTTAACCTTTGTCGGCCCGGCATTATAAGCAGCCAAAGCAAGATTTTCATTACCTCCAAATTCTTTGATCAATCTTGATATGTAGTAGGTTCCGGCTGCTATATTGAAATTAGGATCATAAGAATTGGCTCTCCCATCCCATTTTATGCATTCTGCCAAATATTTGGCAGTTTGAGGCATAAGTTGCATTAACCCCCTAGCGCCGACAGGTGACACTGCTCTTGGGTCAAAACGAGACTCAACCCAAATAATTCCAAAAATTAGATCTTCTGAGATATTATATCTAATCGCATTTTCAGCAACAATATCAGCCACATTAGAAACCTTGTCCGAAGAAAGACTCCAGCTTCCCCTACGATTCACAGTTTCCTCACTTTTTTTTTCGTATATTCCCGACTGATATTCCAACACAGGATAGGCATTTCTTTCAGTCGAACTCGATTCAGAAGCAGAAACAGAACGCGATTTGGATTTTGAAGGTGAAGCACCGCAAAAAGAAACCCCGACCGCAATAAAAAGAAGAACAATCCTAATCATAATAGGCGCAATCATCAGCTCATCGTAGCATCAACAAAGAGATAATAAAAATTTAAGGCAAACAGGAAAATTCCTAATGCAGATTTCTAACCCAATTTTGTTGTTTGGTATGTTTTTACTGTTTATCTATTTTGGAGGGGCTGTTTCAGCTGTTTCAGCTGTTTTGATTGAAGTATCAGCTTTTTCTTCTTCCTGAACTGTAGATGCTTCTATAGAGGATGGCTTGTTTTCGTTTTCAACTTCCGGCGATTCTTCTTTTTGCGCCTCCGATGCAGCCTTTGCTTCAGCAGCAACTTTTTCTGCATGACCGGGCATATATATTCTAAAATTGCCGCTTAAATGGAGATAGCTGAACATGAGAAGCATGCCGTCATAGTAACGCCAAGTGCCGGTGGGTACTCCCGTCCCCCATATCTCGTCGACAAATCCCCAAGCCCTCTTGTCTGTCGCTGACAAACTAGTAGCTCCGTTAGCAGCCACAAGACCGATAGAATGCCATTTCCCGTTATCTCCTTCGGCCGGTCTTCCGTCCAAAGTGTAACATCCCCGGTAGGTATACATTCCTTGTTTTTCAAAGAATGTTTGTATGCGATTGCTTAATTCATTCTGTCTTGGATCCGCCGCCCACCAATTATAGTCCATTGCCCAGTTCATCGCCGTTCTCCAGGCATCCCATCTGAAAGTATTCGAACCTTTGTTAAAAGACGCTGAAACCGGTGTTCCGTCAAAATTTCCATAGTCCGGAGTAAGGCCGGTTTCTTTGTGAGCAGCTTTGACAAAGTAATCTCGGCTTATCTTCGCAGCTTCTTTCCAAAAAGCCCTATCTTTTTCCGGCCCCCAGAGAGCCCACAATTCATAAAACGCAGGCAAATGATAAGAAGCGTTAGTATGATCTCCGTTAATTGAAAAATTGGTTTTATCAGGAGTAAAACGAACCATTTTATGCTCAGGGTTCATTAAGGCTACGCCCGTGATTTCTCTTACTCCCCATGCGTTTTTCGATGTGCCGGTTATATCCTTTCGATTTTTAAATTTATCGAGCAGGTTAAAAGCCTCCTCTTTGTAGTTATATATTCCTTGACCGTCACCCCATCTGTGTGAGGCAAAAAATAGCGACATAATGAAATACTCTTCACCGTCCGGTGCCGGCATTTCATCCATTGCTTTGCCGTTCTTATTCATCTGCCAAGCGAAATATCCGTAGCAAGGATGATTAGGATTGTTCTGATACATGTAGGTTTTTGACCAATTCCAAATTGCATTAAAATCAGCCTGTCTATCCATCTGGACCGCAATCATCATACCGTAGGACATTCCCTCAGAACGAATATCACCGTTTCCGATGTCCGGAATATAGGCCATCGGACCGTGTTCATTGGAACCGGCGCTGAACAACACGGACTGTTCGTTTATGTCACCATGAAACAGTTGTTCGTAAGCATCGCTCACTCGTTTTTGTACGGTTTCAGGATCGTATCCTCGTTCTACAAACATATTTCTATACACGCCGGTTTCAAAAGCTCCTTTTGTGGGAGGCTTGGGAGGAGGTGAAAGGTCACCGTGACGACTTACCACAAAGGCATCAAGAAAAGTGTCATTCTGCCCGACATCCGTTGTTAATTGCAGTTTAATCGTTTGAATTCCTGCTTTTTCAACATCCACTAAAGCCTTTTTGCTTTCACCGTCTTTATTCTCAAAAAAAACTGTATTTCCGCCCTTTTCTCCAACAAACACAGTAACGCCGGCCATCTTGCCGTCACTGGAAGCACCTTTGATATCAAAGGCATATCTTCCGGGAGCAGAAAAATTGTAATCAACTTTTACAAAATCTCCGTTGCCGTAGAGAACAATGCCGTTAAACGGCCCGGTCAGCCCTGCCCCTGAGGTCCCAGGCGTTTTCAGTGAATTGCCTCCAAATCTACCCATTTTTTCTGTTTCAAAAGCAGGTCCCTCGCCGACATCAGAAGCAGATTTTACATCTGCCCCCGGTTCAATAGGAGCAAAACAGCCTCCGGTTGCAAATACAATTATTAAACAGCACAAATAACCCCAAATTCTTTTTACCATTGTAATTATCTCCTCTTTATTTCAATCATTTCATATACAAAATTATTTTTTAACTCAATGCGGTTTGGTTTTAAGTAGTCAAACGGTTCGAAAACAGTTCGAAAAATACAAACATATATTCATAATTGAGAAAACGAAAACGGAACAAAGATAATCTGAACTGCCGCAAAGTAAACTAATTCTCACAAAAAGCGTTACCGAAAACTAACAAGAAAACGGCTGCCATGATTAAAAACTGCCCCTAAAACCTACATTTGTAACCGCTTCTAGGATAAAATAGCTGACTTTAAAAAAAGCTTCTATAATAATTAAAGATTAGAATGGCCTATAATTACTATATTATAGAAAACTTAATTGAAAGGATTACTTAATGAACAAATTATTACTCTCACTAGCCTTCGGCATTTTTTTTCTATTGACGGCAACAATGGATGTATTTGCTCAAAGTCAAAACATCAGGCTTAGCTCCGTAGGCTATGTACCGGATAGAGCCAAAATGGCTTCAATTGTAGGAAGCACATCAGGATCTTTTACCGTTAAAAGAGAGGACGGTTCAGATGCCTTTTCGGGCTCTCTTACATCTCAGGGAGGTTTGGGTATTGCAGACTTTACTGCACTTAATGAAGAAGGTATCTTCTATGTTGAAGTTGACGGAATCGGACGTTCGGTTTCTTTTCCGATATCTAAAGAGGCAATAGTTGATGTTTTTAATGCAGCTATGCTCGGATTCTATGCTTGGCGTTCAGGGATTGATATTAACTTTACCTATAAAGAAGAAACGTATTCTCATAAAGCCGGCCATTTAGAGGATGCATATTTAGACTTTGTAGGACAAGTCGGTGTTATAAAAGACGGAACCGGCGGTTGGTACGATGCCGGTGATTACGGCAAATATATTGTAAACGCCGCCTGTACGATGGGACCTTTGTTTAGAGCATGGGAAGACTTCTCAGAAGTTTTACAAACAAGAAAACTGTCATTTATTCCTGAAGCAGGAGGTGTTTTGCCGGACTATCTGGATGAGCTAAAATTCAATGTAGACTGGATGTTAAAAATGCAATTCGAAAACGGTACTGTATCGCACAAAATTACGCCGTATACGTTTCCTGACATGATTGTTCCCGAAGAAGATACAGAAACGCGCTATTTTTCCAAATGGGGCTCAGCTGCAACAGCCGGATTTGTTGCTTCTGCTGCGCAAGCCTCCAGGATATACCGTCAATATGACGCTGCTTATGCAGATCGCCTTTTAGCAGCTGCAAGTCTTTCTTATGGTTATTTAACCGCCAACACTGCCAATGTTTCTGCTGACATGAGCGATTTTAACGAGCAACAATATCAAACCACAGATATTGATGATCGTATATGGGCTGCCGCTGAAATGTGGGAAACCACCGGTGAGTCTGCTGCTCTGTCAGATTTCGAAACTCGCATTCAAAACCAGCCAAGTTCAGGCGGGCGACCTGCAGCTTTGTTTGAAACAGAATGGGATTGGCCCAATCTAAAAAATCTTGGTGTTCATACTTATCTGAAATCTACTCGTTCGGGCAAAAACAGTTCATTAGTAGAAAGACTCGAACAAGCCTTAATAACAGCAGCAGACGGAATAGTAAATACAAGCATGCAGGGTACAGAAGGCTACGGAAGAGCATATACTTCTTACTATTGGGGCTCTAACGGCGTGGTTGCGCGTTCATCTCTTACACTGCAACATGCATACGAAATCACCGGCGACAGTAAGTATCTTGATGCCGCAATGAATCAAATAGCAAACCTAACAGGACGCAATCAATATGCCCGCTCCTATATTACCGGAGTAGGGATTAGTCCTCCGCAACATCCCCATGACAGACGATCGAGTGCGACACAACACGCATATCCCGGCTACCTTGTGGGGGGACGGACTCAACGAGTTGAATACGAAGATGACGAAGAAAATTATGAGGTAAACGAAATTGCAATAAACTGGCAGGGAGCACTTGTTTATAATTTATCAATGTTTCTGGCAGCTGACTCCTCTTCTGACGGAGATACAGATACTGACACTGATACTGATACTGATACAGACACTGACACAGACACTGACACAGACACTGACACAGACACTGATACTGACACTGATACTGACACAGACACTGACACTGATACTGATACTGACACCGATACTGATGCTGACTCTGATGCCGATGCTGACTCTGACTCTGACACTGATACTGATGCTGATGCTGATGCTGACTCTGATACCGATGCTGACTCTGATACTGATACTGATGCTGACTCTGATACCGATGCTGACTCTGATACCGATGCTGACTCTGATACCGATGCTGACTCTGATACCGATGCTGACTCTGATACCGATGCTGACTCTGATACCG
>CAYWLQ010000175.1:0-11004 GCA_964458775.1 uncultured Myxococcales bacterium | reverse complement strand
CTAGGACATCGGCCTTTCACGCCGAAGACACGGGTTCGACTCCCGTTGGGGACGCAATTTTTGGGCCCATTTCAGATGATTCGGCGAATGAATAGCCGACAAGTTATTCATTCGCCGGTGAATTTCCCCGATGAGTTCACAATTTAGTTACCTCAAGCTTTATCGTCGTAGTATTCTTCAGAGTAAACGTTATGAAAGAGCTGACTGACAAAAACGTTTTTTCTGTTGAAATCAAAAAAAGTCGTTTTATAGCACATGCATTTCCTGTTTCTAATGTAGAATATGCAACATCTGTTATTGAATCGGCAAGGGATCCGGAAGCGAGACATAATTGTTGGGCATATAAGATCGGCGATGTTTATCGTTTCTTTGATGACGGAGAGCCGGGAGGAACAGCCGGACGTCCAATTTTGACGGCTATTGAAAAGCAGAATTTCGACAAATGCCTTGTAGTTGTAATTAGATTTTTTGGGGGAATAAAGCTGGGTGCCGGCGGTTTGTCACGTGCATACAGCGGTGTTACAGCGGAATGTCTTAGAACCGCACCGAGCAAAGAAATTGTTACCAAAGTTAATTTAGAGTTTTGTGTGCCCTTCGAAAGAATCGGAGATGTATACGGTCTATTGAAGAATAACTGTGTTGAAAAACAAAACGAGAGGTTTTCTTCCGACGGAGTATATCTTTTGGTAACTCTTGATCAGTCTATTGAAGATGCTTTTACAACAGCGCTAATGGAAGCTACCAGAGGAATTGCTCGTATAGTGTCCAAAACGGTTTTCAGTTAATTACTCTTCGTTAACAAAAAGATCTACTGCGTCGCCCGGAGATGCCACAGTACCCGCTGTCGGTTCTTGAGCCAGTACTATGTTGGCGCTTCTGTCTTCATTGCTTCGCCATCGTATTTTACCGACTTTTAGACCGACCTTTTCGAGTTCTTCTTTGGCGTTTCCAAAATATTTGCCGACGACGTCCGGAACAGTCAGTGATGCAGCTATTACCAATGTTACTTTTGATCCTTCATTGACTAATGATCCTGCTCCCGGCTGTGATTCACATACTGTTGACGGCGTGCATTTTCCGGTTTCGGAAATTTCTTTCACACTGATACCTATATTTGAGAGCAATTGTTCGGCTTCTTGCACTGTCTTACCGGAGAGATTCGGCATCTCAGTGTGTTTGGGACCTGTAGATACCACAACTGTAACTGCTCCTTTTGCCGGAATTTCAGATTCCGCAAAAGGATCTTGTTCTGCAATTTGCCCTTCTTTGTAATTGTTGTCGGGCCTTCTTCCCTGAACAACCAATCTGAGATCCCTTGACCGCAACAATTCTTGTGCAACTTCAACGGTCATTCCTAACAGCAAAGGAACTTGTCTTGTTGCCTCTGCTGCCCCCGAAGCGTTATCGGAATTGGTTGAATCTGATGACCGTTTGCCGTTGGACTGCAAATTGCCTGTAACAAACAGTATTGCAACTGTAATTGCGGCGGCGGTTAAAGAGGCGGTAACAATAGAAATGAAGACATCAGGTGAACGGTTACCTCTTGGCGGCATACTTTCAGGATAATTCATTTTAGCCCTCCTGTCGTCGGTAATTTGTCGTCTGTTAAACGACTATTGGTTTTCCCTGTGGAAGCGCATACGGCTCCCGGGTTTTTGAGTGCATTTTCAATAGCGCGATCAGTAGCCGGATTAGAGCGTTTCAGTGCTTCCTTGAGCATTGATACTGCCTCTTTTGTACCGATGTTCCCCATTGCTTTTGCTGCGGTAACGGCAACTTCTATTTCTGTATCCGAAGCCAAAGGCTCGGCCCCTTTTTTTAGAAGGTTAAACAGTGCCGGTAATGCAGTTTTCTGACATCTGTTGCCTACTGCCATCGCTGCTGCCGTTCGAATTGTGTGAGTTTCGTTTTGGGTTGAAAGTCGTTCTTCTATAATAGCATCTGCATCTGCGCCGAAATATCCTATCACACTCAATAGTGCAGCTTGACGAACATCAGAGGAGGTATCTCTTGATCCTTTAAGAATTAAGCCTAATGCCTTGTCTCTTGAAAAAAGGGTTACCAGTCTAATTGCTTTTGAGCGAACTTTCGGCCAAGGATCTTCTATAATCGTTTGTTCAACCAAAGGTAGAATTTCGTTAAAATTCCCTGTTTTTTTGTCAAACACAAGATTGAGCGCAGCGATGCGAACGGCAGGTTCTTTGTCTACAAGAGCTTTGCCGATGATTTTTTGTGCTTCCGCACTGTCTGAATAGGATGCCAGACCGGTAACCGCAACGGCACGAATTTGCGGATCGTTATCAGTTGCTGCTGAAAAAAGCCTTTGGCGAGAAGCATCTCCCGTTACAATGCCGAGCACCTCTAACAATCGATAACGGTCAGAAAACGTGTTAGCTTTATCATAAAGTAAACTTGCTGATTCAAGTACACGATCTTGTAAAGATGCAAACTCTGCTGACGCTCTTAACAAATCGGGTAGTCGTTCAGTTTCGTTATGCTGAACTGCTTTTTCAAAATGGGACCATAAGGATTCAGTTGAAACAACTGTATCCTGAAGTGATTCTGCAATTCTCCCTGTAAGAAAGAGTCGGCGTTGTCTATTGGTTTTTCCAAGTTGAAGCACTAATGCGTCTAATGCGTTTGGTGTTCTTAATGAAGATAAGATACGTGCTGTGTTTTGAAAACGCTCATCATCTTTTGACAATAAGTGTTTTGCCAGCACCGATGCGGCTTTTTCCGGAGCTGCCCAAAGTCCTTTTATTGCTGTTTCTCTCAGAATTTCGTCTTTTCCGACAACAGCATCGCAGAGCAGCTCAATAGCTTCTGCAGCCGAAGTCTCTACCAAAACATCAATTGCTAATCGACGCCCCGAAATATCCAAAGTTTTCCAAACTGAATTAATAGGCTCAAAACTTCGCGAACCCGCCTTTTTTAACAACATTGCGGCCTGGCGCCTTAAAGACAAAACATTAAGATCATTAGCCAATCTATTAAGGCCCTCAGGTGTGTCAATTTCAGTCAATACCCTAATATCTGCTATTGAAGCATACATGTCGGGATGGGGAGCATGAGTTGTTTCAATTGTCAGTGAAAAGCAAGATGTTGAAGTGGGTTTTGGAAGGTTAAACCACCAAAAAGCCTCCGGCTTGTTTACGGGATCTTCGGGGAACAAAAGTCTATAGGTTCCGTTTTCGGTGGAGAGAATAAGTGTTTTAGGACGATCATATTTAGGTTTGCTGACAAAATTCGGCAAAGAGCGAATGCCGATTTTGGTTATTCCGTAAACATCAGCAGAAACTTTAAAGGTAACAAATTCGCCTGCTCCGTTTTGAGGATAAAAAGACCATGCTGTATTCGAATTGCCGTCAACCGCTGATGCCGGTTTGGTAAGGAAGATAACATCCTTTTTATCTCCCAAAGAACGCGAAGCTGACTCAGCCGATGTTTGATCGATAAGCGGCTTTAGAGAAGCATCATCTTCTGTTGTTCCTACTATATCCGTTGCAGGCATTAAGTCAGGCCGTTTTGCAAGTATCGATCTAAATCGGCTTTTTTCCAAATCGTATACTTCTCTAAAAAGAAGTTGTGGAGTAGATACTCCGCACAAACAATGTGCCTCCGAAATTTTTCCGATAACAATTTCGTCAAAGCCGTCGCTGTCTAGATCCTCAAATCGAACAGCATCGGCAATTCTTTCTCCGGGATCTCCAGATGGTGAGGTTTTTGCTTTCCATATTAACTTTATCGTTGAACTGCTTTTGTGGCTGTTAAATACAAACACTGCTTCATGCCGTGTTTTTAATTTGTCTTCGACCAGAGCATGAGCAGCGATGAAATCATGCTTTAGTTTGTAAAGCTTAAGTTGCTCCGTTAAATCATTCGATACATCATCGGCTATTTTTTCTGACCGCGTTTTTTTCCCCCCTGATTCAATAAATAAAACGCCGTCGTGTAGCGAAAGCTTAGTTCCCGCTTCGAGTTCTAATGTGTTTTGTGCTTTGGCAAAATATGGAATAGACAACAAAAATAATATCAATGCGATTCTCATAAAAGCTGTATATCACATTTGTATCTTTTTATGTACAGAAGATAGATAGTCTCCTTTCGTTTGCATTAACCTGCAATAATTTAAAAATGTGAAAAAAAAATCCCAATCAAGTAAATGATAGTCTAAAATATGTTTATAAGAGGAGTAATGACTATGCAAGACACAAGAAATATAAATAGAATATCGGTTATTTTGTTTGTTGTATTTGCATTGGGATGTCAGGCTAATGACAACGTTTTTATTTTTGAGTCTGATAACAGTACCGAATCTACAAACGAAGAAACATATACCGATCGAAAGACTGATTCAGACTTAAGCACAGATTCAGCGCCGGACTCTGATACTGATGCAGATACAGACACAGATACAGACACAGATACAGACACAGATACAGATACCGACACAGATACCGATACAGATACCGACACGGATACCGACACAGATACAGATACCGACACAGATACCGACACAGATACCGACACAGATACCGACACAGATACCGACACGGATTCCGATTCCGACACGGATTCTGATACTGAGACTGATACTGATTCGGATACCGCTACTAATATTAAATGTGTGGAAGAAGGCGACAGGTTAATGCCGGGAATTTTATCCTGTTGCCAAGGTCTATCCCCCATCCCGCTGACAGACGAGAACTGTCTTATTTTACCGGGCGGAGCTGTATGCTCTTTCTGTCCGAACGGTACTTGTGAGGCACACGAGAATAAATGCAATTGTCCGGAGGATTGTTCTGATATAGGGGAAAGACTGTGCAGCGAAGGTTGCAGCAAAAGCGAGTTTTGTAAAAGGAAAAACTGCGATGACAAAGACGGAATCTGCACTGAAATTCCGAATATGTGCCCGTTTCTTTATGCACCTGTGTGCGGATGTGACGGCAAAACTTATGCAAATGACTGCCTTGCCTCTCAAGAAGGCATCTCTGTTGATTATGAGGGTGAATGCTGATTCTTACAAAACTGCTTAATGTCTAAATTTAAAGTTATATACATATTTTGCGCAATCATTTTATTGTTCCTATCAGCAATTGCGGTACGTTTTTTGTTAAACTCATCGATCAATAAGTTTTCTCCCAAAGAAGATATCAAGACTGATCATCAAAAAACCTTGGTGACCAAATATTCTGTAAACGCAATGGGAACAACATTTGATATTGTCTTAGCCTTGCCTTCTGCAGATTATCTTGAAAATGCAGAAAAGGTTATTGAGAAAGCTTTTCGTGAAATTCAAAGAATTGAAGAGCTTGCTACTGTTTATAAAAGTAACAGCTATCTTTCCCAAGTAAATGCAATGGCCGGCAAAAAAGCAGTCAGAGTACCCGGCGAGCTAATTCACCTGATTGAACTGTCAAAAGAAATCTCAACAAAAACCAAGGGTAAGTTTGATATTTCCTTCGGTCCGTTAGGGGCGCTTTGGAATTTTAAGATACCAAGTTCTCTTCCTCCTGAATCGGCTGCTATTGCTAAGACCGTTCCTTTGGTGGACTATAAAGCAATAGTTGTCGATCTAGAGAACTCAACTGTTTTCCTAAAAAAGAAAAAAATGAATATAAGTTTAGGAGGATTTGTTCCCGGCTATGCTGCTGATCGGGTAGCCGAAATCTTAACAAGGAATAAGTTCAAGGATTTTACGGTAAATGCAGGAGGGGAAATATATTTTTCGGGGAAAAAAGGAAATCTTCCATGGAAGCTAGGTATTCAACACCCAAGAAATTCGGCTCAATTGTTTGCCAAACTTGATATCATTAGCCCTTCAGCTGTCTCAACATCAGGTGATTATGAAAAGTATATTGAAATAGAAGGAAAAAGATTTCACCACATAATAGATCCTAATACAGGTTATCCGCCTAATGAGTTGATTAGCGTTACCGTTTTTGCCGATAACGCACTTCTTGCTGACGCACTATCAACAGGAGTCTTTTTACTCGGCGCAGAAGAAGGAATAAAATTAATAGAATCCGATTCTTCTCTTGAAGGCATATTAATAACCGAGCAATTTCAGCCGATAATTTCTTCCGGTCTGGTAGGCAAAATTGAAATCATGTCGGAAAAAGACAAGTGGTTTTTTCTGCTCGATTGATATTGAATTCAGATTTGACTGTAATACTAATTAGCATCCTGTAAACCGCCGCACGGAGTAAACTGACCGGTAAGTGCAATAAGAGATAGAGCGCGAAGCATTCGAGGAAAATACTCAGCATCATATCCGGATGTGGAAGGTATTTTCACCAGCTCAGCGGCCAAACTATTTACCGCTTCTTGAGAATGCGTCATAGAACCTACTGCCCAAGGTCCTACGGTAATTGCAGTATGATTTCTATGATTCGGATGATCTGTCTGTAATGAGCCGTCCAGTTTGTACCATTGTCCAAGCTGAGAAACATTTTGAGTCATAAGCCAACTTGTAACCCTATCAGCCCAGGATTTTGCTTCGGGAGTACCCCACCAAATATAATCCGTAGCTACACGCCAGGGGGTTCGAGATGCATCATCGCCGTATTCGTCCGGAAACGAAAAAGAACTCTTGCAATCATTCGAAGCAGAACCGCCGTCAGCAGAACCCCAATTGCGAACTAAACCTGTATTGCTGTTCGATGCACGATTGAGCAGTGTGTATGTGTCGGATGCGACTTTGTTCCAAAAAGCTGCATCTTCCGGAACATGCTTAGCAAAAGCTCTGTAGTATCCGGGAGCGAAATATGAATAGTTAATACACGCAGAATCAAACCAACTATCACCGGCAAGCATAATATATAGACCGTTCTCGTTTGCTACCAATGCGTTTTTTATCGCGCCAATAACTCTTGTCGCTTCTCCGGAATAGCTGCCTCCGCCCCATTTGCAACTTGCCTGAATAAGCGACATAGCCACGTCAAGATCAGCATCAGCAGCGGCGTTGTTTGGATATTGATTGTACTTTTCTTCGTAATGGGCGTCGCAACCGTATCTCAGCCAATGCATAAGTCCTTTGTCGTCAAGTGCTGATTTATAGTAGGCATAAAGACCGTCAAACGCCTCTTTGTCATCAAACGCCACCGTCAAGAGCATGCCGTAGCCGATTCCCTCTGACACAGTTGCATCGAGTTTTGCGTTTTCCCAACGAACTCGATACACACCTCCGCTGCAATTCTCCAAATGGATAGTTTTCCATTCATCATATGCTTTCTGTGCATCAGAAAATTTTATGGTTTCGGGTACAAATCCGTGCGTTACAGGTCTTGGAACATCAGTATCTTCCTCCGGTTCCGTTTCAGAATCAGAATCCGCGTCTGTGTCGGCGTCAGCATCGGTATCTGCATCTGCGTCAGTATCCGTATCTACATCAGTATCTGCATCGGTATCCGTATCAGTATCAGAATCTGCATCGGTATCGGTATCAGCATCAGAGTCTGCATCGCTATCTGCATCTGTATCTGTATCAGAATCTGCATCAGTATCGGCATCGGCATCCGCATCCGTATCAGTATCTGCATCGGCATCCGCATCCGTATCAGTATCTGCATCGGTATCGGCATCCGCATCCGCATCGGCATCCGTGTCGGCATCGGCATCCGCATCGGCATCTGCATCTGCATCTGCATCCGTATCGGCATCTGCGTCGGCATCAGAAATAGAACCGTTTACAACACACATGTACTCATTACTGCACTGCAAACCTGTTTCACAAAAACCGCTTCTTTCTGTACAAGTACAACCCAAAGTACCCGGAGTACATCCGGTACTCTCACTGGAAGTGCAACCAATTGAGATCACGAGCAAAAAACAAGAAAGAATAAAAGCTGAATAATTGAGTAATGACATCGTTAACTCCTAAGACTGTAATAAAGTTGACATCAATATAATAACATTAAGCGTTTCAACCAAAGAGCATACCTATTTAGAAGATACCTGATTGCAATCACTACGGTCAATACTCAACGATCAATATGCCGATTGTAAAAAAAGACTGTTCGCTCACGTTAAAAACTTACAAAAATTAAGGTGTTTTAGTGACTTTATTAGGTTTGTCGGAAGACACAGCAAAGCTCTTTGGTGTGGCAATTTTGTCGTAAATATCCAACATCATATACTCAACTGTAAGACGCGCACCCTCCACTGCCGGAAACGGAGTAATCCATAAAACTATATTCCCTCCAACTGTCATTGATGAAGTTTGCTCAAAGGTCATTTCCTTGACTGCAATATCCGAATTAACCGCAGCCTTGACCGTCAAGTTTCCTTCTGTTTTTGATTTATCCACTCCAAAGCCTACTGCCGCTGTGTCCTGGCAATTTGTAGCTCTCGGTGCAGCTTCACCGTATATTAGATGTACTTCACAGACTGCAGTCAAACTCGTTTTTGAGTCATCTTTTTTCTTTTTGGAATCTGCCTCATCTTTATTTAACAGCGGATATGATACTTTTTTCCAATATGTCTTAGGCAAATCACCTGTTGCAAAATATATCGGAGAAGATGCTGCCAGTTTCCATTCAACAACTTCGCGAAACTTAGGCAAGGGAATATCCTTTTCTCTAATCAACGTTCCGGAAGGCGAATTAAAAAGTTTCTCTTTTTTGGGTCCCAGTTTTTGCTTTCCGTTATCATCGAGAGCAGGTGAATAGGAATTAACCATTATAACCCGAAGTTTCTTTTTTACAGCTACTTCGCGCATTGCCCTTAAGCGCGCGCTCGGAACCGGAGTCTCAGCTACAAAGGTTATCTCATCAGCTCCGATTGCTGTAGTAAGGCTTGTCGAATCCGCCGGAAAACCTCGAATCGCATCATCAATACAATTCCCTTCTTCGGACAGTCTCATCTCCGTTGGAAAAACATGACCTATTTGGGGATCATATATTTTTATTTTCCACATAGAAGTATCAGCAAAGAGATCTTCTTCTTTGGGAAAAATTTCAGAGGACAACCATGACAAAACCGATTTTGTAATGTCAGCTTCGTTTAAACTCAAAAAATCCTTTATCTTAGTGCTTTGGGTTTGCCACACGGTCAAATTCTTAACCGGAACATAACAGTTTTCAACAACCGCCCCGTCTGTTTTTTGCAGATAAGGAAAAGGCAACTCTGTTTTTGCTTTATCGAGAACCGTAAAATTTCCGACAGAAAACTCAGGTTCATTTGGAGCACCCATATTCTCAGGTTTCTCAACAACATCAGGTGTGTTCTGTGCTTTTGTACAAGACCAGCAAAGCGCAAACAACAACAACACAGAAACTTTGACAACCGGATAGATCTTGTTTTTGATTTTCTCAGACATGCTTAAATGATCTCCTTTTCCCGAGATGAATTATGACAAACTGATATTAAACGGTCAATCTGAGGTTATGTTACCACAAACAAGCAGTCCATAAGTCGGTGCAGAGAAACAAATCATAAAAATCCCACAAATAACAGCACAACAAGCAGGGAGATATCAGATCCTCTTGCCTTTAATAATAGTCTCTTTGAATAGGTCAGAAAAGAAACACCGACAATCATTGTTGCTGTCGGTTGTTCAAAGTTGGCAAAAAAACTTCGTCAATCAATAGCCGATTCGAGAGCTCTTCTGTTATTCAATTCAGCAGTAATTTGATCCATTTTTTTCTGGTTTAGCGGATATATTGTCATTAATGCTGCTCCCAAGATAGCAACAAGAGCCGGAATCCAGCTCATTAGCATAATAATACCGGGAACTGCCCCTTCGATAGCTGCGGCATTCTGACCGTCATAGTGATAAGCCGACAAAACCAACCCAATAATGGCTCCTGCTATTCCGCCTCCAAATTTTGTTGAAAAGGAACCCGCAGAATATATCAAACCGGTGGCACGTCGACCGTTAACGAATTCGGAATAGTCAGCAGCATCACCCAACATGGCGAAAAAGAGGGTTGGGAAAATGGCTGCACCGAATTCAGAAATTATACCAATGGCAAAAATACCACCGATGTCATCGGGACCGCAAAATACAAACAGAGCATTTGCCAAACCGGAAAAAATAAAAGCACAAATAAACAGGTTTCGTTTACCCAAACGTTTTCCCAAATATGCCGTAGCCATTGCTCCCGCAATAGAAGCCAGCATCAAGGCAACCATATAGGAAGCTGCCAATAACTGGTTGTGTAAATAATGGGAAAAATAAATAACCAAAATACCCTGCTTAATGGAATTGTAGACTTGGAAAACCAAACCAATCAGCAATAGAATCCACCAAGGACGGTTCTTTATCAAGTCCAGCAGGTCTTCCTTCAAATTTGTCTTTTGTGACTTCGGCGGCTTAACCCTTTCACGCGTAGTAAAAAATGTAATGAACAGTGCCAATGTCAAAAAGAAAGAAAGAATATAAATAGCTGAGCTGTACCCTCGCCTCTGATCAATGATTTCAATATCAGACTGGGTTAATCCTGCTTCTCCGCTCACAACAAATGTATAAGGCACGCCTCCTTTCATAGAAAAACTCTTTCCCTTGGTAGCCGTATTGTCATCTTTAAGTGCTTCCCCATTAACCCAAGTGAATAAGGCTACACCGTTTTTTGTCTTAACATTTACATTTTCAACATCGTTTTGGACAGAAACAACAACCTCAAACCGGTCAGCCTCAAGAGAACGAACATGAACCTCCGGATTAACATTACCAAAATGTACCACTAAAAAAAGAAGAGCTCCCTGTACCAGCATGCCGCCGGCAAAAGCGCCCACCATACGATAAGAACCCAGACTGGTACGTTCTTTATCATCCCCTGTCATTACAGCCATCAGCGCTCCATAGGGAATGTTGTTGGCTGTATAAACAAGGGTAAACACAATGTAGGTAGTGTAAGCATAAATAATTTTCCCCAAAGGACTCAAATCGGGGGCAGTAAAAAGAAGGGAAAGAATCGCTCCTAACGGAAGAGCAGACCACAAAATCCAAGGACGAAACTTTCCATAACGTGACTCAGTTCTGTCCCCCACCACTCCCATTGC
>CAYWLQ010000174.1:0-11132 GCA_964458775.1 uncultured Myxococcales bacterium | reverse complement strand
ACCTTCCACAACGGACGCATCAATTCGAGTGCCTCTTTTACCTTTTCAGGTTCAGGGTTTTTTGGGAGGGTTTTTTGGGGACATTGACCTTTAAATGCTCCATCTAATCGCTCACATAAGATTTTTTGGATTTCGTTCATCACAAATCTCCTCTAAGTGACTAAGCACCAACAATATTATTTTGAGAAAAAACTGTCACAGTTTTCGCTCCTCTGGACAATGCCACATAAAGATTTTGCTTGTTCATGTCTCCAGCATCCAAAATCAACACATGATCTGCCTCAAGGCCTTTTAGAAGGAGTGTCGACCCTACAGCTCGCGCAGGAATTCGCCGATCTCCATAGTGTCTTCGCTGTTCTCGAATAATCGATGCGCAGTCCGCATAGCTTCTGGTATTATCGGCTTCGGCAAGGCGTAAGGTCGCCATTAATGCGGAATACGCTGGGCCACGA
The DNA here is from genome assembly GCA_964458775.1 of uncultured Myxococcales bacterium. Classification (GTDB taxonomy): domain Bacteria; phylum Myxococcota_A; class Polyangia; order JAAYKL01; family JAAYKL01; genus CAYWLQ01. The sequence goes on along the minus strand of CAYWLQ010000174.1, from coordinate 10,680 downwards.
AACAATCTGGTTCCTTCTTTTTTCGCAAATGCTTCCCACAGCTTTAATAAAGACTGTCTGGAATGCTGATTTATCAACGAACACGCAGCGCTCTCCACATGGCTTGGGGCTGTTCTAGCACGACCTGATAGAATGGCACCAACGCGTTTCATAAGCTGTATCTTTTCAGTCCCGGTCATTAGCGTTGAAGCAATTTCGGCGGATTGCTCAACAAGACTCGCTCCAGATTTATTATCGAAAACCGCTGCAGCCAAATCCAAAAATTTCAAATCGACTGGTTCTACGACATTTATACCATTGGAACACTTCGCAAATTCATGGCGTGAGTTAGCGTTCTTTGAGGACCCAATGACCAACAAGGTTTCGTTGTCAGCCATTTTATTCCGGACCTCAAACTGAACTCTGATCTTATTGATTTGATCTTGTCGAGCATTACCCGTAAGCTGATGCCAGAATACATTATCGGGGCAACTTTGTAGATTAACCGTGCCTCCTTGCCAAAGAGTATTTCGAACATTCAATATCCAGGTTCCGAGATTGTGATTTCTTGAGTTGTTCCACCGCCACGGTGTGTTCAATGCCACTATTTCTGGAAACACTGTCTGGATTTCGCTCCAAGTGGGAAGGGAAACATTGAAATTGAAAATTGACTGCATGGGATCCCCTAATACTATAGTTGGCATTAAACCAGAAAGGGCAATAACGATGTTGTGCTGATCAAAATCGGTATCTTGGTATTCGTCGACAAAAAGCCTAGAATAAGTAGAGCGGATGATTTCATCGACGTGGCCTCCTGCCAGAAACTGGTGCACAACTCGTCGGACTTCTGGATAGAAAGAGTTTCCATCTGTTTGAACTGATTTTATCGGACAGCCAATAGGGAAGCGCTGCGCTACGCCCATCGCCCACCCATCGATAGTGTAAACTGAATAATTTGAGTTTGGAACGCCTTGTTCACGTAGCTTTTTCTTTAACGCTGCCACTCCAGCAGTTGTATGAGTCAAAATTAGATATGGCTTCTCTTGCAAAGTTTTCGCAATTTCTGTTATTAGATGTGTCTTTCCACAACCTGCTGGGGCGACGACAGAACCGCGCGCTGTACCCATGATTTTATCGATAGGCATTACTACTCCGTTAGTTTCCAGCCCACTTAAAAAGACCATCAATCACAGTCCTTAGCTTTGATGAAAAACTCTGGTAGTTGGGACCAATAATTTTTCTTGCGATCCATTCTGCGGGTTCAATGTCTTTAAACCAAGATTTACTTTTTGCTGCCTTTGCCAGCGGAATACGCATTGAATCCATAAAGCTTGTACGACAAACCTCCAAACTATACTCGTTGTTGGATGCCTCAAGTATGTGAGCATTGACGGCATCCTCAGATTTTCGTGAGCAGGCAAGATTAAGCAATTCTGGGATGACGCTTGATGGACAGGTACAAAACAAAGCGTGCTCTGTTGCCCAATCATTTCCCCATTCGTAAATCTCGATGTCTCTTGTTGTTGCTTGTTGGGCAAAGCCAATGTGTTGCTCAGATTTATCAGAGTCTTTAAAAATTGCAGTGGGATAAAGCAAAGACTGAAACACTGATGCCCGTTGAAACATATTATCGCCGCCGCCGTCGGCACAATAAACAGCCTTTTCAAGTATTGTTGGGCTTCCCTGGTCTTCAAAATACAGATCGACACCCCTGACAATTCCTATTTCCGTTTTCCCTTCTGCCACGATCACTTTGCGGGCAAAGAAAGCCTCTGCACATGATCGTAGTGTCGCCTGTTCAATCTCACGCCCATTCAAACTGAAGACCTTGTGAGAATATGCACTGTCGGGCGGTGGAAACGGTACCCCCGTACTTTTTCGAAGTACATGTAATTGCAGTGCTTGAAGTTCTCGCAGTACATACGGTGAGTGGGTTGTTAAAAACACTTGTTTTCCTGGAACAATTTCTTTGGCTCCAAGCTGGTGTAAAAATTTTGATATTCGGAATGGTTCCAGACCATACTCAGCTTCATCAACGAGGAAGATTGATGAAGCTGAGGCGACCTTCTGAAGTCCGCTAACAAGCAAACGAGTCGAGCCTGTGCCTAACTGGCGCAAAGGAGTATTGTAACTGTCGTGTAAGCTTATTGCGCCATTTGATAAAGCGACGGATTGGGAATCCAGTGATGCCTTCACTCCCTGAATATTAACCGCCAGGCTTGTCGCAACTGCTTGTACCTTTGTTACTACTTGCTGCACTCCCCCTGCTAGAGATGCAGGAAAGGCAGCACGAGCGGCTCGGCTTGCTGATGCCAGTGTTCCGTTGGCATCGAAACCATCATCGGAAAGCCGGGGTAGCACAGAGCCACTCCCCCATGTGAGATGATAATAAGAGATTACCCCGAGTCGATTTGGAGAAACGAGAGCACGATGCTTCCATTTCAGGCGACACTCCAAGCCCATCGTCTCTGCTCTATCTGAGAAAAGAGTCCAATCCGGTTCTAGGTCACTTCCCACCCGAAGCCTTATTGTTAATACGGTTTCGAGTCCGTGCCGTGGTTCGTCGAAAAGTTTGTTGGTTTGTGTTTCTAAACCTCGCAGAACATTCCCATAGAATTCATAATTCTGTAGTTCTGCTTCCAAATCGCCTATAGTCGCAAATATTTCAATTGGCTGGGCAAAATCGCCACGATAGAAATCGCCATCGGTAAATGTAACCGAGCGCCGAGCGCACAATACAAGATCTATCGCATCAAGAACAGTTGATTTTCCCGAATCACCTGGCCCAATCAAACAATTAAGGCCGGGTCTGGGCCACCACTCCAAATGGTTAATCGAGCGAAAGTTTTTGATTATCAGCTGACGGATCGAAGGCATGCACACCTCGCTGCAAATTGAATTTTTAATAATCTTACAGATTGCGAAAGAAATAATCAACGAAAGGTTTCTTGTGTAAGCTATTACTATTTAATGTTGTTACATAATTTATAAGGTCATTTATCGACTCCTGTCCTCTAAGTAACACTAACACCGAACATCAAATGCCTTCTTCAAAGTAATCAGCGTCAATTTTCTTTACCGGATAAAGAGAAATTGTGGAAACTCCGACATCATGGTCTATCATTAATGTCGTTAGCTGTTCTCCATCAATCAGGACTATTTTACTGCCGATTTGAGACACATAATTACGCGATTCTTCGGTAAATCGAGAGGTCGTAATAAATATACCCTTATTTGCTTTTTGAGCCTGCAAAGCTCCTGCGAACTGCATTACATCAGGTCTTCCAACCGGATTGCTATCCCATCTTTTTGCTTGAATATAAACTACATCTAACCCCAGTTTGTCTTCTTTGATTATTCCGTCTATTCCGCCGTCACCGCTTTTTCCTATCGCTTTTCCTGCATCAGCGCGGGATCCGCCGTATCCCATTTTTACTAGCAATTCTACTACAATTCTTTCAAAAAACGAGGGCGAAGCTTTTTTTAACTTAGCCAAAAGTTCATCTGCTAGTTCATCTCGAAGGTTTTCATAAGCCGTTTCTAATGCTTCGGACGGCGTTGCTGTTGAGGTATCAATAACTTCTTTAATTCCGGTATCCCTGTCGCCTGTTCTTGTCCCCTTCAGCTGCTGGAATTCTATAAATTCAGGAAATTGCTTTAAGGCTTTTACATTTATTGATTTGGGTTGTCTCTTAAGAAATTCACTCCCGCGTGAAGTAATTTTATAATATCCTCTTCTTGTCGGTTCGAGCAATCCGGCTTTTTTTAGATAGGTAGATGCCCATCCTACTCGGTTTACAAACGTAGCTTGAATACCGCTTGGAAGCATTTCTTTCAAATCTTCTTCAGATAGTTTGAATTCGTTTGCTAAAACCTCAACTGCTTCTCCTGTTGAAATCTCGCTGTTTTTTCGTTCTGCAAAACGAATAAGAGGCAGCATTATGCTTTGATAGTCAGGTACGCTCATTTGACGCTCTTTTCTTTTTTTTGAAGAAATGCTCTTTGAAGCATTTTATAAGATTAGTACATAGTTTAAATCGATGCAAACCATGTTTTTAGACAGAATCCAAACAACTCAAAAGACATCATTGACAGTATCCATCAAAACAAACAAGCAGCAGCCTTAATCGCTGCCTCCAGCACCGGTGCCGGATAGACTCCCATTATCGGTATTGCCGCAGCGCATAGTATTATTGCTGCTGTTAGCGTTGGGGCTTTTATTTCTTCTTGGGGTTCTTGCCTGGTTGTCGGTTCCATGTACATGGATACCATTATTCTTAGGTAGTAGAAGGCTGCTATGGCGCTGTTGATTAGGGCTGCTACTACTAGGATTGTTAGGCCTTGGTCCATTGCGGCTTTAAATAGGTAGAATTTTCCGAAGAATCCTGCTGTCGGGGGGATTCCTGCTAGGGAGAAGAGGAAGAGCGACATGGCTGCTGCTGTTAGGGGGGCTTTTCTTCCTAGGCCTTTGTAGTCTGTTAGATTTGTTCCTTTGGTTGTTTTTTCGAAATACATTACCGCTATGAAGGCTCCTGCGGTCATTGCTATGTAGGCTGTTAGGTAGAACAGCATTGCCGATAGACCTTGTTTGTCGGCTAGGAATCCTAATAGTAGGTAGCCGGCGTGGGCTATGCTGGAGTAGGCCAGTATTCTTTTTACGTCGGTTTGCAGCAGGGCTGTTAGGTTGGCTGCTGTCATGGTTATTATTGCTACTACCTGAAACAGGGGGTACCAGCCCATTGTTTTGTCTTCTATCGGCGACTCGGCCATTTCGGGAATTGCTGTAAATATCAGCCTAAACATTGCCGCTAAGGCTGCCGCTTTTATTCCTGTTGCGAACAGGGCTGTGGTCGGTGTCGGCGCTCCTTGGTAGACATCGGGCACCCACATGTGAAACGGGACTGCTCCTACTTTAAATAGCAGGCCGAACAATACCATTAGCGTTCCTATTATCAGCAGCGGACTGTCCGTCCAGCCTTTTGAGGTTGCCTCGGCAATTGCTTGGTAGGTAAAGGAGCCTGAAGCTCCGAACAATAGAGCAATTCCGAATATTAAGAAACCGCTGGAAAAGGCTCCTAGTATGAAATATTTAAAACCCGCTTCTGCTGATTTTTTGTTTGCTCTGTCCGAGGCGGCCAGTATGTAGGCCGGAATAGACAGGGTTTCTATTCCCAAAAACAGGGTTATCAGGTCGTGGGCCTGCGCTATCAGCACGGCCCCTGCCGACGAGAACAACAGAAGTGCGTAGAACTCTCCCCTTAGCTGGTTTTCTTCTTGTCTTCCCATGGCGGCCAGCGAAGCTATTACTCCCGCTGCGGCGAAGAGCACGGTCATGAACCTGGACAAATCGTCGTCTTTTATTGTTTCGAAAAATCGGCTTTCGGCCGGCTGTCCGAACATAAAGGCTGCCCATATTCCCATAGCTGCAAAGGCTGCCGCCGCAAAGGCTCCTAGATAGGCCCTGCTTGTCTTCGGCTCTGCAAAAATATCCAGCAGAATAACTCCCAGACCTCCGCAGATTGCTATTATCAGCGGCACTACCGCTATTAAATCTTCTACAAACAGAGGCGTCATTGTTCGCCTCCTTCTTTTGCTGTTTCTTCTATATTCTTGTGTATATTTTCTACAAAGGCTTTTACGGACGGCTCTATTTTATGGAGTAAAGTATTGGGAAACAGCCCTATGTAGAATACAAAAATTATCAAGGGCAGCATTACGGTTGTTTCTCGGCCGGACATGTCTTTTAGGGTTCGGTTTTTCTCGTTGGACAAGGGACCGAAAAATACTCTCTGCACCAGCCACAGCATGTATACTGCTCCCAAAATTACTCCCAGACCGGCAACCGCCGCCAGCAGCATTCCGGCTGATTGGTTTTCGAATACCTTGGGCAAAAACTCGGAATTAAAGGTTCCCATTAAAATTAAAAACTCGCCCACAAAGCCGTTGGTTCCAGGCAGTCCTATCGAAGCCAGGGTTGCTATTAAAAAACATACCGCAAATCTTGGCATTTGTTTGGCCATGCCTCCGTACTCTTCTATAAGCCTGGTATGCCTTCTTTCGTAAATAACTCCCACCAGCAAAAACAAAAGCCCGGTGGATATTCCGTGATTTACCATTTGCAGCATTGCTCCCGAAACAGCCTGGGGCGTAAGCGCCGTTAGGCCCAGCATTACAAACCCGAGGTGCGAAACGCTGGAATAAGCTATCAGCTTTTTCATATCCGGCTGCACCAGCGCCACCAGGGCTCCGTAAATTATGCCCACAACCGACAAGACCGCTATTATGGGCACAAAGGCAATTGCCGCCTGCGGAAAAAGCGGAAAGGCAAAACGCACAAAGCCGTAGGTTCCCATTTTTAGCAACACCGCCGCCAGAATCACACTGCCCGCCGTGGGCGCCTCCACGTGGGCATCAGGAAGCCAGGTATGAAACGGGAACATCGGAACCTTAATCGCAAATGCCAAGGCAAACGCCGAAAACAGCCACATTTGTTCGGTTAGCGTTAACTTAACGTTGTACAAATCTGTCAGGGCAAACGAAGCCGTGCCTGCTTGGGTTTTATAGGTAAAATAAACATAAAGAACGGCAGCCAGCATTAAAAGCGAGCCTGTCAGCGTGTAAATAAAAAACTTTACCGCAGCGTAGATTCTTCTCTCCCCTCCCCAGATGCCGATAATAAAATACATGGGTATCAGCATCAGCTCCCAGAAGATGTAAAACAAAAACACATCCTCGGCCAAAAACGCTCCCAGCATTCCGGTTTGCAGCAACTGAAGACACAATAAAAAACCTTTTTTTCTCTCGTCCACCGCTTTGTAAGTAGACAAGATAACAACAGGCGCCAAAAACGCTGTCAAAACTACCAACAACAAACTTATGCCGTCAATGCCTAGAGAATAAGATATTCCTAAAGACGGCAGCCATTCGGCTTTCTCAACCATTTGCAGGCCGATTTTTGCCTCGTCAAACTTTGCAAACACTGCCGCTGCGACTCCCGCTCCGGCCAGTGAAAACACCATCGACATGCCTCTTAAAAGCCCCTTGTTTTCTTTGGGAACAAACAAAAGCATTAGACCGCCCAAAAGAGGGAGAAACAAGAGAAGCGATAAAATCGGGAATTCGGCTCTTTCTAAGATAGTCAACTTGACACTTCCTCCCGACGCAGCCTAAAAAAGGCCGATTTGAACCGCTGCATAAGCTATCAGCGCGGCAAAACCCATAAACATAAAAAACGCATACAGTTGAACATTGCCGTTTTGCAAAGCTCGTCCCACTGCGCCGAAACCCTTTAATATCTTGGGCGGTCCCATAACCAAAATCATATCGATTATAACAACATCGATCGCCTTCCAGAGTACTCTCGATACAACGTGAACAGGTCGCAAAATTACGGCTTCGTATATTTCGTCTACATAATACTTGTTTAACAACAAACGATGAAAACTGGGAAAAGCTCCGGCAATTTGTTTTGGAATTTGAGGTTTCTTTATATATAAAAACCAAGCAGTCAACAGACCCAAGGTTGCCGCAACAACACTCAAGCCGGCAAAAGCAATCTCAACCCCGTGGTCACCTGTAATCGAAGTTGATGCGACCGCAATCTTTTGGGCGACTCCTACGATCGGTTCTAAAAACACAGCAAGAGCGTGTCCTCCCAAAATAGCAGGATTTATAAAACCCGACACCGCCGCAAAAAACGCCAAGACTATCAGAGGCGCGCTCATTAGAACGGTTTCGTGATGAACGTGAATATCGTATCTCTTATCTCCGTGAAAGGTCATGAACACCAGTCTAAACATATAAAAAGAAGTTATTACAGCTCCAATAATGCCCATGGCGTAAGCGGCGGTATGCAACCATCCGGAGGCCCAATCAGCGTGGGATGCAGTGGATATTGCCGACCACAATATTTCGTCCTTCGAAAAGAAACCCGCAAACGGCGGAAAGCCGGCTATGGCTATCGTAGAAACTAAAAAGGTCCAATAGGTAATGGGAAGCTTCTTTTTTAGACCGCCCATTTTGCGAATATCCTGCTCACCCGAAAGCGCGTGAATGACAGCCCCTGCCCCCAAAAACAAGCAGGCTTTAAAAAACGCGTGGGTCATTAAATGAAATACCGAAGCGACATATGCCCCTGTCCCTGCCCCGATCATCATGTAGCCCAGCTGACTCACGGTGGAATAGGCAAGCACTTTTTTAATATCGGTTTGAGATATACCGATGGTGGCTGCAAACAGTGCCGTTAAACCGCCGACCAGAGCTACAACGGCCGAGGCTGTGGGCGACAGAGCAAACACAAACGACAGTCTCGCGATCATGTACACGCCGGCCGTTACCATAGTAGCCGCGTGAATGAGAGCGGAAACAGGAGTAGGCCCGGCCATGGCATCGGGAAGCCATACATAAAGAGGAATTTGCGCGCTCTTGCCGGCTGCTCCTATAAAAAGGGCTATACAGGCCAAGGTTGCTACGGGCGTTAACAATCCGTTGTCAGCGGCTTTGCTGAGACCGTCAAAAGACAGCTCTGATGCAGCTCCGAACAACACAAAGATCCCGATAAGAAAACCCAAATCGCCTATTCGATTTACCACGAAGGCTTTTTTGCCGGCAGAAGCCTTGGCCGGATCTTCAAACCAAAAACCTATCAACAAGTAGGAACACAGTCCCACACCTTCCCAGCCCACAAAGAGCAGCGGCAAATTCGCGCCTAAAACCAGCACCAGCATGCTGAAAACAAACAAATTTAAATACGCAAAATACCGATGAAAGCCCGGGTCGTCGTGCATATATCCTATGGAGTATACATGAATTAAAAAGCTAATGCCGCATACCACAGAGACCATTACCGCAGAAAGCGGATCCATGACAAAGACCATATCAATTGACAATCCGCCGACCGAAATCCAGTTGTACAGATTTTGATAAAGCCTTATCTCTCCGTGCCCGGCAATTACCTGAACAACGCCGATAATGGTAAAAACAAGAGACAATCCCACAGCGCCGCAACCGATTATTGCAGACGCGGTTTTTGAAAACCTCTTTCCGAAGAATCCGTTAATAATTGCGCCGAACAACGGAAACAACACGATGAGGGCTAATATATCCGTATATGCATTATTCATCGTGCTTATCCTTGTAAGTCTCGGACTTCATCCGCATTAATTTTTCCGCAACGCCTAAAAATTGCCAGCACCAGAGCTAGGCCGACCGCCGCCTCAGCTGCCGCCACGGTCATTACAAAAATAACGAGGACCTGCCCTTCCTGGTTGTTCATGGAGCGCGAAAACGCAATCAACGCCAGATTGGCCGCGTTAAGCATCAGCTCCACCGACATCAACAAAATGAGAGAGTTTCTTCTGACCAGCACGCCCGTTGCCCCGATAGTAAAGAGCAAGGCGGACAAAACGATATAATGAGTAACGGTTATCATCCCCCTCCTCTTACCATATTTTCTTTTTGGCTATGCCCACAGCTCCCAAAATCGCAGAGAGCAGCAGAACTGAAACAATTTCGAACGGCAAAAGATGCTTGGTAAAAATCATGCGCCCCACCGAAGTAACAGTGCCGAAGTCTTCCAAAACATCAGAAGCTGAGGGAGCTTTTATTGCAGATATTAGCGAAACAATTAAAAACGCCGTTACCGCCGCAGCCGCACCTCCCAAAACCTTTGCCGGCGTAATTTTAGGTTTTCCCAATTCGTCATCTCTTAAATTGAGCAGCATTATTACAAACAAAATTAAAACCATAATGGCACCGGCATAAACCAAAATCTGAAGAGCAGCCAAAAAATGCGCGTCCTGAAGGGCAAAGAGTGCGGCAATACAAAACATGACGGCTGCAAGAGAAACAGCGGAATGTACCGGATTTTTAAAAATTATGACGAGCATGCCCAGCACAACAGCTGCGCCGCCGAAAATAAAAAAGAAGATAGTATCCCAAGGCATCATTCTTCTCCTTTTGCGCACTTTGTGCCTTCGTCAAGCAAATCGACGATGTAGTATTGAAGCTTTTCCCTGGTATTGTCGGCCAGCTCGTATTCTGTAGTCATATATATGGCATCCTCCGGACATGCCTCCACGCACATTCCGCAAAAAATGCATCTGAGCATGTTAATACGAAATTCTTTAGGACGTTTTTCGATGGAGGGATTGTCCGATTCCTCGGCGGTAATATCAATGGCCTCCGGAGTACAAATGGTTTGACAACAGTAACATGCAACACAAACAGGAGAGCCGTCTTCGCGTTTTCTCAATTTGTGAAGACCTCTAAACCTCGGCGCCACCGGACGTTTTTCCTCGGGATAGTTGTAGGTTTTGATGTGTCCCTTTGTAAAAAGCGATAAAAAAGCATGCTTTATAGTTATACCCAAACCTCTTGCAAGCTCAAAAATTAGAGCGCGCTCCCACCAATCCTGCTCCGGGCGGTTGATTTTTATAATTCCCATTACAGCCACCCCATAAGAACCAAGGCCGCAGTCACAGCTATGTTAACCAAACCGGCAGGCACCAACACTTTCCAGCCCAAGGTCATGAGATGATCATAGCGGAAGCGAGGCACCGTCCATCTTACCCAAATAAAAAACCAAAAAACAAAAGCAAATTTAAAGGCCAAAACCGCAAGCTGAACAACGACAGCAGAAAGAGCGGTAAGCACCGGCATGGTCATGGCGACATCGTAAATCATAAACAAAATGCCCAAAAG
>CAYWLQ010000173.1:0-11156 GCA_964458775.1 uncultured Myxococcales bacterium | reverse complement strand
ATGAGGCTGTAGAGAGGGAATATGAGGTTGAGACAGGAAAGCAGATTTTAGAGTGCTTCAAGAATCGAGACCCTCTTCATACGCCTATGGTATTGGCAGCAGGTCACGGTCCTTTTACTTGGGGATCTTCGCCGGAAAAGGCTGTATACAACGCTGCTGTACTTGAGGAGCTTGCACATATGGCCTTTATTACTCACTCTCTAAATCCTGCGGCAGCGCGACTTCCCGATAGCCTAATTCGCAAACATTTTGAGCGAAAGCACGGAAAGAATGCTTACTACGGTCAGAAGTAAAGCAGAGCGCAGGAAAAGCCTGACGCGAGAAAAAAACTATTAATAGGAGGTATCTGTGAATCAGAATAAGGATAATGCAAAAGACTTGCTACAATCAGGCGCTGCTGTTTTGGGCATCGAATTCGGTTCAACCCGTATTAAGGCATCCCTTATAGCACCGGACACTACGCCTCTTGCCTCGGGTTCATATGTTTGGGAGAACAGGTTAAAGGACGGCGTTTGGACATATGACATGGAAGACGTATGGAAAGGATTGGCTTCTTGTTATGCCTCCCTCGTAGAGGATGTGCGCACATGTTACGGGCTTGAGCTTAGTGCGGTAGCGGCCATAGGCTTCAGCGGGATGATGCACGGGTATATCGCGCTTGACCGAAACGGTGAACTATTGGTCCCCTTTCGTACATGGAGAAACAACATTACCGGTCGAGCCTGCGAAGAGCTTAGTCCTATATTAGATTTTGCCGTTCCGCAGCGATGGAGTATAGCGCATCTTTATCAGTCAATTCTGGAAGAGCAACCGCACGTATCTCAGATTGCACATCTGACAACGCTTGCAGGCTACATTCATTGGAAGCTTACAGGTGAACACAAAATGGGAGTGGGAGAAGCGTCCGGAATGTTTCCTATCGACCCTGAAACCCGCGATTGGGATGCCGCACGGACTGCTAAATTTGATTCGCTTGTTGAGCCGCGAAAACTGCCGTGGAAACTTCGAGACATTTTTCCCACAGTTCTCAGCGCCGGCTGTGCTGCCGGATGTCTGACAGCCGAAGGTGCCGAACTTCTCGACCCCACAGGAAAACTTAAGCCGGGCATTCCGCTCTGTCCGCCTGAAGGTGATGCAGGAACAGGAATGGTCGCCACCAATGCTGTGCGCCCGCGTTCAGGAAATGTTTCGGCCGGGACCTCAGTATTTGCAATGATAGTGTTGGAAAAAAGTCTATCGAAGGTTCATGACGGAATTGATATTGTTGTAACACCCGACGGAAAACCAGTGGCTATGGCTCACTCCAACAATGGTTCTTCCGACCTTGACGCATGGATGTCTATTTTCGGACAGGCGGCTGACGTACTGGGTGCAAAAAGTTCACAGCAGGAGCTCTACAGCAAGCTTCTTCCCTTGGCTGTGAAGGGGGATTATGACGCGGGAGGGCTTCTATCCATCAACTATGTTTCAGGCGAACATGTGACCGGTTTTACAGAAGGACGACCGCTGTTTGTGCGAAACCAGAATAGTCGATTCACGCTCGAAAACTTTATCCGAGCTATGTATTATGCATCGCTTTGCGCTATGAGAGCAGGTATGGATATCCTAACCGAAGAGGAGGGGGTTGTAATAGAAGAAATTCGCGGCCACGGCGGCTTCTTTAAGGGAGGTGACACCGGTCAGCGAATGATAGCAGCAGCGCTCAATGTCCCGGTCAGTATTCCGCACACTGCCGGTGAGGGGGGTGCCTGGGGTATGGCGGTGCTTGCCGCTTATATGTTGCGAACTGATGCCGAGCAGTCTCTTTCCGACTATCTCGATGAGAGAGTTTCAGGAAGCATAGGCAGACCGACTCTTCCCGACCCTCAGGACGTAAAGGGCTTTAACGAATTTTTTGCTCGCCATCGCTGCGGACTCAACATTGAGCGCGAAGCAGTTAAGGTTCTTCAGTAAGCAGTAAACTTGAGAAAGTTTAGAGTCTTGTGCATGAACTGTCGATTGCTGTCTTTTTGACATTCAGATGTTTGTCAGCCAAAAAATTGCTACCCGGACCTTCATGTGATTCAACTTCATATTAAGTGATTTGAAAAACAAGGAAACGGTTCAATGTTTATTCGTCTAATTCTGTTACTAATTGCTGCGACCATAACCAATTGTAGCTTTACAAAAACCGAAGGTTCTGTTTCTGAACCTCTTTTTACAGTAGAGCAAATCTTGAAGCTTCACGGTATGCACGGCAGAAGCGCTGAACAGAGACCGCAAGATGTTCGCAACTCACCTATTGATCGCGAGAAATTGGCATCTTTATTTATCGGCTATGAAAAAGAAGATCCGTTTCTGGCTGATTTATATGTCGGTTTTGTAGCCGGAGCATTGGCTGCCTCCCAAAAGAATTTGGAAGTTTTTGAGACGGGGAAAAAAGCTGAAATAAAGGCCGGAAGACTTACGGTTCATATGTATTTGAAAAACGGCACATGGAAGGTTTCTTTAGCCGAAACCGTTCCCAATGAAATAAAGATTAAGGCTAAACAAATCAGGAGCGAACAAGAAAAACAAAGCGCGATTGGGTTTCGTACAAAAAGCTAAATGGTTTTCAACTGGAAATGCAGCAAATTTTGCTAATTGATATAAAATATGGGCTAATCCTATGACGCAAACTCACGCCGACATTGAGTTTCCCAATGGGATTAACCCGACGGCTCCATTCTGATCCGTTCTGATCCGTGCTCAACAGGACTTCTGAGACCAAAACCATCTAAATGATCCATGAAAATCAATCTTGTTTGGTCTCAAGTCGTTTTAGCCTTGACGTACCGGTTTTGGTTAACCTAATTCTCCAAAAAGTAATTTTTGCTCGATTGTGACCTTTATCACTGTCAGCATAGGAGATTGTTATGATTAATTCTTCCGATATGAAGCGAGGTATATTGTTGGATTTGGATGGGGCACCGTGGCAGATTCTTGACTGCTCTTTTCAAACCCCGTCTGCACGGGGAGCCAGCACTATTACCAAGATTAAAATAAAGAACCTTAAAACCGGTCAGGTTTTGAGTAAATCCTATCGCGGGGGAGAAATGGTTCCCACTGCGGACTGCGAAAAGCGACCGGTTCAGTTTTTATACAAAGACGGCGAAGGCTTTGTATTTATGGATCAAGAAAGCTATGACCAATTTACCTTGAGCAAAGAAGAATTAGGAGACGATTGGGGTTATTTGATTGACGGTTTAGAGGTTAGATCACTTTTATATAACGGCCAAGTTATTGCTATTGAGCTTCCTGTTACGGTTGAGTTGGAAATTACGGACACAGCACCTGCTCTTAAAAATGCCACCGCTCAAGCCCAACTAAAATCAGCAGTACTCGAAACCGGTGTTGAAATTCAAGTTCCGCCATATCTAAAAACCGGGGAGAAAATAAAGGTCGATACCAGAGACGGACGCTTTATAAGCCGCGCTACAGACTAACAGGGCTACGACTATGTATTTTGGCAGTCTTTGCTTTGAAGACGAAGACGATGATGACGACAATGATGACGGCTTTTGGATGTCAGAAGAACCGGTTGCTCTTCCCATTAACGGTATACTAGACCTTCACACTTTTTCCCCAAAAGAGATAAAACATCTAATACCGGACTACATAGATGAATGTCTTGTTAACAATATTTTTCAATTGCGAATAATTCACGGCAAAGGGATCGGCAATCTAAGAAGAACTGTCCATTCAATTTTGGATAAGCATCCGGCCGTAAAATCATATCATTTGGCAGGTCAAACCTCCGGAGGTTGGGGGGCTACAGAAGTTGACCTGAGAAATGTCGAAGAAAAATAGTAGTTTGTCTCAACCTGTATCGGGGGCTTGAAGCTCTCAAATCAAAGCTGCATATACCAAATCGATAACTTCGGGATGCTCGGCAATGAGCCTTTGAATAGTATGCAATTCTTTTACATGTTTATGGTCAATTGAGGGCTCGACAAGTCAAAGCGGTTTGTGTTTCTTGTTTCTTATCGGAGTTTTTTCCTCTCACAATATCAGCGAGTTATGGTGACTTATTGATATCACTTGCAGTGAAAAAATAATGAGATTCCTCGGAATGAGCAACAATCCGATGGTCGGTGCTACTGTTGCTGTTGCGGTTGCACAAGCTATGTAGAAAACGAAAACCGTCCCTAGTTATTGTCTGCTTGTCAGAACGAAAAGTTATGATAAAGTCGACGAATGGACGCTTTGCTGAACTTTTTACAATCAATTCCTTATTTTATAATCCTAATCGGTCTTTTAGTGTTTATTCACGAGGCAGGACATTTTTTATTTGCCAAATTGTTTAACGTAAAAGTGCACGTGTTTTCTCTCGGTTTCGGCCCAAAACTCCTCGGTTATCAAAAGGGTGAAACTCTATACAAAATAAGTGCTTTGCCGCTCGGCGGTTACGTTAAAATGCTTGGCGAAGATCCTTCCGAAACTGTTAATCCGGATGATGCCGGAAGAGCTTTTTCGGACAAACCGCCTTGGCAGCGTTTTTTTATTATAATCGGCGGTCCGGTAATGAATTTGATTTTTCCTCTCTTTCTCCATTTTGGAGTCGGGCTTTCCTTTTCGCAAGTAGTACCTGCAGAAGTCGGCTTCTTGCTTTCAGATATGCCGGCGTGGCATGCCGGAATGCGGCCTGGAGATAAGGTCTTATCTATTGACGGAGAAAAAGTCGAAAGCTTTGACGATCTAGTTCGTATCGTTTCTCCGGCGTACAGCAAGAAGCTGTCTTTCGTTGTACTGAGAGATAACAAAGAGCTGACCTTTGAAATAACTCCCAAACCAAGTGAGGTAACAGTTATTCTTGAAGAAACGGAAACCGTAGGTCGAGTAGGAATAGCACCGGACTACTTGAGCACTGTTATTGCGGTTTCCGATCCTAACAGCATTGCCGCCAAAGCAGGTATATTGCCGTTTGATCACATTCTATCTGTTGACGGGCAAACAGTTGAGCGTTTAATCGACTTGGAAAACAAACTGCAAACAAGAGCCGGAAGCGTTGTTGCTTTAGAAATTCGCTCCATGAAAAGCAATGCAGAGCCGCCGTTTCACCCTTTTGATGAGCAGTTTGAATTGAAATCGAAATCGATCTCTTTAGAAATTCCCAAAAGCTTTGTTTCTATTGCAGACCTGGGAATTGAACCCTCAATAGATTTTGTAGCACATGTTACGCCGGGAGGATCCGCCGAATCTATAGGTCTCAAGCGAGGCGACAAAGTAGTTTCTCTCAACGGAAAGCCGTCAACCCTTACCGGTGCTTTCAGTGCAATGAATAGCAAGCCGGCCGATAGCATTACCTTGGGATGGATACGAAACGGCGAAAAGTTTGAGTCACCGTTTAAACAAAAGTTTATTCCGGCCGGCAAAGAAGGTGATTTGGGTCTTAAAAGAGATGCCTACGATAGGGGCTTTTGGGGTTGGATCGGAAAAACTCTTCCTCCTGAAAAAATTTCTAATCCGTCTTTGTTTGCAAGCGCCGTCCGATATTCGGTTGATGAGACTTGGTCCGGAATTCGAATGATCGGAATAGGTTTTAAGCTTTTGTTTCAAGGAAAGGTCTCCATGCGCTCGATAGGAGGTCCGATAATGATCGGCAAGCTGGCCGGTGATGCCGGACAAATGGGCGCAAGCAGCTTTTTCTGGGTAATGGCTCTCATAAGTCTCAATCTCGGCCTGCTCAACTTGTTGCCGATTCCGGTTTTGGACGGCGGTCAAATTACTCTTATCGTTATTGAGTCGGTTACCAGACGTCCGATAAGTCGAGTTATCAAAGAAAGAATAATGCTGGTCGGAATGGCGATGCTCTTGTTGCTGATGGTTTTTGCAACCTGGAACGATATTGCTCGACTGATCTTGGGCTAAAAATTTATGGCCTCAGCACGTGACATAGCAGTAAAAGTTTTACTTAAGGTAGAACGAGAACAAGCATTTGCCGCCGCAGTATTGGCAGCGGAAACCAAAGTACTTAACGATGATCGAGAAGTTGCTTTGGCATTCGAATTGGTATTGGGATGTCTTAGAAGGCAGTCTTGGCTTGATTATTTATTAGCATCTGTCGCGCAAAAAGGTTTAAAAAAAATCGATCCTGAAGTTTTGCAGATTTTGAGAGTAGGTGCTTATCAAATAGCATTTCTTTCAAAAATTCCGGTGTCAGCAGCCGTAAACGAAGCTGTAAATGCCTGCCGCAAATCTCACGCTCCCGGCCTGTCCGGGCTTGTCAATGCTCTTTTACGAAAGCTTTCCGGTCTGCCTCAAGAAACTCTCGTTTCGCCCGAGGCAGATGATGATGCCGAAATTGAGATTCTAGCTTTACGTTGCGGATTACCGTCTTGGTTGCTGGATGAGTTTGTCAACAGATTCGGCAGACAGGGAGCTATTAAAATTGCCACGGTTTTTAATGCTCCGTCCAGACGTACTCTTAGAATCAATACAAATAAAATATCTAGAGATAGAGTCTTGGCTGAGTTTGCCGTTGATGCAAAACTAGGAGAGTTGAGCTCTTGGGCAGTGGATATCGAGTCGGTAAAAAAAGCGGATGAACTAGTTGAAAAGGGATTTGCTTCCTACCAAGACGAAGCCGCCCAACTTGCAGTGTTAGCTCTAGATCCCTCACCCGGTATGAAAATTCTTGATGCCTGTGCCGGACGAGGAGGTAAGACCGCAGCTATCGCAGCGTTAACAAATAACACGTCACATTTGTTTGCAGTTGATCGTTCGGCTTCCAAATTGGCAAGGCTTTTGTTTGAACTGTCAAAACAGGATTTGTCTGCTCATACAGAAGCATGCGATCTAACGGTTTCACTGCCGACCAACGGTGCTCCCTTTGACAGAATATTGGTAGATGCGCCATGCTCGGGATCGGGAACCTTGGGCAGACGACCTGAGATTAGAAAAAGACTTAACAAGGCTTCAATTACAGAGTTGGTGTCTATCCAAAAATCTATTTTACACAATACGGCAAAGCTGCTTTCCCCTGGAGGACGATTGGTCTTTGTGGTTTGTTCACTGCTTTATTCAGAGGGATTTGAACATGTAAAAAGTTTTTTATCTGCATTCCCTGAAATGAGTTTAGTTAAGGAACCCCCTCCTAAATGGCCTGAAACTATTTCATGGAATATGGGACAAATTGTAATTGACCCTTCTTGTTTTTCTACAGACGGCTATCAAATACTTGTTTTTAAAAAACGCATCTCAAATAAAATACAGCCTTTGTAAGTGTTAGCGAGATTGCCTATTCTGTGTTAGTGACTAATTCATGACGATTTCAATTATACAGTCAAAAAGCCTATTAGAAGCCGGTTTCTTTTACCATGGATTTACTGCGAGAAAGGGAGGGGTAAGCGAAGGCCCCTACAGCTCTTTGAATTTGGCCTTTGATATAGGAGACCCTGATGAAAATGTTAAAGCCAATCTGCTTCGCCTTAAGGAATTTATTGCTGCTGATGCACCTTTAAGCAGAGCTAAGCAAGTTCACGGGGTAACAGTAGTAAATGGAGAAGAAACCGCTTTATCCTCTTGGTGCGATCGTCCCTCAGTTGAAGCGGATGCAATCGTTTGCGGAAAAGGTGTTATTGCGGCAGTTCAAACAGCGGATTGCGCACCAGTCTTGATAGCTTGTCCACAAAGTCGCATTGTTGCAGCTGTTCATGCAGGATGGAAAGGCGCAGCAGCCGGAATTGTCAGAAATGTAATGCGAGTGATGGAAAGCAGAGGAGCGAATTTGTCCGCAGCAGTAGCTGTAATCGGACCGAGAATAGGTTATCCGTGCTACGAAGTGGGTGAGGATGTTGCTTCTTCATTGGTTGAATCAGCAGATCCTGTCCCTAGACAACCCGGAAAATATTATTTGGATTTGGCTAATGCTGTAGAGGTATCTTTAATAACGGGGGGTATAAGCACGGCAAGAATTGAACGAGTAGGTGATTGTACCCATTGCCAAGAAGCCGATTTCTTTTCATATCGTAAATCAGGCGGAACCTGCGGTCGAATGTTAGCCTACATAGGTTGCATTTAGGGAATTATCTTCTACACAACAGAGATAATCAATGTTGATATTTTACAACTGATCGCAATGTCTGCTTGGACAATTTTTGTAAAATAACATAAAACATTTTGCCGATTGAGCCGGTTATTGCTTTTGTCAGGAGAACGAAGAATGCGGAAAAACTTCAGCATATTTCTTTTTTTTCTCCTCTTGTTGTTGAGTCATACAAATTTATTGTCGGCATCAAATGAATTAAACAGTCACCTATCATCAGACAAAGACAAAAAATCCGACGAAGCTGCATTTTCAGGAGCCGGTTTTTCTTCGGGCATTTTTGTTGAACAACAAACCGATTGTATGATTATTTCAAATATTAAGCAGGCATTGGAGTCGGTCCTCATAGGTAGAAACGAAGCTCAATATATGATTATTACCGTGGTTGTTTCTCCTACGGTTGACGGAGCGGTTGCTTTTTTAAGAGCTGTCGAACGTCAAACAGGGGAAATTCTATTGGAACGAACGTTGAATATCGCTCCCAATGAATGTTCACAAGCACATAAGGTTTTAGCTCTAATGCTTGAGCAGTTTTTAACCGGATTTCCAATGGCAAAATGGAAAGAGAAGCATTTACAACCTGATAAACAAAGTACTTCAGAGGAAATAAAGTGCAAGCAACAAGAGACAACAGCCGACAATACGACATCAATCAATTGGTCTGTCCTAATAGGTACAGCCTTTAGGCTGCCTATTTTGGGAGGAGACATTGAAATAGGAACGGGATTTGACGCAGGTACAGCAAGACATAGAGCTGCGGGGGGAGTTGTTGTTAGAGCTGCCTGGCCGAATCGTCTGGAAGAAGGAAGATATCTGGAAAGCGCGGCACTGTTCTATTTGGGATGGAGATTTCATCCGAACAATAAATATCATATGGGCATTGACCTTAGAACAGGTTCTCTAAATGTCAGCGGTTTGGGATATGAAAAGAACTACAGCAAATGGCTTTGGGCAGTTGAAGGTCAACTATCGGTTTTCAGAAAACTAAAAAGACTGTTCTTGGGATTAGAAATTACAATCGCACCTCCTCTATATACAGCAACAACCCTATCGGGAGCAGAAAAAGAGCTTTCATGGATTAGGTTGGGCATAATCACTTCAATTCCGATCGGCAAATCCGTTTTATAAATAGTTCTCATCTCAAAATGCAATAAATTATGGGAATTGATTTTGGGAAAGGGTTTGTCCGAGACTTCAAACATGTGCTGGCATTGAATTTATTGAGGCAATAAATCTGTATTGCTCACTAGAAAACGTAAAAAGTACAGTAAGTGGTTTTGCTGTATCCAATGGCTTATACAAAAATATAAGAACAAATGCTGGAGGCATCATGAGCCGAGAAACGCTATAAACAGTGCCGCATCTGTCGGAGGACATGTACTCCATGTGTACGGCGCAAGAAATTTTTACATCCGGAAATTTTCCAGTTGACAAAAAAAGGGGGGGGGTAAGATATGAGAATGTCGACAGATATAAAATTGCATATACATTTATAACGAATATCCGAGACGCGAATGAATATTCATTTGAGGTGATTTTAGTTTTATGTCGGTAGGCTAGTGGTTAAGACGACAAAAGGTTTGGTCAAAACGATGGCAACAGGTTGCAATCGTCTGTAAAAGGAGGAGCAATAGCTATGAAGGATAGATTTAAACAGTTATCAATAATTCTTTCATTACTAACCGTTTTTATTTCGAGTGTCTCTAAGGCGGAATGGAAGCAAGGAACTGTTACTGAAATAGAGGCAGGTTCAGACAATGGTTATATATATATTGATGGATTGCCGCTTTCCACAATTTGGAATTGCAGCAGTAGTAAAATTAGAATTCAGTCAAAAACGGATGAGGTATTGGACTTGGTAATCGCGGCTCTTATATCCGATAGGCCGCTAGCATGTGATATTATTGGATGTAGCGGTTCGTATCAATCTGCAACCAAATGTCTATTGAAAAACCAATAGGAAAGATAGCAACAGCTGAACAGGTGGCTGCTTTGCATAACTAAGGAGAGTATAAAATGGTAACAAAAGAGAATTGTCGCAAAATGATTGTAGCGTTTCTGATAACAACTGTTTTTGTGTCGGTTAATGCATTTGCCGATTGGACTACTGAAAGCTATGTAGATACAGTGTATGTTGGATATTCTGATGGCAGTGTTTATATGCAGGGTCCTGACAAGATAAACTCCTATTGTAGTCAAAAAATGATCGAATTTAAAACAGACACGGATAAAATACAAAGATTATTGATGGCTGCACTGGTAGCAGGAAAGAAGGTTAAATGCAATGTTCTTATGGGTAGCACTAACTGTACTTCTGCGGGTTACCAAAAAGGCGATAAATGCCGTATAATTCGTTAACATTCAATGTTATCTGGTGCTGGTACTGCTTGGAAACATCGGGGGAATGGTATTCTTAAATGAATGGGGTGTCTCTTTGAATACTACAAGAGGCCAGTTACCATCTTTACTAGCAGTTACTTCTAAACAACGGCTAAAAAAAAATTTTGGAGGAAACTAGTCATGAGTGTAGTAATAACGAAACAATTAGCAAACAGAAATTTTTTGGGAAATATCTGTTTGGGAATGCTGTGTTTCGTCTTTGGATGCGAAAATAGCATCGAAGGCGAAGATTCAGATTCAGTGAGTGATGAAGATACAGCATATCTAACAAACGATAAAGAAAAAGATAATTCTGATACTAATCAACACACTGATGTGAGCAACAACGATAACAACGCTGGGAGTGAACTTATCGGTGCCGATGTGCAAGTCCTATGTGAACTCAAGTTTGACAAAGAATCGGAATCGAGTGATACAGCGAATATTATTGTGACAATGAAGAATGTTGGATTGAATGCCATCAAGCTTGTTGCCAACGGAACGATATTTGAAGGAGATTATACCAAATATTTCAGCATTATGAGTGAGAATGCAGAAGTTGACTATCTTGGAATGTATGCCAGTCTCAGTAATAATGAGATCAATTTTGTCGAATTGGATTCTGGAGAATCGGTGGATCGATTTTACAATGTTGCCACACTACTGTCCAAAATAGCGCACAATCGTCCTGACCGGTCGTGCGGTTGTTGAT
>CAYWLQ010000172.1:0-11486 GCA_964458775.1 uncultured Myxococcales bacterium | reverse complement strand
TTTTCGGCGATCTTCATAAATAAAGAAATGCTGAATTCATCAGGAAGCATACCTTCAGCAAAACATTCTCGGTATAGCCGAACTACTTCGCGAGACGAAATTGCTGACGCATCAAGCTGAAACAACATTTGCAACGCGCATTCTCTTGCACGACGCCTAGTAACCATCGATTCCTCTTATATCTTTCTCAGCAGGTTTGCCATTTCTATAGCTGACATGGCTGCTTCCCATCCCTTATTCCCCGCTTTTGTACCGGCTCTTTCAATAGCCTGTTCTATCGTGTCAGTGGTGGTAACTCCATAAGCTACAGGACAACCTGTATCCAACATTACTTGAGCCAATCCCTTTGTGGCTTCTGCACTTAAAAAGTCAAAATGAGGTGTCGATCCTCTAATAATCGCACCCAATGCAATAACAGCATCAAAACTCCCCTTTAACGCCGCTTTTCTTACTGCTAAAGGAAGTTCAAATGCTCCCGGAACCCTGATCAGAACAGATGATGTAATATCAGCACCGTGTCTTGAAAGCGCATCTAAACAGCCTTCTATCATTCGATCTACTATAAAGCTGTTGAATCTTGAGGCTACCAGTGCAAATTTTAGTCCGCCGGCCTCCAGATTACCCTCCAGTATTATCGGGTTGGTTTGAGATGTCATAAATTATACCTCCTTGAGCGTAATCTGCTCCACAGATTCAAATCCCCAAGCGTCAAATCCGGCCAATCGCCTTGGACGGCTTGATATAAGTTGCAGTCTCTTGACTCCCAAATCAAGAAGGATTTGAGCGCCTATCCCATATTCTCTTAATACTCCTTCTCGATCTCTCAATAAAGTTCCTGTTCTTTCTCGGCTTAGAGCAGTATTCATAAATTCAATTTCCATTGTTTCACGTGAAGGGAAATAAAGTATAATACCTGTTCCTCTTGATATAATTGCATCTACTACATCTCTAATGTCGGTTTTAAAACAAGAGGTTGCACATCCAAAGACATCATCTATCAATGACGCCATATGGCCTCGGCATAATACTTTTTCGTTTCCGGTTACATCTCCAAGCACCATTGCAACATATTCACGCCTTCGTACTCCCGGTACTGCTTTATAAACATGAGCTGTAAAAACAGCAGTATTACCGGGACGTCCAAGTTCAATCTCAGTAGTATAGACTTTTTCTATTAATCGGTCTTTCTGAAGTCTATAGGCAATAAGGTCCGCAATACTGACGATAACAATACCATGTTTCTTAGAAAACTCTTCAAGGTCCGGCATACGAGCCATATTGCCGTCATCTTTCATTATTTCACAAATGACGCCTGCCGGATTAAGACCTGCAAGCCGTGCCAAATCTACTGATCCTTCGGTTTGTCCTGTTCTTTGAAGAACTCCTCCCGGCATAGCCTTTAAAGGAAAAATGTGACCCGGACTTATGATATGTTCCTTTCCATAAGCCGGATCGGCTGCGATTTGGATTGTGCGAGCTCTATCTGCTGCACTTATTCCGGTGCTTACTCCGTTGGCAGCTTCAATTGAAACAGTAAACGCTGTTCCCAAAGGAGCTTGGTTTTTTTCAACCATCATGGGAAGCTCCAGCTGTTCTGTACGCTCAGGAGAAAGCGTAACACATATCAAGCCGCAAGCTTTTGTGGCCATAAAGGCGACGGCTTCAGGAGTTACAAGCTCGGCCGCCATTACTAAGTCTCCTTCGTTTTCTCGATCCTCGTCATCAACTAAAATAACCATTCGACCGGCTTTGATTTCCTCAATCGCCTTTCGCGCTCTTTCAATTGCATCTTTAGACACTTCGTTCACCTGATGAATCCGGTTCTTTCTAAAAAAGCAATGTCAATTTTGCTTTCTTTTTGACCGTTCAACTGCCGTGCAATGTACTTTGCAAGTACATCTGTTTCAAGATTGATTCTATCTCCGGGACATAGCAGATTTAGGGTTGTTTCTTTGAGAGTAATAGGAATTATCATTACAGAAAAGCTGTTTGTTCCCACCTCGTTGACTGTTAAACTGACTCCGTCGATTGCAACAGAGCCTTTAGGAGCAAGTTGTAAGGCAATGTCTTTTTCAGGCATTGAAAAGAACATTTGTTCTGCAGAACCTAAAGAATTTCTAGACAACAATTTTACACGGGTATCTACATGACCTGAAACAAAATGACCGCCTATTGAATCACCTACTTTTAAGGCTTTTTCTAAATTAACCATAGAAGACGGCTTCAGTTCTAAGATTGTACTTTTTGCTAATGTTTCATTTGAAGCAAAAACAGCAAAGGAGTTATTATTGAAATTCTCTACTGATAAACAAACTCCGGCTACTGCAATGCTTTCACCTTTGGCAAAGGATCCTAAACGAGTTTCAATAACGAGTCTGCGATCTGTTCCGGTATCAGCAATTTGTTGAACTTTGCCGATATCTTGTATCAACCCGGTGAACATGCAATGCCTTTCTCGGCTATTCTGTGCATAGCAGGCACAGTCAACTCGTATATATACTGATAAACTTTTATAAGATAAGGAACAAGTTCCTTAAGATGCAAAAATGAACGGTTCAGTATATTAGTTGAATGTCTTTATACAATTATACACTCTGCGATTAATCTTGCGATTTCACCGAGAGCCGACCCCCAGTCAGGATTACAAATTGAATACACATAACCGTTGCAAGAGAAATGTTCGGCAACTTTAACGTATCTTCGTCCCGGTCTGGCGCTGGTTACCTCTTTTCCTGTTTGGTCAAGCCTGGTACAGGCAGGAACGAAGTGAACATAATTGAAGGTTGTTCCTTGTTCGTTTACCAAAGTAAACTCCCCATTAGCATATTGCATAGACGGATGTGATAAACAGTTTCCGAGAGTATTTCCTGTTCCTTGGCATGGAGAATCATCTCCCATAGGTACACCGGCTATAGCTGCAAAAATAACAGCGTTAGTCCTACCTCCTTTAAGACCTATTAACTGATCATAAAAATACTTGGAGTCGAAAAGAAAATTTTCTTCGTTCGATGCCGGCATATTGCAAGCGGTATTAATATATTTGCTGTTTTCTAGTAACCATTGGTCTGAACCGAATAATCCAGGATCCTTAATAGAACAGTCTTCCTCATCAGAAACCACCAATACAGCAAGCATATTTTTTTCGCGAACAAAGGCTCGTTGATCCGCTCTGGTCAAGGCACGAACTCCCGCCTGAAGTTGTTGCTCAACACCGCAACCGTCAATTCCAAGCTGTGCAACGCATGCAACCTGTTTTGCCAAATTAGGATTATACGCCTCTTCAGAGGTTTCCGTCCATTGCCCCGATAAATTGCCGGTACAAAGAACTTCGTTTCCGGAAGCAGGCGGAACACAAAATCCGTTCTCACAACCCCAATTTGCATCGGGACATTGATTTCCGCCGACGTCACAACGAATCTTGTCTCTTTCAACTATAATACTTTGGACAGCAGCGGTTTTAAAAAGGCCGTCATCTCCCATCGGTTCTTTGCATCCGCTAATATCTTTGCCTGCTGTTCCATGGAATTGTCCCTCTCCGCCGTATTGCATACCCAGATCTGAAGACACCAGGGCTATACGCAAGTCATTAACAGGAGAAGATTTCTGATCAGCAGTCGGAGCTGTAAGTGCATTTATTAGTGTAAACAGACCGGTAGCCAGAATCTGTTGTTCTTCACCCATTGACGCCGAATTATCCATTACTAGTAGGAGATCCACTCCTTCATATCCTGCACAAGCTCCGCATGGGTCCAGATTTACATCTGCATCAGCGTCTGCATCAGCATCTGTATCTGAATCTGAATCCGCATCTCCTCCGTTATTTGTATCTCGATCGCTATCTCCGTCAGTGTCAGAATCTGCATCAGCATCAGAAAATCCGGGAGGCAATCCCACATGGTCCTCAGCGCAGGAAAAAGCCATTGTAAAAATCGCCCAGAAAATAAATCCGGCTATGCCGACCGAAGTTGAATTTCTTAATCCCATATTACTTTCCTTTCAATTGCGGACAACTCCGCTTCGAAGAGCTAATTTCATAATAGTAAAAAATACCTTCATTAAAAATAATAATAAAAATCGGGATGCATTTATGCTGCATTTAAGATTTTTTAGAAACGATACGCTTGAACTGTTCAATATCTTGTTTTTTGAACTCTTTTGTTACAAATAACACACCAAAATAAACAACAAAAACCGCAAGACACTGAAGAAGCGATATCATTTTACCTAAATTAGGCATCATACTTCCTACAAATAAAGAGACAACGATTGCTAAGGCAATACGCAAAGCGCTGTTCAGGGGCACAAAGGACCTAAATTGTCTGTATACAATAACGCCGCAAAGCACAGTTCCGGCAAACATTCCTACTGCTGAACCTGCCGCTGCTGCTGTCAAGGCATCATCTGTCGGGCCTGTGTAGCTAATAAATAAAGCTGTGCAGGCTACAACCGCAACTAAGGTAGACAACACAACAAATAGAGATTTTTTGGGCATTCCTGCGCCGTTTAATATTGTATTGCCTACCACCATCAATCCAAAAGAGGCTATCCCAAAAGACAAAACGCGAAGACAACTCGATGCAGACTGATATTCCGGAGGGAAAACCAATCCCAAGCTCTGTTTGGGAAGTGCACCAAAGACTACAGCAATTCCGATTATCAATATTGCTGAAAATCTCATTGCATTGCCGATATATTGTCGAGCCTTTTCTGTGTCTCCCATATAAGTTACTTTGGATACAAGGGGAAATGCCACAAAAGCTATGGACAAAATTGCCTGATATGGAATGAAGGCCAAACCTTGAGCTGCTCCGTACTTGCCGGCAAGTGCCATTCCGACTGCTGAAGCTGCTTCAGCGGTATTTCCCTGAGACAAGGCTAAGTTGGACGTAAGTCCTTTTAGCAAAAACAAATCAACACTCATAACCAAATTGAGAAAGAAGGTATAAACAATTAAGGTTGCAGCAAACGCCAAATATTTTTTTTCCGAAAACGATCCTGTAGTGCCGATACCCGAAACAGCAGCAGCGATAAACATAATAATTACCGAGGAAACTAGAAATCCTGCTACTGTACCCATAACCTGAAAACCGGCAGCAGCCAGACCCACAATTAGCCCCGTTTTTATTGTAGCATAAACAATATCAAACAAAGCCTGCCGATTAAATTGTCTTTTTCCGTTAAAAGAGCCGATAAACACAGCATAAACTGAATAGGCGGCAATTATTCCGGCGCTAAGTCGCATAAGCCCTGCTAGTTCAGGTGATTCCAAAATATCAGCCAATATTCCGGCAAAACCTACATAAATGACCGCTAAAGAAACCCCAAGAATTCCTTGCACTTTTAGGGCCGTTCGCTTTACTCCGTCAGCATTGGATTCATCTTCACTAGTAAATTTTGAGACCGCTTGAATGGTGCCTGTGATAATTCCATTATTGATGAAGGATACCCCCATTATTACCAATTTGTAGGCACCGAATAGAATCTGTCCTTGATCTGCATCTCCGCCGGAAGCCCACTTAAAGATTCTTGGAAGACCGAAAATCAATATCCAACCGGTCAGCATGAACCACAGCTTGGCAAAGGTAATATAAATTACTCCTCTACCTGCAACTTTAACAGTATCATTTACTTGTTTCATTTTACTTATCATTTCATAAGGTCAAATTGTATTAAAAGTGAAAAAAGATCAACTTCCTGCATCTTCGGAATCAGATGCCGTTGAGTCTGTATCATTTCCTTCTATGAAAGAGCATTCGCTTAATTCTTCGGTTTCATCCACCCCTTTTGGGGTAAGAGTCCTACAATCATCTTTGAGTTGTAAAATCGCAGCGGAGCAAGAATCAACATTTTTTTGATCCCAATTATCTCCTTTTATTTTTCGTGTTCGACAATGCTCTTTGGCATAGGAAATACAAGATTTTACATCAAAGTTAGGATAGGATTTATCAAAGGTTTTATCTCCTTTGCACTCCTCTCTAACATTGCATCTGGCGGTTTCGATTTCTACACATTCGTTATAGTTGTAGATAGGATCCATGCATCCCGACAACAATAACACAGCAAACAACAATTGAATGGTTATTATAATCTTCATGTCTGTGAAATTAGGCTGCAATAACTAATTCGGTCAAGAAAACTGCAATTATAGCAGTGAAAAAATACGCCAAAATTGTACATTTCATTTGACAGCATAAGTTGTCTTTGTATATTATAAATTTTTGGCTAGACAAGATAATCGTTTGACAACAACAGGAGTTACATTGAGTTTCAGCCAACCAACGCCTCCTTATACCAAACGCGGTCGGCGAATTGCCGAAAGTCGTTTTGGCGGAAGGGTTGATTCTCTACAAGGCACAATAGTATTAGGAAAATATAGAATTAATTCGCGAGTCGCACAGGGCGGGATGTCTACTGTGTATCTAGCCAGAAATTTTGAAATAGGCGGCCTTTTTGCAATAAAAGTTATCAAACCCGATTTGGTAAGAGATCCTACTATTAGAGAGCGTATTTTTATTGAATCCAAAGCCGTTCAGCGTATTGACCATCCGGCTGTCGTTAAGATATTCGATGCAGGTAAAATTGGGGAAGATCAGGTATGCCTAGTTATGGAGTATATTCACGGAACTCCGCTTCGAAGGATCGTCGACGGTTCACCGATAAAGCTTTATAAAATCATCCCTATTATTGCTGCTATTGCAGAAGGCTTATCGGCAGCTCATGCAAAACAAGTTATTCATCGTGATCTTAAACCCGAAAACGTACTTCTTCCAAGGGGGGATAATTGTCCTTCATTGGTTAAGCTAATTGATTTCGGTATTGCAAGAATAATTGGTGCTCCTAAAATAACCACCACTCAACATATTATGGGAACTCCTGAATACATTTCGCCTGAACAGGCTATGGGAATGAATCTGGATCACAGAGCTGATATATATTCCCTCGGTGTAATGATGTATGAAATGATTTCAGGTTGTCTTCCTTTTCGCGAATCCGATCCGGATTCCTTGCTTCATCATCATGTTCATACACCGGCACCCAAACTGTGCAGAGATAATTCCAATGAAGAAGACATTCCAAAACCTATACAACAGTTGGTATCAGCATGTTTATCCAAGAATCCCGAAGAGAGACCCGGCAGTATGCAAGAAATCATCAGTTTTCTATCAACATTTTAAACAGATTTGACTATGCAATGCCCAAAAAAGGCTCATACTTAGGTTGAGTGTTGCAAATATGAACAATTTCACTACCGATAATTATGATGTTATGGTTATTCGTGAAGCTATTCAAAACAAGGAGGCTTTGCGTGACCTTTCAATTAAGGACCTCAATGTTATTTTGGATAAAGTCATCAGCAACCTAACTCCATCTGAAGTAAGAAATTTTATTTATCGATGTGTTTCAAATAGAGATTTTATTAAAGCATATGCCATGGCTGATAGAGCAATTGAATATGCACTGGAGATGAAAACCCAGGAGGGAAACAAGTCTCATGAAGATCTCATAAGTGCTTCGATCGGCACCTTATCTATTTTGTCCGGAAGCAATCCTGCACTTAAAGATAAAATCACTGAATTGCTGGATCACAACAATCCGCAAGTTGTAATTGCTGTAATCGAAAATCTTGGTCATACTTCGAATCTAGAAAATTTCAATCGCGTTTCTAATTTGCTGGTTCATTCGTCTCCTATCATTTCGTTGGCAGCGGCAAACTATATCGAAGCTTGTACGCGTGACGCAGCATTTAGAAAACGAAGCGACTTGTATGTAATAGAGGATGCATCAGAAGAATTTTTGAGAAAGGCTTTGCTTAGACTTGAAAGTGTTTATAAACAAATCAAGCATTCCGAAGGCTCTCAAATAGAAGTTTCAAAACGTATATCAGTTCTGGTTGCTATGATGTACAATGAAATTCTGGATTCTATGGATTGGAAAAGATCAAGACAAGAAGATGTTGACGAAAGAATTTATTATGCACTGGAACAGTATCTTCGAGAACATGTGGGACCGGACTCCCTACCATATATTGAAAAAACGCTGATTAATCCAAATATTGAGAACGGAATTAAACGGTCAGCTCTTCACACAATTAGTCGCATGGGTAAGCAAGAACCTATGAGGCAAAGCATCATTTTGTTTTTAGCGAATTATATTTCAACCGAAAGATCTCCTGATCTGGTTTTCTTGGCCGACTCTATTGAAAAAACTTTGTCGGCAGGAAAAGAGTTTTCTATTCTTTCATTTCTTTCAAATACAAATTTAAGCGTATCAAGCATAGTGCCTCGTGCGGCAGGTGCACCGCTAAAACGACCGGAACCCACCAATTTGGATGATCTTTAGTTTTTGACCTAATCTAACCGGTACGTGACAAAAACAAAAATCATTTATGAAAGAACTATTTGTAACATTCTAGCCTTTGGATCAGGTGAATGGCTGTTTAATAATACAATATGTGTTAAAGAATTGATGCGATGAAGATTACTTTAATTTTAGCAGCAGCACCTAATGACCCTCTAAAGCAAAATGATCCTTTTATGCCTCTTTCTCTCCCTTTACTTGCAGCATCATCTCCCAATCATGACTACACCTTTGTGGATATGCTTGCCGGAGAAAAGCCAAACTTTGGTCTTCCAACTGATTTGGTGGGTATCAGTGCTCGAATAACGGCTGAAAAAACTGCATTTGAAATTGCTGACAGGTACAGGCAAAAAGGTGTCACGGTTGTTTTGGGAGGTGCGCAAGCATCCTCGTCGCCTTTGAGAGCTGCGGAACATGCTGATGCAGTGGCGACTGGAGAGGGTGAGGGGGTTTGGCCGATTCTTTTGGATGATTTTCAAAAAGGGGAGCTTAAGCGCTTTTATTCGGGTTCGGGACAATCGCTTAATGTTGATTCTGCATCAATATTTCAGAGCGATGATTGGTTGGATTTGTCGACAATAAATGATGCAATACAAACAAGAGCTTTGTTTAGAAAGAAATATGTCTTTAACACAGTTTTTGCAGCCAGAGGATGCGCTGTAGGATGTGACTTTTGTTCAGTCGGTAATATCTTCGGAAAAAAGACTCGACTTCGTCCGATAGATGATGTGGTAAGGGAAATCGAATCATTTAAAAAATTTTACTATATTCTGGATGATACAGTTTTTGGACGCCCCAATACTTATGCCTATTACAGCAACCTTTATGATCGAATCGGAAAGCTAAAAAAAGTAAACTATTGGACGGGACAGGCAAATTTAGATGCAGCCTTATCTTCTGAAGGAAGAGATGTAATAAAAAAAGCGGCTGACTCCGGTCTAATTTATGCTGCTATCGGTATGGAGTCTATTAATCCGTCTGTTATGAAAAAAGCCGGCACTATGTCTAAAAACGGCTCAGGAGATCATGATTCTGTCGTTGATCAAATGAGAAGCAGCATTCGTTTTATTCAGGATCAGGGTATTGCTGTTTCCGGATGGTTTACTATCGGCTACGAAGAAGATTCAATTGATACTTTTTATGAAACCCTAAAATTCTGCGAAGAAACAAACATTATTCCGGTGCTATGTCCGTTGGAAGCGCTTCCCGGAACTCCACTGCATAATAGGCTCATGACCGAAGGTCGATTGGATAACAATAAAAAAATAAACGTTATACATCCGTCTATGACTGACAACGATATTTTAGCAGCGCTTAAGGACTGCACACAAAAAGGGTTTTCTTTAAAGCAGATTTATAATCGCACGCAGTTTTTTAAAAGAAGTTTGGCAAACATTTCACATCACAATAATGTAGATACCAGGGCAGTTATAGAGAAAACAATTTTCATTTTTGTTTTACAGCTCAAACTTAAAAAAGGCGTTATCGGGCTGGCCAATACAGGAAGCTCGGTTTAACGGACAGAAACTACATGAAACGAGTTTTACTTGTTAATCCAAATACAGAACAGTCTCCGTATCCGGTAGCACCGCTGGGATTATGCCTTGTAGCGGCTTCTTTGAAAAATGAGTATTCTGTTCAAATTTATGACGGTACATTTAAAGGAGCATCTGATTTGACTGAAACCGTACAGCGGTTTTCTCCGGATTATATCGGCATCAGTATAAGAAATGTTGATGATGTAACGTCAAGCGTGGAAAAGTTTTATATTGACGAGATAAGGGCTGCCTTTGTCGATGTGATCAGAACATGCACAAAAGCGCCTATAATATTGGGAGGAGCAGGTTTTAATCTGTTTCCGCAACTTTTGGTGGAAAAATTGGGTGCTGATTTTGGCGTATTAGGAGAAGCAGAGCATTCTTTTCTGACTTTTCTTCACTGCTTGGATATCGGACAAAATCCGGAAAATGCTTTTGGAATTGTATTGCCCAAAAACGAGACTGCATCCAAAGCTTTCGTTTCTTCAAAGCAACTTAATCTGCCATTTTCAAATATTGATGAATTAATTGATTTTGAACCGTATCGAACACGCGGCAGTTATCCCATTCAGACCAAACGCGGCTGTGACCTAAAATGTGTATATTGCTCATACCCGCTTATAGAAGGGACAAGTTATCGTCTCAGAGATTCCAAAGAAATAGTTGACGAGATTGAGCAAGCGGCTTTGAGACTCGGATCGGTAACTTTTGAATTTGTCGACTCCACTTTTAATGCTCCGCTTGAACATGCCGAAAACGTTTGCAGAGAGATAATAAAGAGAAAACTTAACTTGCGACTGCGCTCAATGGGAGTTAATCCCGGAAAAATTACTGACTCTTTGCTCGACTTAATGTGTCGTGCAGGTTTTGCGCAAATAGTTTGTTCTGCAGATACAGCTTCGGAAGAAACTCTAATAAAATATCAGAAAGGTTTTACGCGACAGAAATTGATAGAGGTTGCATCTCTGATTAGAAAGCATGACATGCCTTCTATGTGGTCATTTATTTTCGGCGGCCCTGGAGAAACCGAAGCAACTATCCAAGAATCCTTTGATTTTATAGAACAGCATATAAATTCGCTAGATATGGTACACATGGTAGAGGGAATTAGAATTTATCCGAGAACCCCCATTTTTCAGATAGCTGTTGAAGAAGGTCTTATTGAAGCAGGAGATTCTTTGCTTAGACCTGTTTACTATATCTCACCCAAATTGGGCAAAGAGCGTTTACAAGCTATTATTTGCGACAAATCAAAAACTATTCCCAATTGCATTAGAGGATCGGAATCTAAAGTTAGCCCTGAAATTATGCAAAAAGCACTTGAACTGAGAAAAGAGCAATCTCTTGACGAACCGATGTTTCGCACTCTGCTTCGATTGAAGATAAAAGATTAGTTTTTCCTGACTTCGACTGTTGATCATCACATCACTCGCGTAAGTTACTGAAAAAATACTGTTATCAGCGGCACAAAAAAAGATGCTCAGTGGAATTCTGTTTTGGAATCGTGTGTCATGGCGCGCCTTGCAAACCCGGTCAGCAAGCGGCGTACCGCTTCTTTGCTCGAAGAGGATTACGGCATAAAAATTCCGC
>CAYWLQ010000171.1:0-11634 GCA_964458775.1 uncultured Myxococcales bacterium | reverse complement strand
CCGTAGATCAGAGACTGAGATCGCTGTCAAGAAATATATGACCAGGTAGTACTAATTGAAGTTGTGAATGGGGTTAATTGCTTTTCGGTGCTATCCTTATTTTTGTGGAAAGTGTAATATTCTTGTTTTTAAACTATTTTGCAAGATTTTGTTTGCTTAGAGGAATTACTGATATGCGATGGAAAAACAGGCAAAAACAATCAGTGCTGTATGGGGTGAAGCTAGATTGACAACAAAAACCCTAAATAATTGTTCAGACGCCGGTTTGATGGCGCTTGTGGGTCGCGGTGACATGGAAGCTCTTGGTATACTTTATATGCGTCACGGAAATCTTGTATCTTCGGCAGCAATGGCATGCGCACCAAGTTTGCCGAGAAACGAAATAGAAGATTTATGCCAAGATGTCTTTATCTCTGTATCTCAATGCGCGAGATCCTATAGTGAAAAGGGAAAATTCAAATCATGGCTCTACAGCGTGGCTGTGAGAACAGCAAAGAGAAGAAACCGTTCAATTAGAGTGCGAAAACAATTATTGAACTCAGCCGAAGGTCGTCCTATTGCATCTTCGGGATATGCTCCTGTGCCGGAACAACAAACAGTAGCAAAACTGGATTTGTTAAAAGCATTTGAAGGATTATCAGATATTCAGAGACAGTTGCTTATTTTATTTGAATATCAAGGGATGAGCGGAGAAGATATTGCTTCTCTTCTTGAGCTGAATCTAAATACGGTCTGGTCTCATCTTCGTCGAGCCAGAGGATACGTGCTGTCGGTAATGGAAGACTCAGGCGTTCGTCTTCAAAAGAACGAGGCAATCAAATGATTGAATGCAAAGATCTTGATAGATACATGAACCGAGTAATGAACTTGGATGAAATACAACAATTTGAGAACCACATTCTCTCCTGTGCTTCCTGTGAGTTACAAGTGAAGCAATGGAGACAGATACAATTAGATCTCCGCGAATTGGTCAATATACGTGTTCCCAATATCACTGAATTCGGTGCAAAGGGATTGATACATCGAGCAGAAATCGTTTCGTTCTCAAATAAAAGTAAAAAAAGATATACAACCTTTGTTGCTGCAACTCTAACGGCAGCAGCTGCGGCAGCTCTAATTTTCTTTTTTCTTTTTGATAATTCAGAAAAATCCCTATCAACCGTTGATGAAGTAAAAACCGCTTCGTCGGTCGGTAATTCTTTATCAGAGTCTGAAAATATCATTAATAGTAATTGGGAGCCGTTGTTTGCAACCGAAGAGGCCGGCGTTTCTGTGCAAATTGACGATGCAATAGTTGGAGTCGGAAGAACCGGAAGAGCTCGTATTCTTCATTCTGATAAACAAACAATAAGTATCGAATTACAACGAGGCAATATAGCTGTTGATATGCCTAATTCAAAGGGGCGAAAGAAGCTTTCTATTGATGCTTTTGGGTACAAAGTTTCTGTTTTGGGCACACGATTTTGGGTGTCAGCACAAAAAGGACAAAAATTGGAAGTCGGAGTTGAAAGAGGTGCAGTAGAAGTATCTGATCCAAACGGAAATATTCGAGTTGTTCGTGCAGGAGGAAAACTTGTTGCCTCTCTGGAAGGTTCAATGACCGTGGATGCTGTCAGTGATACAGATAAAACTTTTGTTGAGCAATTGCTTTTCCCAAAGATTGATACCCAAGTTGCAGAAAAAGCTGATGAGTGTTCTGTTGATCCTTTAAACTGTGATGATGGAAGAAAAGCTTCAGCAAATACAAATGAACATGTTGTATCCATTGATGAAATTAGACAATGGGCTGTTGACGGCAAACACCAAAAAGCAGCTCGCGCTCTAAAACTATATCTGGTTCGTAAGCCGAACGATGTGGAAGCTCTGAATCTAACAGCCGATTGTATGAGAAAGCTAGGGGAATACAAAGAGGCGCTTAATGCCTATTCCAAAATCATTCAAGTCGGATCTGCGGTAGAAAAGAACCGCGCTCGATTTAGAGCAGGTGCCGTTCTTCAGGATCGAATGAACAAACCCCTTGAAGCCGCCAAGTTTTTTGAAGAATACCTCTCAAAACCGTCGGAACTCCGTCCCAATACGGTTGAGGCAAGAATGCGACTGGCCAATTGCATGCAATCTGCGGGGCGCGACAGACAATATCGAGAGCTATTAGCTCTTATCGTCAAAGAGCATGGCGGAACCGATGCAGCAAAAAAAGCAAAACAAAAACTTGATACTTTAAAGTAGCGTGCTTCAAGTCTTTGCGGCACGAGTGTCGGATTCAACAACAAAGGGCGGACGTGCTTGTTGGGCTTCGAAAACCATTCCAATGTACTCACCTAAAATTCCCATAATTAAAAGTTGAAGCCCTCCCAATAACGACAACAATCCTGCTACCGATGCCCAGCCTTCAATATAATATCCGCCTGTCAGCCTTGTTACGAGAACATAACTTAGATATGCGAGAGCGGCCAAACAAGTAAAACTTCCAAGAAGAGTTGCAAGTCTTAGTGGTTTTATGGAGAAACGAGTAATACCCTGTTTGGCCAATTGAAACATTTTGCGAATAGAATATTTGGTTGAACCGGCGAATCTGTTTTTGGGAATAAATTCAAGATATTTAGTGGTAAAACCAATCCACGGTATAAATCCTCGCAAAAACATCGCTGAACGCGGATTGGACAAAATGAGGTCTACAGCTTTTCGATCCAGAAGTCTAAAATCAGCTGAGCCTTCGGAGATGGGTGTGTCCGCCAACCAAGAAAAGATTTTATAAAACGTTTTTGAAGTAAATCGTTTAAAACCCCCCTGTTTTTTTTGATCGCG
This sequence comes from uncultured Myxococcales bacterium, assembly GCA_964458775.1. Lineage (GTDB taxonomy): Bacteria > Myxococcota_A > Polyangia > JAAYKL01 > JAAYKL01 > CAYWLQ01. Next base: position 8,829 of record CAYWLQ010000171.1, on the reverse strand, counting down.
TCTAATGGTTTGAACCACCAGTGCACCTTGTCTCCACAAATCCGCTAATTTAGGTATAAGTTCAGGAGGGTGTTGACCGTCAGCATCGAGTGAAATTACAGCCGAACCTTCAGCCGATGCCAATCCCGCCAGTAAAGCGGCTTGATGACCGAAATTGCGAGATAGTTTTAGACCTCGAACACGAGAGTCCACTTGATTGAGAAGACAGATAACATTCCAAGTTTCGTCTTTGCTGCCGTCGTCAACTACAATTATCTCAAAATCAGGGCTCGGTATTGCCTCCAACACGGCTTTGACTGTTACAGGCAACGATTCCGCTTCGTTATATGCCGGCAATACAATAGAGAAAGTAGGGGCAGCAGAGGTCATTGTATTTCTCCTAAGTTTCGTTATTTACTCTAGATAGTTACTTTGCACAAATCAACTTTTAAGAGGAACTTCATAGATCTTAAGAGGTTTGGAAATTTCGGCATTGGAAAATACAGACTTAGCTTCTTTTTCTAAACTACTTTCATCTTCTAAAGTATACCTTGGGCTTATATGAACCAGCACTGCTCGTTTGACCGATGCCTGCTTGGCGGAGAGTGCAGATTCTTTCGCGGTCATGTGTTTCTTTTCTATAGCTGCATCTTGGTGTTCTTCGGCAAACATTCCCTCAACAAATGCCAAATCAGCGTTGTTAAGTACTTGCAAAAGACCTTTGCAGGGTCTGGTGTCGGTGGCAAAAGCTACAATTCGTCCGGGACGAGGAGGTCCCATAACTTCACTCGGCTCAACAGTTCGTCCGTCTTCTAATGTTACAGCATGGCCTTTTTGAAGTTTGCCGAACATAGGTCCTTTTGGAATTTTAAAAACAGCAGCATTTTCTGTTGAGAAAATCCCCGGTCTTTCATCTTCCTCCAAACGATATCCAAGACAAAAGGTTGAATGTTCCAATACATGTTTCTTAAGTTGAAAACTACCCCATCGCCAAACTGTTTCCGGAGTGTTTTCATTGCACTCAATTACTGTGTAGTCATAGCTTATATGACACCCCAAAACTTCTATTGTATTTCGAACAAAACGCTCAATTCCGGGAGGACCTATGATTGTAAAGGGTCCGGGATTGTCGTTTTGAGCTCGAAACATCATAATCCCCGGAAGGCCTAAGGTGTGATCCGCATGAAGATGGGAAATAACAACAGCATCCAAACCTCGTATTCCTAAACCGCCTTTTTTAAGGGCAATTTGTATTCCCTCGCCGGCATCAAAAATCAGCATTTTGCCTTCGTTGCGCACAAGCACCGAGGTTGTAAATCTTGCGGGCATAGGCATCATCCCGCCGTTTCCCAAAACAATACATTCCATAAAATTTATTACCTAGGGCAGTTTGACAATGCCGTTTTCCTGTCGAACCTGCATTTCGTATCTGGCTCGTTTGATAATGCGCTCGGCTGTTTCAAAAGCTTGCTCAGGTGTTAGTTTTAAGCCGGCAACACCTTGTTCTATTGCTTTTTGACCGACTGCAACCGCCTCTCTTGGGAATACCTCCCATTCATCCATGGTAGGCAAGAGATAGTTTTCGTTAATTCCTTTGTCTTCGGCAGTTTTTGCCAAAGAGCGAGCCGCCGCGATGCACATTTCATCTGTAATAGTTGAAGCCATTACATCTAAAGCGCCTCGGAAAATGCCGGGAAAACCAAGAGAGTTGTTTACCTGATTTGGAAAATCGCTGCGTCCGGTGGCGACAATGCGAGCTCCGGCTTCTTTGGCTTCCCAAGGCCAAATTTCGGGAACCGGATTGGCGCAAACAAAAACGATTGCGTCTTTGGCCATAGAACGTATCCATTCCGGTTTTACCGTGTCGGGTCCCGGCTGTGAAAGAGCAATCATTACATCCGCGCCCTCAAAGGCTTCTGCCGGCCCTCCTGTGCGTTTTTCGCTGTTGGTAATGTCTGCCAAGTAGGCTTTGTAATGGTCTTTGACAAGATCTTCTCGTCCTTTGTATACAATGCCTCTTGAGTCGCACATATAGGTAAGAGCGGGATCAACACCCGCCTTTGCAAGCATAATAGCAATGCGCTGGTTGGACGCACCCACTCCGAGCATGCCGATGCGCACCTTATCGAGGGGTTTGTTTACAATTTTAACAGCGTTGATAAGACCGGCCAGCGTTACCGCAGCTGTTCCCTGTTGGTCGTCATGCCAAACAGGAATTCGAGCTTCTTTGCGCAAGGTGTCCAATACCTCAAAGCATTTCGGTTTTTCGATATCTTCGAGGTTAATGCCCCCAAAAGTCGGCTGAATTTGTTTTACAAAAGTAATAATTTCTTGAGCGGAAAAAGCCTCAATACAAAGAGGAACAGCATCCACCCCGCCGAGATATTTAAACAAAATGGATTTGCCCTCCATAACAGGAAGCCCTGCCTCAGGACCGATGTTGCCAAGTCCTAAAACCCGAGAACCGTCCGAAACAACCGCAATCATATTAGATTTAGAGGTGTGCTTAAGTACCTCTTCGGGGTTTTGATGAATAGCCTTGCAGGAAGCGGCAACTCCGGGAGTATACCAAATAGCAAAGTCATTAATATCGCGAATACAGCATTTAGGAACTACTTCCACTTTGCCTCGATAAAAAGGATGCAGCAGCATAGCATCTTGAGAAGGCTTTGCCGCCTTGGCTATAAGTTCTTCTTTGGTAGTCTTGTCAGAGGTCATATTGTAACTCCTTGCATTAGCAGCAGGTTGCGAATTAACAAATTACACGGTTATGTGCGATACCTAAAAACAGCAAGAATGTCACTCAATGTTTTGCATGAACGTCTGATAGGTGTTGTAAGAAGATATGCAAACACCTTTAAAAAACCAAACAGTAACAAAAAATCGACATACCGCCCATGTGGATCGCGCCCGGTATTACCCTACAGATACTCTGCAAGAACTTCCAAAAGCTTCTCCTCAAAAACCGGTCCTCGCCTTAAACATTAACGAGACCGGAGCAGATTTTTGTACCTGCCTTTAATGATGTCCGGAGCAGGTCATTCCCGGTTTCATTCGATTGAGGGCACCGTCGTTGTAAGCTGATACAATTTCTTTTACTGATTCACGGTCTGCCGCAAAAACGTCTATGCCGGCGGCGTTCAGTTTGTTTAGGGCTCCCATTCCTATTCCCCCTACAGCGATACCGTCAATGGACTCTCCTTGGAGAGCCGCAAGGGGAGAGCACATTCCGTGGGCATGATGTTCGTTTTTGTTTATCAGCAAATGATATGAATTGTTTGTTGTATCAACAATCATAAAAGCCGGAGCTGATCCGAAATGTGCGCACACTTTACTGTCCATACCGTTGTCGTCTTCCACCGGAATACATAATTTCATTTTTTATCCTCCTCGTCATGCAATCGACAGCATCTAAATTCGCCTGCCGATACAATGCCTCCTTCGATTTGTAATGCTTTACCGTGAACCAGAGCATCAGCTATTTTTTTATGGGCTGATTCTACTATCCTGCCGAAGGTGGGCCTTGAGACTCCCATTTCTTGTGCGGCCTGCTCCTGATACATAGAACCCAAATCTGCTAAACGAATCGCTTCGAATTCGTCCAGTGCCAAGGTAACGGTTTCAATTTCAGACATCGGAATACCGGCGGGTTTGAAAACACAAGCTCTCGGTTTTCCGTGTATGTTTCTTTTGCAGTGCGGTCGAGGCATTTTGTTTCTCTTAAATGAACTTTATGAGCATAAGCTCAATATTGATTTTCAACCTTTAGTTCAGGTTAAATAACATATCAAGTAAAAAACCAAATTGTTTTTGATAGAAGTTTTACAAAAACAAGATGTTTTTTAATTGTAAACAAAATAGATTTCATCTTAGAAGTCCTGTTCAAGACAAATCAGAAGGTAGTTGAGGAGTTTTTCCCCTCTAAAAACTCAATGCCGAAGCCGGTTTGCGGCATGGGAAAAACAATGACCTACATCTATTTGCCTAATTTGCTATATTTTGAGTTGTAAACAAAATCGGTCCAAATAGAACTTGTCTGACACCTATCTATTGAGCATTATACCTGACTATATGAAAGGACTGTTTATGACTATTTTTTGTAGCGGTAATGTTTTTGTCAAAAGTCTTTTTTATGCTGTTTTGTTTTTATCTTTAGGTTGCGGAGGCAACTCAGCACCTTCTTTGAGTACAAAAAACAAAATTGCTCAAGATGATGAATCGCTTGGGAATAGCAATGAAAATACAATTTCAAAAGAAACAGCTAATTCATCTGAGGAGTCTGTTGAAACTCCAACCTATACGAGCCGACCTGCGGTTGCAGAAGATCCTGAGGTATGGGGAGGCTTTGAAGTTGAAGAAGTTCGTTTAGATCGACGTTTGAATGTTTATGCAGAACCTAAAAGTAATGTAGTCACAGTTCTTCAAGAAGGACATACTGAACGTATAACGGCACTTGAGTTCACCTCTGACGGCAGATTATTTGTTACAACATCATATGAGGATAAGAAGGTTAAAATATGGACCAAAGACGGAGACTTGTTGCGCACACTTGTTGTTCCCGGAAGATGCCTTGACTGGCTTCGCCTGCTTCCCGACGGAAGCGGGTTTTGGACCGGGTGTTTAGAAAAAGCTTTCAAATATGATTATTCTGGAAAAATGATAACATCCCTTGAGGGTGACGAATACAGAACAGAAGCGGCTGTTGTTAGTCCGGATGGAAAACAAATTGTTACCTATGACGGACTAAGTACTATTGCTGTTCGAAATGAGATGTTCGAACCGATCAGCCGATATTCTTTTGAAAGGGCAAAAATAAAATCTATAGCCTATAGTCCGGACGGTCGCTATTTTGTGATAGGGGGTTATCAAATTGATGCCGGTAACGGTCGATATGCAGCAGCATCGGTGAGATATCCTGACGGAAGTCCTATGGCCGGCTTAGAGGTAAATGTGCCGAACAGCATACTGGTGACTCCGAGAAATTCTTTTAGCAATACAGAAGAAGATGACACTCTTATCGATGAGGTTAAATGGGTTGATATCAGCAAAGATGGGAAAACCATTGCTCTTGTGGGAGGAGACAAACGAGTCGCCTTTTGGTCTCCCGGAGGAAAGCAGTTAGGTAGTTTTAAAAAAAAGTGGAGAGGACACGAGGATCTGTGGAGAGTTCATTTTACTCCTGACGGAAGAAGCTTGTTGCTGGTATTGAGCAAATCCATCGTGAAAATTGGTTTAGACGGAAAAGAAGAGGGCGGTTTTGTTACTGTACAAAAAAGAACGCATGCTCTTATCGGAGGGTTTTCTGTTTCAGCAGACGGTTCTCGAATTGCTGTGGGTATAGGATACGGTGACAATGATATAAAGGGGTCTGTTAGTATTTATGATCGTTTTGGTACTATTATTAGAACACTGAAGATGGATGCTCCGTATTTTACAGACGTTACTCTGTCTCCAGATTTTACAAATCTTTTTATGCAAATAAAAAGAGGAAAAAAATCTATTGTTTGGAATGCTGCTAATAATTCTATTGATACAATTACAGAGACCACAGGATACTACAGAGACGGAACAGGTTATAAGTTTGTCGGGGAGGCCCCGATGACGATAGTTAATAACAAGGGACAGCGTACCTTTGCTTTAAAAAGCAAAGGTTTTGTATCAATAGTTCCTCTTCCTATGCCGGACGGAAATATGGCGACAGTAAAAGGCGGAGAAAATCACAAAATTGAAATATTTAGTCCGGAAGGAGTGCATATTAGAACGGTAGAATACAACGGATACGGTCGCGGAGTAGGGCAGAGTATAGCATTTGCCCCTGATGTTTCATTTTTTGCGGTGGAGACTGCAACAAATAATGGCGGATATCACGCGTTAGAATGCATAAGCCTGGAAACAGGGGAAATACTTTCTAATGTTGATGTAAAGGAACCGTTTGAAAAAATAGCGGTGGGACCGGATTCAAATACTTTGGCAGTCGGACATAAGAACGGGGATATTACTCTTTGGACTCGTTTCGGTTCATTGCTAAAAACGTTAAAGGGGCATACCGACGAGATATCAGCTCTTTCATTTGATATGAGCGGTAAATATATCGTATCTGCTTCAAAGGATAGAACCGTCAGTGTATGGAATTTGGAAACCGGATTGAGAATTTCTGTCGTTGTTATGAACAACGGAGAATGGGTTGCCTTTGATGAAAACGGCAGATTTGATTGTTCGAGCAACGGCAGAGAGCTGCTCCGAATGGTTAGAGGAAATACTGCTTATGAGCCTAGGCAGTTCTGGAATGATTTCTTTACACCGGGTTTGGTCGCGAAATCTTTAGAAGGAAAGCGGTTTAAGGCTGTAGATGTTGCAATGGAATTGAGAAAAGCACCTATCGTTTCTATCGAAATTACTAAAGAACCTTTATCCGAATCTCTAGACGGCAAAGCAACACTTAAGGTTTGTGCTAAAACAGACGGCGGTCCTGTGGGTGAAATATTTCTATTTCATAACGGTAGAACCTTTGATGCCGACAGTCGCGGTATTTCAAGAATCAAGGCTGCTAATTGCGAAGAGTTTTCAGTAGGACTTTCTCCGGGAAACAATACCTTTGTAGGAGCAGCATATGATGAAACCGGTTCAGTTTTCGGACAAAGCAATACAGCACATCTTCGTTATCAACCAAAAACTCTTAAAAGACCCGAAATGTATATTCTGGCTGTAGGAGTAAGCAATTACAAAGACAAAAATATTTCTTTAATTTATCCGTCAGAAGATGCCAAGGCTATTTCAAGCGCGCTAAGGGAAAGCGCCAAAAGTCTGTACGGTGCGGTTCATATTGAAACTCTGCTCAACGAGCAAGCCTCTAGAGTAAGCATTAAGAAAAAACTCTCAGAAATAGCCGCTTCTGCCAAAAGCGATGACACTGTCATTCTTTATTTTGCAGGTCACGGTGATACGGAGAAAGATGAATACTACTTTTTGAGTTACGATTCGGACATAACAGACCTCAGCAGAACAGCATTGGCAGTAAAAGATCTAAGCGGTTTTGCGAAGACTGCCGCCGCAGGAAAAATAGCGGTTTTTTTAGATACCTGCAAAAGCGGAGCTGCTGCCAAACATATAGGAGCGATTGCTATGGCCCGCGGAATTGAAGAAAGAAAGATCATTGCTTCTTTGGCAAAAGAGAGAGGCATTGTGGTTTTTTCCGCTGCCGGCAACGATCAATCAGCATTTGAAATATCAAAACTCAAACACGGAGTTTTTACCTACTGTATGCTCGACTATCTAAAAAACAAGAGGAACGATGTAGCGAGTAATGACATGGTAAGCATTGCTAAGTTGCTTAGCATGGTCAGTCGCGCGACGCGAGAGCTGGCGGAAAAGCACCTGAATGTAGAGCAAACCCCGATTTTGTATGTTTTTGGAGAAGACTTCAGTCTCGGTTATTTATAGACCTATTTGTTCTAACCTATCTGTTACTGATAATTTTCAATACAATAAGTTTCTGAAGTTCCTGTTACAATATTGCAAAAACATATGAATATAATTGATTGATTAAGACACTTAAGGATAGATAGGTGTTTGCTGAGATAGGAAAGGTCTAATACACATGAACAAGTTAATTATCTCTAACGATTCTTCCCTGACCAATCACAACATAACAAGAAAGTTTCAATTGAATACCGAGATCAATTCGAACACTTCTATGAACACTGAAATTTCTTCTGATGAATATAAAAATCTAGTTAAGAAATGTTCATTTAATATGGAAGACGAATTCGGGAATATTGCGGGAAGTATGGAAACTACGGTAAATATTGACAGCGAAGAGAGGGCCGGCAATAGTCAATTGATTCAAAAACTGGGGCGTCTTTTGCTGACAGTAGCGAGTATTCAGGATAATGCTATTCTGAAAAACAAGATAACCTCTATGTTAGAAAGAGAATTTAGTCGTAGTATTGCTTCGATAGAAACTACGCAGTGGGAATATGTTGCATCGGCCTTGGACTGGGTCGGTGCGGAATCCTCTATGTTCGGCGATGTAGTACGTTTATGCCTGGCAATTTCTGAACTTCAAAACTTACCCGGCATTAAAAGCGCTTTTATACTTAAGGCTTCATATTATTTAGAGCACTCTCTTGGTGATGCAGAAGCCGGCTTGGCTGCGGCTTTGGATGCACATGCGCTCTCTCCGTTTTCTGCAAAAACGGCGGAGCTTGTATGTGAAAAAATTAGAGCAGTTGAAAGCAAGGTTTCTGCCTCAAGAGCGGCGGGTTACTGGAAAAGACTAATATCGATTTACAATTCGGTATTGACCGACGTTAAATTTGACAAAGAACGACAGGTCGCGGTGCTGCTAATGATCGGTTGGTTGTATTGTAACGGCCTAAAAGACCCTGAGAACGGGAAAAACTATTTGGAACGTGCCAAGATTTTAGATCCAAACAACAGGTCTGTCGCAAAGGCATTAGAAATGCTTGGCGGGGCTTAGAGGATAGCCGCTCACTCCGAACCCGCTCACTCCAAACCCCCCTATGTGGATCGTGAATCGCGGACTTTGCCCGCCGTCGCGCTGCGCGCTATGGCGAGGTTTTAGATCGTCGAAGTCGATGATCTCGCCGAAGCCTTGGCGAAGGCGGACTTAGATAGGATCGCGGACTTTGCCCGCTCACTCCGAACCGCCCATGTGGATCGCCCGGATATCATACAGTTATCTGGCATTATGAAAGAACCGGTTTTTATGCCCCAAAGGGGCGGTTCCATACTAGCCCGGCGCATCGCGCCGGGAATAGATAAATAGAAAGAACATAAGCACTGTAAGTGCGGTCCATATGGAACGCCCTTTACAGGGCTTGTACTATT
>CAYWLQ010000170.1:0-11700 GCA_964458775.1 uncultured Myxococcales bacterium | reverse complement strand
AAAGTGTCACCCATGTCTCCGGATAGAGTGTTACCCATGTTTTCGGTTGCACAGACGACCTGTCTTGTACCTTCGGCTTGGTGCAAAACCGCTCAATCCCCTATTCTTACCAAGGTTACCAGCGGTGCGTCTTCTTGTCTTTCTTGTATAAAATCAATGTAGCCGAAAATTGCGAACTCATCATCTCCGTTTGGATCTGCTATTTTTTGTACAACTTCAAAGAATCTTGCTTTGGTTTCTTTGATGAAAGTTCTATCGGTTGTTCTTGTTTTGGGTGACAAATCTATTGTCCTGTATTGTTCAAAATACGGCTCCATTGCTTGCGCGAAGCGTTCTTTTGTCCATGGATCGGACGGGTCTTGAAAGACTTCTGTTTCTGCCTGCTCATAGTTGCGCGAAGACAAAGATCGTTGAAGCATGTACAGCTCACCTCTAACTCTTGCTGACAGCTTTTTAAAATCTTTGGATAAATCTATTGTTCGCGGTTTGTCTGTTTCAACTTCCGGTCTAACATGCGGTACAAAATCCCTGTCTCCGCTCATCATTTTTTCCCATTCGTCGAGAAGACTGGTATCTGTTCTTTCTATTACAGTTAAAATAAAAGTTAGAATATCTTCAAATTCTATTGTCCAATAGCTTTTGGGAACTGACTGAGATGCAGCCTTATAGGCTTGCGACAAATACCTTAGCAGCACTCCTTCGCTTCTGGCAACTCCCAGGTCACTTACGTAATCAGAAAAAGACATACATTTTTCGTAGATATCGCGAGCTACAGTTTTGGGTTTTATATTTTCGCCTTTAACCCACGGATGGTAGGTTGCAAAGACGTTAAAGGTTTCATAAATAAAATCTCTTAAAGGTTTTGGATGCTCCACCTTCTCTAGGGCTTCCATTCTTTCTTCGTAGGAAGAACCTTCGGCTTTCATTTTTGCCATTAACTCGTCTTTGAGTCTGTCAATTTGTCGATATAAAATCACATCAGGGTTTTCTAATACCGATTCCACTAATGACATTATATCCAAACTATAGGTTTCGGCTTCGGGGTCTAAGGAGTCGAGGGTTTCCACAAGGTATAGTGACAGAGTTTGATTTAGAGAAAAATTTAGCTGTAAGTTCTCTTTTACCTTCATTACAGCTCCAAAACCATTTGGATTGGGGACGACCTCCGCAATGCCGGCCCGTCTCAGTGAGCGAAAGAGCTCTGAGGCTCGTTTTCTCTCTGCTTTTTGTTCAACAGGCAATAGGTGTGACCTCTTAATAATATCCATTAGTCTTTTATAGCCGCCTCCCGGCGCATCAGACAGAGAAGTCAGAACATTTACCAATATGCCGTGATTTACGCTTAGTCGAGGCACTAAAGGCTCGGGCAGAGAATTTACCAACTTGTTAAAGGTACTTTCATCCCAGGGAACAAAGCCTTTCTCAGGCGGTTTTGCTCGGTGAAGCTTCTTTTTTAAATTAGGATTTGCAGCTATTTTGGCGTCTATTCTTTTGTTTTCTATTACGTGTTCAGGAGCCAAAACTACTACCAGTCCGTGATCGTCAAAACCTTTGCGTCCCGCCCGTCCCGCAATTTGATGAAACTGCCTGGCTGACAATATGCGTGTTTCGTCTCCGTCCCATTTGGAAAGAGAACGAAATACTACAGAGCGAATGGGAATATTTACTCCTACGCCTAGACTGTCAGTACCGCAAATAACTTTTAGCAATCCGGCTTGAGACAGCTTTTCTACCAGCATTCGATATTTGGGAAGCAAACCCGCATGGTGAATGCCGATGCCTGCGCTTAAAAATCGTCTGACATCTTTGCCGTAGGGAGTATCAAATCTCATACAAGACAACTCTTGTTGTATTGCCTGTTTAACTTCTTTTGAACAAACCTTGAGACTGGTCAATGCTTGAGCTTGCTCAGCACAGCCCCTTTGCGTGAAGTTAACTAAATACACAGGAGCTTCGTCTGCTGCTACCAGGTTTTCAACTGTTTCGTGAATAGGAGTATCGCGATATTCAAACTTCAGCGGAACCGGCCTTGATCCTGACGAAACAACAACGGTTTCGCGATCTGTGAATTTAGACAACTTTTCGACGATATGAGTTGTGTCACCCAACGTTGCAGACATAAGCAGAAAAACTGTTTCCTTCATTGTAATTAAAGGAAGCTGCCATGCCCATCCTCGCTCTTTGTCGCCGTAAAAATGAAACTCATCGGCAACAACGTAGTCAATATCAAGCTTTTCATCGCGCAGAGCTCTGTTGGCAAGAATTTCGGCGGTACAACAAATAATCGGAGCGTCGGTATTAACCGAAGCGTCACCGGTCATGAGACCTACGTTTTGGGGTCCGAAGGTATCGCAGAGATCAAAAAACTTTTCATTAACCAAAGCCTTGATAGGACAGGTATAATAAGATTTTCGGTTTTCGGCCATTGCCTGAAAATGAAGCGCCCTTGCAACAAGGGATTTTCCCGAACCTGTCGGAGTATTTAGAACCACATGCTTCCAATCCAGAAGTGACAGAACAGCCTCTTCTTGTGCCGGATACAAAGACAGATTCAACTCTGATACATGTTCCAAAAACATGTTTAAAATTTCGTCACGACTTGCTTCATCACCTCTGCCCGAAATGCCGGCCAATTTGTCGATAAGCGTATGCTGTTTTTGCGAAGAAAGTATTGAATGCACGATACTGCCTTTCAATGAAAACACATCGGTATGTCTTGCCGAAACATTATAGCGAAGTGTCTGTTACTGAGTTAACGGTGGTTTAATATTGGTCGGCTGTTGTTGATCTACCCCAATTATTTGAGCAGGGGTGTTGACCGGTATTGCGTTGGGTTCTTGTGTATTTCGAGTAACCAAAAGATAGATTACCAAACCCAGAAGCGCAAAGATTATAAATGACAAAGCAATAACAAGTGTCTTGCCAATATCGAGTTTAGATGCTTGAACCTGAACAGAAGGTTTTGGTTCAAGCACAGATATAGTTGCCGGAGTTGACATTGAGCGCTTAGGCATTGCCTGAGTTGCTGCAGACGGAGATAGATTTTCATTTATTGTCGGTGCTGATTCCCATTCAGAAGATGCTTGTTCTGCTTTTGGAAGAAGGGTTCTCAAGGCATCGGCAAATTCTCTAGCAGATGAAAACCTAGAGTTTCGATCTTTTTCCAAAGCGGTAAGAATAATAGGATCCAAAGCCTTGGGAAGATCTATTCCGTGATCTCTCTGAGAGATCGGAATGGGCGGTGTTTTGATATGATGTGAAATATATTCCATGGGTTTGCTTCGGGGAAACGGAAGCTGCCCTGTTACCAACTCATAAAAAATAAGACCTGCCGAATATATATCCGAACGTCCGTCCAGCGTTTCTCCTCTCGCTTGTTCAGGAGACATAAATTCCGGAGTTCCAAAAACCATTCCCTCACGAGTTAACACCAAGGATCCGGGTCTCGGTTTGGATTCTCTTATTTTTGCCAGTCCAAAATCAAGCACTTTGGGAAAGTCAGAGATGCCGCCCTGTTTGGTAAGCAAAATATTTTCCGGTTTTAAATCGCGATGGATAACCCCCACTGAATGGGCTTCCTCAAGAGCTCCTAAAACCTGAATCATAATTCGAATTGCTCTGCGATATTCCACCGGTCCTTCTTTGCGAACCAAACGAGCCAGGTCGATGCCGTCCAAATACTCCATTGCGATGTACAATTGGTCGGTATCTTCTAAATGTCCGTAGAGAAACACTCTAACTGAGTTGGGATGTGACAGGCGACTCATAGCTCTCGCCTCTCGTCTAAAACGCGATACCAAGTCCGGACGCTGTGCCAGCTTAGCATGGAGAATCTTTATTGCCACCATGCGCTCCATGGCCGGTTGTGCCGCTTTATAGACCTCTCCCATGCCTCCGCGACCGATTCGTTCCAGCACCCTAAACTGACCGAGCAGTTCTTTTCCTATAAAATCATCCGACATGACCAAACACTTATACCGTAATTAAAAAGGAACAAACAAGATATGTTGACGAAATCTCCAATATTTTTTACTCGATCTAATCAATGAACAACCAAATACCCTTTCCGTTTACCCTAAAGCACATATCTCAAAAAGAAAAAACCATAAGAGATATCGTCTTGGATGCTTTTCCGTCAGGTATGAAGGGAATTGAACTTACCGGTTTTTCAGAGCTTTTTGAGCAAGAAAATCTGCATCTTTGTGTTTCAAAATTGTTATTTTCTCCGACATTGAAAGGAAATGGTATTTTTGCAGCTGTTTCATGTACACCGTTTGACAAAGGGAAGAGCGTGGATTGTTATAATTCTTCTAACGGTCGGGCAGTAATAGCGCTATCTCCTCAAACAGCTGACCGCATGATTTCAGCAGTTCTCGGACGTATGCAAACCGAGACTGTTGCCAATGAAATCTCCGATCTATCCCAAGGAGAACTAGGTGCCCTTATGTTTGCTCTGAATGAAGCCGGAAAAGATTGGCTAACTGCCGGAGGAAAAAGTTTTTATTTTTGCGGTTTCTTGCATGACATGGACCAAGCAGTTGACTATTTGGGTCATTTTCCTGAATTAGAAATAGAGGCGGAAATAAAATCTGACAACAGTTCAAATTTGCTTATTCGACTGTGGTGCAATATTCCCCAGAAACCGTACTTATCATCCCCGTTAAATAATTTTTTTGACTCGTTGTCGTGGCAAGTGCGATTTGCACTCTGTGCCGGATTCTCAATCTTGCCCATATCAGATGTTCAAAACCTTAGACCGGGTGACATTATTATTATGGATGAATGGAATCACCCCCTAAAAAAAGGCAATATTTCAAATACATTATTCCTATGCGGGAAACGAAGGCTTGCCGGCCGATATCTTTCTGAAACAGAAATAAAAATAACCGAGTTCGGTGAGAAGGAGTTAACGATGACAAATAACAAATCAATAGATTCTATCGAAAAAGAAGAACTCAAATTCTCACTATCTGATTCCAATCAAATCGCATCAAAGGAAATGGAGGTTTCAGTTAGAGTTGAAATAGGTGAAATAAAAATGTCAGTAAACGACGCCCTAAATCTTAAACCGGGGCGAATAGTAAAACTGGATCGTCCGGTAACTCCAAAAGTGAACGTTTTTGTTGGAGAAAAATTTATCGCTGAAGGCATTATAGTTGAAGTAGATAATGTTTTAGCTGTGGAAATAACGGAGTGCTGAATATGAAATCGGCAAAAAAAATTTCTTTATCAGTGACGATTCCTTTATTGCTGTCTATATCAAGCGGCGGATGCAATAAACCAAAACCGGATACAAAATCTGACATTTCTGCTAAGTCCTCGGAATTACCTAAACAGCTTGATAAACCTTTAAAAGAAGCGGACAAACCGGAGGAGCCGATTGCTCTAAAGAATGAATACCATGCTGAGGCATCGGTAACATCCTCATCAGAAAATATGATTGAAAAATTCAAGGTACAAGTAACCGTTACTGAAGATAATACAGCATCAGGTCATGCAACAATCGGAGAGCAAAGCATAGTTCTAAAAGGATCGGTTGTGGAAAATGAAATCAAGCTTTGGGCTGTCGGAAGCCTCAGTGCAAATCTGCGAAGCGGCTTTTTCATCGCGAATCTTTCAGAAAACAAGTTGACAGGAACTTTTGCTTTATCCGGCAACGGCGGAGTTCCCTTTATTGAAGGAACTTGGAAAACACCTTAAATTTTTACAACTTCTCAAAATTCGCAGGGAAAAACAAAGTGAGAAGTTACAATTATCTTACTTATTAGCCTGTAACGTAAACTATTTCAGAGTGATAGGATAATTTATGCTGAACGTTGGATCCTTAAACCTGGGAAATCTAGCTGTTCTGGCTATCATGGCTACACAATTTGCAGCGTTATTGTCCGCTGTTCCTCCCATCGGTGAAGAGCTCGTTACTCTTCCGTCACTGCTGACAATAATCTTTAACTGAACGGTTCCTTTTGAGTATTTTGAACACTTTTCTGATTTGGCCTGAACAGTTTGCATAGCCGCTTTAACGTCATCACGACTTGGAGATTTCGGAATTTCTCCTGCCGGCTTTTTCCCCGACGCGACATCGTTATCAAGGAGACTTCCCAATTCTGACGCCGGTTTTGAATCCCCTTTTTCAGCCTTTGGGGTTGCCGGTGTTTTAGAGGCGGCAGCAGCAGCTTTTTTTGCAGCCTTGGCAGCTTTTGCAGCTTTTATTCTCTCCGCTCTGGTCATGGGTTTTGCCAAAGCTTCCTCTTTCGGTTCTTCAATTACCGCTGAGGCTGATGCAGCTTCTTCTACAGGTTTTGCTTCTTCTTGAACCGGTTCGGGCTCTTTGGGTGCTACAGGTTCTGACGGCTTGGGTTCCGGCTCCGGCTCTTTAGCTGCCTGGCTTTTTAATTGATCCAATTGTGCTTGAATTTTCGCCAACTCCGGATCTTCTTCAGAAGAGGGTGTTTCACTTTGCAATAAAAAGAAGGCAGCAGCAGCCAATACAACCGCACCGACTCCAATACCGATGAAAAGTCCCGTTTTAGAAGATTTTTTTGGTCGCCCTAAACCGTAATCTTCCGAATCAGCGGCATACTGTGCAGCAACTCCTCCCGTTGCGCCGGTCTGAGGCAAGGCACCGTATCCGTAAGAAGCTTGCGACCCCATAGTCTGCTGAGGCGGAATAGAACCTGTGCCAAAAGTTCCGGCAGCGCCCATCTGACCTGTAGCCGGCGGTTGAGAAAAGGTGTTTGTCTGAAATGACCCAGGTTGCGACGTTGTTCCGATAGTCGCCGATCCTGCCGGAGGAGGAATGCTTCCCATTACAGGAGCTGCTGCCGGCGGTTGAGAAAAGGAGCTGTAAGAAGGCTGTGAACCCGACATCGAGGGAGAATTGGGAATGTTATGTGCTGACATGGGAGGCATTGAGCCCATGGTAGGCATCAAGGACGGACGTTTGGCCTCTAAAATGGAAGAACTTGCAACCATCTGCGCAAGTCTGGCTATTCCGGAACCCGGTTCATCTTCTCTATCCTGAACCCTTCCGTCCCCTTCGCTTTCGCTCATTCCTAGAAGATCCGCGAAGGACATTCTTTCGATTTCGTTTTTGTTGTCGTTTGAATCGTCGTTAAAAGCGGTCATTTATATTTGCCTTTTTCCAATCTGCCGATGTTTTAATAATACCAGAATCATCGGACCTTCGCGAGGGCGAAGTTTAGCAATATCTGTAATCTCTTTTCAACAATTAAAGCAATTTAACTTATAAACGAATAAATATTCCTTTCTATTTTAGACAAGCGAAATCGAAAAATGCAATTTTTCGAGCATTGTGTTAACTGGGGAAAAACTACCCAACGCCAAAGAATATCTATATCGAAAAAAAGCAAAAAAACCATCGATTTATCGTCTTTTTATCATGGACGAGAACAAAGGGTATTGATAGGGTCTGTGCACTCTCAAATACGCCGGTAATTTCGGCGCTAAGACAGATCAAAGGTAAGGTTTAATGGCAAAACGCGAAGATATAAAAAAAATAATGATTATCGGTTCCGGCCCAATTGTAATAGGTCAAGCGTGTGAATTTGACTATTCAGGTACACAAGCATGTAAAGCGTTGAGAGCGATGGGATACAAAATTGTACTCGTCAACTCAAATCCTGCAACAATAATGACAGATCCGGGCATGGCAGATGCTACTTACATCGAACCTCTCAATGTGCCTTCTCTCGAAGAAATCATAAAAAAAGAACGACCTGATGCTCTTTTACCCAATCTGGGAGGACAATCAGGATTAAACCTTTCTTCTGAATTGGCTGAAGCCGGTATTTTGGATAAGTACGGAGTTGAAATTATAGGTGTAAACTTTGAGGCCATTAAACGAGGTGAAGACCGCCAAGCGTTTAAAGACACTATGAACAAACTCGGCATTGACATGCCCAAAAGTGACATTGCTCACACGATGGAAGAAGCTATCAGAATAGTTGAGCAAATAGGTTTTCCGGTGGTCATTCGTCCGGCCTATACTATGGGAGGAACCGGCGGCGGCTTTGCATATAACATGGAAGAGTTTCAGATAATTGTAAGCCGCGGGCTTGCTGCAAGCTTGGTAAGTCAAGTATTGGTGGAAGAATCTGTGCTCGGCTGGGAAGAATTGGAACTTGAGGTTGTACGCGATTCTAAAAATCAAAAAATCACCGTCTGTTTTATTGAAAACGTCGATGCTATGGGAGTTCACACCGGAGATTCCTATTGCACCGCTCCCATGTTAACCATTTCTAAGGACCTACAAGCCAAATTACAAAAATACGCATATGACATTGTCGATGCCATCGAAGTTATCGGCGGTACCAATGTTCAATTTGCTCATGATCCCAAAACAGGCCGCATTACGGTCATAGAAATAAATCCCAGAACTTCACGTTCTTCAGCATTGGCTTCCAAAGCAACCGGTTTTCCAATTGCTCTTGTATCGGCAATGCTTGCAGGCGGAATGACATTGGACGAGATTCCCTATTGGAGAGACGGAACACTGGACAAGTATACTCCCTCAGGAGACTACGTGGTGGTCAAATTCGCCAGATGGGGATTTGAGAAGTTTAAAGGCGTTCAGGATAAGCTGGGAACTCAGATGCGCGCAGTCGGAGAGGTTATGAGCATAGGCAAGACCTATAAAGAAGCAATGCAAAAAGCAATTCGCTCTTTGGAAATAGGTCGATACGGTTTGGGTTTTGCAAAGAACTTTAACAGCCTTTCTCTTGCCGAACTTTTAAAGATGCTCAAAGAGCCTTCAAGCGAGCGCCATTTTATTTTGTACGAAGCAATTCGAAAAGGTGCCGAAACAGATTCACTGTATAAACTTACGGCTATCAAGCCTTGGTTCATTGAACAAATGCGCGAATTAGTTCAGCTGGAGGAAAAGCTTTTAGAATACAAAGGTTCTCTTCCTCCTGATTCATTGCTGATACAGGCAAAAAAAGACGGCTTCGCAGATAAATATTTAGCTAAAATTTTGGGCATAGGAGAAAGTCTTCTTAGAAATAAACGAATTGCTCTGGGTCTTGCCGAATCATGGGAGACAGTTCCGGTAAGCGGAGTTGAAAACGCTGCGTATTATTACTCGACCTACAATGCAAAAGACAGTGTTGCTGTCAGTTCCAATAAAAAAGTAATGATTCTTGGAGGCGGCCCTAATCGCATCGGACAGGGAATAGAGTTTGACTATTGTTGTGTACACGCAGCTTTTGCTTTAAAGGATGAGGGGATTGAATCGGTTATGGTAAATTGCAATCCGGAAACCGTATCCACTGATTACGATACTTCTAATAAACTCTATTTCGAGCCGCTCACTGTCGAGGATGTTCTTTCAATCTACAAAAAAGAAAAACCCGAAGGCATTATCGTTCAGTTCGGAGGACAAACCCCTCTTAATCTCGCACAGGAGTTAATTGACAACGGCGTTAAGATCTTGGGCACCAGCCCTGATGCCATCGATTTAGCCGAAGACAGAGATAGATTTAGGCAGATCATGCGTGACATGGATATTCCTCAACCGGAATCAGGCATGGCTGCCAATTTGGATGAAGCCTTAGCCTCAGCAAAAGAAATCGGCTATCCGCTGATAGTTAGACCTTCGTATGTGCTTGGCGGGCGCGCTATGGAAGTAGTTTACGACGATGACATGCTTACCGAATACATGAAGGCCGCAAGGGAGATATCTCCTGATCGACCGATTCTCATAGAGAAGTTTTTGGAAAACGCAGTAGAAGCAGAGGCAGATGCTATTTCTGACGGCACCGACGCTTTTGTGCCCGCGGTAATGGAACACATAGAATATGCGGGAGTTCATTCAGGCGACTCCGCCTGTATCTTACCTCCTGCTAATTTGTCAGACAAAATCATAGCAACCATCGAAGACTACACCCGAAAAATAGCAGTGAAGTTTCAGGTGGTAGGCCTCATCAATGTGCAATATGCGGTATCGGGTGACATCGTATACGTGTTGGAAGCCAATCCCCGAGCCAGTCGAACAGTTCCTATCGTGAGCAAGGTTTGCAATATTTCAATGGCAAACCTGGCTACACAGGTTATTTTGGGTAAAAAGCTAAAAGATCTAGATCTCAAGCCGATCAAACCCTCTCACTACGGAGTTAAGCAAGCAGTATTCCCGTTTAACATGTTTCCCGAAGTTGACCCCATCCTGGGCCCGGAAATGCGCTCCACAGGAGAGGTTATGGGACTTTCGGATCAACAAGGTCTGGCGTTTTTCAAAGCACAAGAAGCCGCCAAAGTATATCTGCCGGATACCGGTTGTGTATTGATGAGCATTTGTCGACGCGACCGCAACAGCGACACACTAAAAGCAGCCGAAGCCTTTAAGAAGCTAGGTTTTAGAATTGTCGCTACCGACGGAACTAAAGACTACCTTAACGAAAACGGAATAGAGGCAGACCACATATTAAAAATGCACGAAGGCAGACCCAATATTGCCGACGCAATTAAAAACAAAGAAATCCAACTGGTAATAAATACTCCAGTAGGAAAACTGGCCGCCACCGACGATTCCTACATTAGAAAGACAGCAATAAAATACGCAGTGCCCTACATTACTACAGTAGCAGCCGCAAAAGCCGCAGCCCACGGTATATCTGACCGAAGAAAAGGCAGAGGCGAAGTATTCAGCCTTCAGGACTATCACAAGAATTTGTAGTTTGGTGTTTTGGACAGAATAAAACCGGGATCTTGATAGATAGTCGGTTCGTAAGTAATTATAAAATGACAAGCTAAGACAGCAGTTCATTAAACATAACGAATGGGTTTAACAAGATCATGAACACCTTAAACATGGATAAAGTCGAAAAATGGAAGAAGTGGCTTGAAGCAATACAAAAAGATATCAGCTTTGCTATGACTAACAAGGTGGTTTTTGATGAGTTAGCCAAAGTTGTAAGCGAGAATGTAGAACATATTGATCAAAATCATGGCGGCTATTTTTTAAAAACAATACGCAACTGGTATGCATATTTTATTGGATTTTCTATACGTCGCCACGTTGATAAGTCCTGTCGAGGAGACTCTTTCTCCTTGAGAAATTTGATCGTTGATATTCAAAAAAATGCGGACATTTTTACCTTTGATTTCTATAAATCTATTGTACCTGAAAATCACATTCCTCATTTCGACTGGAGGACAGATGCTTTTATGGATTTCAGCACAGATATGAAAATTCTATCCTCAGAAAAGATACAATTGGACATAGACTCATTGGACAGAATTAGGGAACTAGTAGAAGATCAAATTGATCGAAATTGGGCACACTTAGATAAGTGCACAGATGGTACCAAAAACTTTACATATGGGACTCTTATTGAAGGAATTACCTTAGTTGACAGACTCACATGCAAATATATTGCCTTTTTAACCGGTAACGGATCTTCTTCCTTGGCTCCTGTTATAATCCAGCCTTGGCAGCAGATATTCAGAGTACCCTTGATTAAACCAATTGATGCAGCAGTCAGTTCAAAACGGATTTGCGAAGAGATTTGATCTCTTCTTCTTGAAGGCCGGTAATCTCAGCAATGCGTTCTGTCGGCATACCCTCTGATATCAGTCTGTATGCCACCTGACGCAAACCTTCGATTTTACCTTCGGCTATGCCTTCAGCCTTACCTTCGGCTATGCCTTCAGCCTTACCTTCGGCTATGCCTTCAGCCTTACCTT
>CAYWLQ010000169.1:0-11829 GCA_964458775.1 uncultured Myxococcales bacterium | reverse complement strand
GACTCAGTAAGAGCCCGCTCTATTGCGGTGTGCATATCTTCTTCGCCGGGAAGAATTCTAAACGCCCCTCGCTCCCATTGGGTATTGAGTTTAGAGAGTTCGCGGCAGAGTGCATCGTGCTCATCTGAGGTAATTAGGCCTATACGAAAAAGACCTTTCACATGGGCTATGGACCCTACAATATCAAACGGAATAAGCATCTGATCAAGCCGCGGATCTTCGCCTACTGTAAAGGCCATAATGTCGTCATCGGTTTTTACCCAATCTTTTTTCCACAAAGGCTTCATGGCACAATCCTGGGCGGACACGGAGGAATCGTGGGGTTTCTCGCATCCTGTCCTGCCATAGGCGCGTTGACCTCTATAAGAGTACCGGAACCTTCATTGGTAAAAACCTCGATCAATAAACTGTCACTTTTTACTCCGCTGATAACATGAACACGGGGAACACCTCGCTTGAGTGCCGTGCTACACGCCTGAAGCTTTGCTACCATGCCGCCCTTAGCACTTTCCGCAATTACCTTGTCCAAATCAGCCAATGTCATGTGTGAGATAAGACTGTTCGGATCTTTTGGGTCTTTTAACACTCCGGGAGCTCCGGTCATTAAAATTAATTTTTCTGCACCCAATGCGATTGTCAGCTCCACAGCAATGGTGTCAGCATTTACATTGTAAATATCGTTATCTTCTCCGCCGGCAAGAGAGCTTATTACCGGAATGAAACTGCCGTTTATCAAGTGGTGTATAACGCTGGGGTTTACTTCGGTAACATCACCTACAAACCCAAAATCCACATCGCGTTCGCAACCGCTTTCGGCGTCCTTCATTCGTTTAACCGGCCTCTTACAAGCACGGATAAGACCGCCGTCAATACCGGATAGGCCTACTCCGTAAACAGCATATTTTCGCAGTGAAGCCAAAAGGTCGGTATTAAGCTTATTAAACACCATTTTGGCTACTTCTAGAGTCTCGGCATTGGTTACTCTGCGGCCGTTTACCATTTCCACCGGAATTCCCAGTTTCGAAGCCAACTCAGTAGCCAAAGCACCGCCGCCGTGCACCAATACCACGTTGATTCCAAGCCTGTGCAAAAGGGCAACTTGTTCTGAAAAATTGTCCAGCACAGCAGAATCTTCAATTATTTCTCCGCCGATTTTTACAACAAATATTTTGCCCTTATACATTCTAAGGTAGGGCGCCGCTCGTTTTAGTCCTACAATTCTCTGCTGCATGGTCACGCTGTCTTGGTCCATTTTTACTCTCCCAACATCTTTATAAGCAGCGCCTTTTGGGCGTGCAGCCTGTTTTCTGCCTCATCGACTACAATGCTATAGTCAGAGTCCAGAACCTGATCCGAAACCACCACATTTCTTCTTACGGGAAGACAGTGCATAAATTTACCTCGATCTGTCCTCTTCATCCAGTCAAGCGTTACCTGCCAAGACTTATACTTGTCGCGAATTGTTTTTTCTTTGGCATTGTCACCGTAAGCGGCAAGGCTTCCCCACGATTTGGCGTAAACAATTCGTGCTCCGTCTAGAGCGGACAAATTGTCGGTTTCTGTAACACTGCCTCCCGCTTTTTTAGCCAGAGCCGACGCAGTATTTATGATTTCGGAATCCAGTTTAAACTCAGAAGGTGATAGTACCTGAACATCGAGACCTCGTTGCGCAGCAACTGTCAGCATAGAATTGGGTACCGCCATTGGCAGAGCTTTTGGATGATAAGCCCAGGTAAGCACTACTTTGTCGCCCTTTTTTAAACCTTGCTCATTCCAGGTAAGAGCATCGGCCAAAGCCTGACATGGATGCCACACAGCTGATTCCATGTTGATTACCGGCACCTCGGAATACTTTGCAAATCCGGAAATAACCGGATCTGATTTATCCACAGACCAATCCTCACCAAAAGGAAAACAACGAACAGACAGGCAATCTACATATCGAGACAAAACCGGTACGGCCTCTTTGATGTGTTCGGCTTTGTCTTCGTCCATAACCGCGCCGTCTCTGTATTCAAGATTCCACAAACCCTGTCCCACACTTAAATTAAGAGCATGTCCGCCCAATTGAAACATGCCTGCTTCAAACGAGGTACGAGTTCTAAGGCTTGAGTTGAAAAACACCATTCCTAAAGTTTTGCCGGTCAGTTTGGTTTTAACCTTGCCGGACTTTACCTCTGCTGCAAAAGCCAACATTTCGTCAAGCTGTTCAATGCTCAAATCTGTTGTTGAAAGAAAATGTTTCATAATTCCTCCAAAGCCTTCTTTAATAGCTCAAGTTCGGCCTCTCCTATTGTAATAGGCGGCATAAGACGAACAACGTTAGGATTAGAAGATGTTCCTGCAAGAATATGCTTTTTGTATAAATGAGCACAAACTTCTTTCGCAGGTATACTTGTCTCAAGCCCCAACAACAAACCTGCTCCCCTAATACCGGTAACCGGACCGGCAATTAAAAGTTCTTTTGCTTTTTGTCCCATGTTTTTGGCATTGTTTACTAAATCTTCGTTTTCTATAATATCCAATACGGCATTACCGGCAGCGCAAGCTACCGGTCCGCCGCCGAAAGTGGTACCCTGTTCTCCGACAACTGCTGTGGATGCTGCTTTATCTGTGGTTACCACTGCTCCCATTGGTATGCCGTTGCCGATGCCTTTTGCCAAAGTTAAAAAATCCACTTCGGCTCCAAAGTAGTCTGCCGCAAACGGTGTGCCTAATCTGCCGAAGCCGGTTTGAATTTCGTCAAAGATTACCAATGTACCGTTTTTGTGACATAATGTTACCAAATCTTTGTAATACGAAGACTCAGCCATGTTTACGCCGGCCATACTCTGTATGGGTTCTAAAATGACAGCGGCTGTATTATTGTCCAAAGCAGCTTCAAGGGCATTTAGATCGCCGAAAGGTACGGCCGTTGTCTCTCTTACAACAGAAGGAAACTGCTTGCGGTAGTTTCCAAGATGCGTAAGCGACATAGCTCCGGCTGTTCGACCGTGAAATCCATCTTGCATAGCAATTACGTTTGGACGCATTCCTGTTGCTTTGATAGCCATTTTTACAGCAGTCTCGTTTGCCTCAGCACCCGAGTTGCATAAAAAAACTTTGCTTAAATGGGACGGAGCAAACCCAGCCAAACGTTTTTGAAAAAGAGCTCTCTGGTCGTTGTAAGCAACGTTGGAGTAAAAAACCAGCTTTTCGAGTTGAGAAGATACGGCCTTTACCCAATAAGGATGACAGTGCCCTGTTAATGTAACGCAATGGCCTCCGTACATATCTAAAAATTCGTTTCCGTTGGCGTCCCAAATTCTTGCACCCTGTCCGCGTATAAATGCAGCTTTCCATTTTGCGTAAGTTGGTACCGAGTATTTGTCTTCCATTTCGATAACGGCATTGTTGCCGATAGGCAGTTCCATGATCTTACCTTTTTCCTTATATAGGCGACGGTGCCGGTGTAAGCAGCCCCGCAGTCTCCTTCCAGCCCGACATTAGGTTGGCGTTTTGAACGGCTTGTCCGGCCGCCCCTTTCATTAGGTTATCTATAGCTGCGCATACTCCAACTTTTCGACCTTCTGCTACAACTGATATTCCGCACATATTGGTTCCCCAGATATCAGATATAAAGGGAGATTTGGCGGTTATGCGCACAAACGGATGATCTTTATAATAATCTTTGTACCACTCAACCGCTTGTTCGACTGAGATTTCCTTTTCCATAAAGAAATGACTTGTAACAAAAATTCCCCTTACAAGGGGGGCTCTTTGGGGTAAAAACGAAATTTCGGTTTCGTTCGAACCGCCCGCAGCTGACCAACCGCCCTTTATTTCCGGAAAATGCTGGTGCGAAAACTCTTTATAAGCCGAGTAATTGTTCATTCTATACGGATGATGAGAGGTTGAGGCCGGTTTGATTCCTCCGCCCGAAGAGCCGGTCTTGGCATCGACAGCAACAAATAGCGTTTTTACCGGAGCAGCAGCCATGGGCAACATGGAGAGCTGACACGCTGTTGCAAAGCAGCCGGGGTTTGACACTAGTTTTGCTCCCTTTATCTTTTCTCGATTAAGTTCCGGCAGTCCGTATACAAATTCCGGCAGAAGCTCGGTTTGAGTATGTTCATGTTTATAGTAATCGCGATATTCGGAGGGATCTTTGAGTCTAAAATCACCGGATAGATCGACTATTTTTACATCGGCATTCTCCAGCTCTTTTATGCACGGGCCCAATTTGTTCATGGTTTCAACATGTCCCAAGGCGGCAAACAAAATCCATGAACGACCGTCCTTCATTTTTTCGAAGGGCCAATCGGTTTGAGATTCAAACACAGCGTCTGTAAACGGTGCCAAATTTGGATATACGTCGCCTACTCGCTTGCCGCTGTGAGTATCAGAGAGAGCAGCGGTAAGCGACATATGCGGATGACACGATACCAAGCGCAGCAACTCGCCGCCGACATATCCGCCGGCACCCCAGATGACGGTGTTAAATTTTTCAATTACCATTTGGAAAAACCTCCTTATAGACCAGTTCGAACAGTTCTGTTGGAGAGGAAAGCGCGTTGGCAGCTTGAATGTTAAGAGAGTTTCGCACAAACGAGCATCCCACCTGATTGTCCGTAACCGGACCGGTCACTATTTTAATATCAATACCGAATTGTTCTTTCATAATCGGCACAGCACCGAAAGCCCCCACAGGATCATTGGCACAGAGCACTGTTGCTCCGAAATGTGAGGTTAACTCATTATCTGACAGAATGGATTTTACTCCGTATTCCCCCAAAATTCCGTCTCCCAACTCCAGTACAATAACATCCGGCTTTGAGCGATTGAGCTCGGCCACGATTCTTCTTGCAGCATCCTTTGCTGTAACTTCGGTTGTAGAAACCAGGCCCGCATCATTAAAGGACAAAACCTTTGCTGCGCCGTAATCGGACATGCTCAATATATCTCGCTGCAAAGCCACACCTGTAACCTTTCCTGCCGCAACCTTGAGTCCTTTTCGCGAAAGTCCCCTGATTATTTGACATGCCGCAACAGTTTTTCCCGCATCCATACTTGTACCGACAACAGCGATTATCGGAACCGAAGTTTCTACCGATGTTACCTGCGGCAGCGCATTGAGACCGATATGAG
This sequence comes from uncultured Myxococcales bacterium, assembly GCA_964458775.1. Taxonomy (GTDB): domain Bacteria; phylum Myxococcota_A; class Polyangia; order JAAYKL01; family JAAYKL01; genus CAYWLQ01. Next base: position 6,702 of record CAYWLQ010000169.1, on the reverse strand, counting down.
ACTGTGCGCCGATTCTCTGCCCCAATACTGGAAAATACAAAACCGCTCCCAATACCTCAGCTTCAAACGGCGCTCCGACATCAGGAGCAAACGAGGTGCACTGTCCGAGCACTCCGCCGAGATTCAATACATTTATTTTGTCTCCAACTCTTACGGTTTGAGGAACAATGCCCGAATATCCGAACAGAGCACGACGACTTCCAAGCACTCCTGCAATCTGGTCGCCGGGTTTGAGGCGCATCAACCGACCGTGCACATTCTCTAAAGTGTTGTAGACGGTTTTGTCATTGAGAATACGTACCGCTATTATGTAACCCTCGGCAGGAATAATTTCTTCTGTAATAAACGACGAGGCTTCTATCCGTGCGTTTTTGGTAGAAGAAGCAATTTTGTCCAAAGTAATGCGGATCATTTATCCTCCTAAGGAGAGTTTTGGGTTTTAAAATTCATCTTTATTTTTTTGTTTTTAATTCTTTAGCAACCCTGGCCAATCTGCCCTGAAGACCGTATATTTTGGTAAAACCTTCGGCGTCTCGACCGTTCCACAGCGACTGACTCTCTCCGTAGGTAGCCTTGGCCGCAGTCATAAGTGAATACTCGCTTCTAACTCCCTCAACAATGAAAATTCCTTTGCGCAAAGAAACCCTTACTTCACCTGTAACTGTTTCTTGGCTGGAAGTTATCATTGCCTCGATATCGCGAGCAGCAGGATCATAAAACTCAGCCTCATGAAGCAGCGCGCCGTAGGTATCGGCCAGCTTGTCTTTCCAAACCTGCTGCTTACGAGACAATACGAGTTTTTCCAATTCTCGGTGTGCTGTTATCAATATAAGCGCAGCCGGAGCTTCAAAAGCGATACGTCCTTTGATGCCCATAATGGTGTCACCCAAATGAATGCCTCTGCCGACTCCGTGTGCGGCTCCTAAAGTATTTAATTTCTCGGCCAAAACAGGACCTGACATTTTTTGACCGTCAATCGATACAGGAATTCCTTTTTCAAAGGCTATGGTAACTGTCGCACCTTCGTTTGGAGCTGCCTGCGGAGACACAACAGTAGGATAAGCATCGTCAGGAACCGACTGCCATGAATCGTGAATGGTACCGCCGCCGATGGTGGTTCCCCACATGCCGGCGTTCACCGAATATAACGAAGTTTTATCCTTTACAGAGATATTGCGCTCTCTTAGCCAGGCTGTTTCCTGTTCTCGGCTGAGAGCTTGAGAGCGTACGGGAGCTAAGATGGTTAATTCCGGTGCCAGGGTTCTGACCGCCACATCAAAGCGTATCTGATCGTTGCCTGCTCCTGTGGATCCGTGTACCACCGCATCGGCACCTACTTCCATCGCGGTTCTGACCAAAATCTCGGCCTGAACAACTCGCTCAGCCGAAACCGACAGCGGATATACATTTCCCCTAAGCACATTGCCCTGAATTAGAAGTTTTATTACTCGATCAAAAGTTTCCTGTCTGCCGTCTACTGTGCGATGCTCGTCAGCTCCTACCTCAGCCGCCCGAGCTTCAATTTGGGCGATTTCCTCTGCTGAAAATCCTCCCGTGTTTACAGTGACCGTTGTAATTCGCGCCTTGGTCGTCTCTTTAAACCAAGCAACCAAATAACTCGTATCCAACCCGCCGCTAAACGCGACGACTATGTTTTTGTAATCCATTTTTATCTTCCTTTTTTTGTTAATTGATTGAGATTGGATGACACACTCTTGCAACCGGTAATTCCGCCTGAGACCGCGACAAAAACAGTATCATCTCCGGCCACGGTTCCCTCGATGTGTGACCAGTTTACATTATCTATAAGGAGGCCGACGCTGTGCGCGGTTCCGGGTAAAGTTTTTATAACAATAAGATTGTCACCGACTAAAGCCGTGCTTTTTATAAAGCCGGAGATTTTGTCGGAAAGCTCCGTCAAGGTATCGGCCGGCAGTCCCGATTCCCTTACAGTATAACGACCGTTTTGTTTGACCAACCCGAGATCCCTGATGTCCCTTGAAATGCTGACTTGAGTGCAGGTAAAGCCGAGATCTGTCAGCTTGTCAACCAGCTCTCCTTGGGTGCTTAAGGCTTCGTTTTTGATAAGCTTCAGCAGAGCTCGTTGTCTTTCGATTTTGGTACCGCCTCCGGCGGGTGCTTGTGAATAGTTAGTCACAGTTTGTGTATATATATTCACGGTTCGGTTTTGTCAAACAGGTAAAAGAAAAAGTGAAATTGGTTTAAAGAGAGAGTGGACTAATGGACAGAGTGGACAGAGTGGACACAGTGGACCGGGTTAGTGGACAGAGTGGACAGAGAGGGGAAAGGGTAGGGGTAGGGATTTGTTTTTTTTGCGGTTGACCTGTTTTTCAATGATTGTAGAATCCTTGTTGTGAAATTTTTTAGTTTTTTAAGATTTTTTTTCTATTTCATCTCTGTTTTTTCATTTGTGACTTGTATCAGTCGCAGTGCTTTTGCGGATATGTTGGTTCGATTTCCTCTCGGTGCAGATCCAGTCGGTATGAATTTGCTTCTTGAGGGAATAAAAAAGTCGACAGGAATTAAGGTTGTTGCTGTAGCAACGGTAAGATCGACGGATGACGGGCTTCCTAATATTTCAGAATCAATACTACAAAAGTATAAACAGGCAGAAGATAGCTATAAAAACGTTTTGCTCGAAAAGACTATCGAAACGCTTAAAACAATTGATGAAGAATGCATTAAAACAGCTTCGTTTGAAGCGTGTCGGTCATTAGTTTTTGATTCGGCACTGCTTAGGGGAATGTCAGCCTTTGCTTTAGGGCAAATCTCGAATGCAGAACATGAATTTAGAAATGCTTATCTGGCCTTACCGACCGGAATACTCGATCCCAAAAAATATTCTCCAAATATATTAAGAGCTTATGCTTCGGCTTGCGCTGACTTGCAAAACCTTCCTCAGGCAGAAATCAAACTCAATGTACGTCCAAAAGAAGCAAATGTTTTTGTCAATGGAGAATTGTCAAATTCCCGTTCTTTACGGTTGTCGCCGGGAACACATGTTTTAGAAGGAAGACTGCTCGGATATAGAAATACAACATTAATAATTAAGGTTGATTCCTCCGGTCAGGCAGAAAAAGAAATTTCGTTGAAATTGGAACCAAAGCCTAATGCTTCAGCATGGGGTCAGTTAATAGAAGAAATTTCTAAGGAAGATTGGAATCCGACTGAAGTCGGTGTGTCAGCTCTTCTTAAAAGATTTAATATCGATTTTGTTCTCATGTTGGATTTCAGTATAGACGGCGCCTATATGCTCGCGGAGCTTGCCCGATCCGATAGACGGGAAATAGTAGAATTGCCTAAGCTTTCGGCTCCATGGAGTTCTTTACCTGAAGGTTTTGATATTGCTCTACAAACCTATATGGGAAAACCTCCGAACCGACAAGAGAATATTCTGAATCCTTCGGCATCACAAACTGTTGAATATAATGACGAGGAAGACGACGGTGAATTGGACGAAGATGATGAGCCGGATGAGTTTGAGGATACATCTATACGTTTTAAAACTCCGGATAAACCGGAAGAAGCAGTACCGGTAAAGAAAAAAGGTATTCATAAAAAGCCATGGTTTTGGATCTCAACCATCGCGATCACTGCAATTATTTCGGGCGTAGCTATCTCAATTGCAGTACAAGACTGACAAAGACCTAATCACTATTGTGCTTTTATTACCAATTGCTCGGTTTCATCATCAATCGGCGCATCAATAAAGTCGCCGGTCATCGATATCATCGACAGTTCTGCTTCTGCCAAGAGAGTTGAAATCTCTTCTTTGTATATGCAACGCTCAAAAATTGTATACTCAGCTACTATCTTAACCGCACCGCGCTTATCGGTTTGTTTATATTGATAAGTAGTGTCAAGCCTTCGAGGATCCGGGTGAAAAGCAGGTCGCTCAAACACTGTAATCGTTCGACCTTCGTTTAGAATAGTCTCAACCTCTTCAAACTCATCGGCGTCTAATGCTTCATACTCCATGGGCACATCGTAAATGTCAAAAATGAGTTTTCCGTTTTTCGATAGATGTTTGGCTGCCGTTTTGAAGCAACTGATCACAGCTTCTTCGCTTAAAAGACACAGCAAGGCATTATAGGGAATGATAACCAAGTCGAATTTTCTTTCCAAATTAATATCTTGCATGTCTCCGTGAACAATTTCGACCAAGTTTTTGGTTTTTGACGGCAGTAGAAGCGTGTTTTTTTCTAACAGATTCAGCATTTCTTTTGAAATATCTACTCCCACAACGGGAATTCCCTTTTTTGCTATCGGTAAGGTAATTCGACCGCTGCCGCATCCCAACTCTAAAACAGAATCAGCATTTTGAGCTGCGTTTATGTAATATTGTAGGTCTCCCGGGTTACCTGTGTGAAGCATACTGTACAGTTCAGCATTAAACATTTCATCAGCTCCTTCTTTAATATTTTCTCATTCTAAAGACCGGCTCAGAGCCGACTCTTACAATAAAATGAAAAGTAAATTTCACGAGGCTGTCATGCGGATCTACAAGCCCTTTGGGAACATTAGAAAACGGTGCGGCGGACGTAACTGCCGAGACCGCTACGTCATCCAAGAATCCCGCACCGCTGGGTTCCATGATGTATGCTTTTTTTAAACTGCCGTCAGCGCGAAGCACTACCAACAGCACTGTTGTTCTATCCTTAAATCCGTAAATATTCCCGTACGGATCCCTTTTTGAATATTCCCTATCAGGATGCCAATATCGTTCGACAGCGCTCTTTACGCGATTAAAAAAAGAAGCATATTCCCAACCCTTAGTGTTAACCGCGGTATTGTCACCCTCGATAATTCCTTCCAGTCTATCAAGACCGGTTCCCGCCAAAGCGGCACGCATGGCCGACTCAGAGGGTTTGAGCTTTATATTCTCAAGAGGAACCTCCTGTGTTTCGGTTTTTTGTATCTCTCCTTCGTCTGACTCTTTGAGCATGGGAGAAGACGGACCCACTGTAATTATCGTTTTTTGAGATTTAGCAGATTTTTCCGCGCTTTCTTTTGGAGATTCTCCCTCTCCCAAAAGTTCAAAAGAAGGCTCAGATTCCGTCATTCCCGGTATACGGATTGAAGCCGAGGTTTCTTTTTCGACAGAGTTGTCTTTTTCGGACAAAAATTTGGTATCTTTTTTGGGAGGTCGCCGCTCTCCTTTAGCCGGCATTTGAATAACCTGTCCGTCCAAAATTTCGGCTTCAGGTTTATAGTCTTCCAGCTGTTCCTCCGGAGTTTTCTCCTCCGATTTTGAATCCTCGCTCCACAAATCAACTATAACATTCTCGGATTTTTGTTCCGTATCCCGAAATTGAAGAATCATATACCACAAAGGAAAAATTGCCGTCAGGTGAAGCAATACGGCCAAAACAAGAGCAACTTTCATGGCATCATTGTTGTTTTTGCGGAGTTCCCTAAACAATTTTTTAATAAATAAAAAAGGACTGACAAAAACAAACAAAACAAGGTGAAGCACAATCCGCAACTTACGGGCTTTGACAGGGGCGTTTCTTTTAGAAAGTTCGGTATCGCGTTTCAAAACTTCCTCATTTAAGTCAGTTTAAAATATACAACAACCTCAATTTTGTCCCGGATTTTGATTTGACAGGTTTTATTCTGCATTACAACAGCGTTTACATCTTACCGTTAACTCAACAGCAGTAATGTGAATCAATGCAGATTTGACTTGTTTTGGACAGCAGTAAATCTAGTATAAAACAAAACAAGAACTTCAAAAATTTGCGTAAAAATAAATAAATAGAATATCGGTTCCAAAAAGAATTTAAATCTATAATTCTCTCCTCGTTCAAACAGAACTGTTACCAAAAATGTAAATAGCACGGGGAGAACGAACCCGATGGCGATTAAAATACGATCTTGTCTAAAATTGCGTGCCAGCCAGAAAATGCCTGATATTCCTAAAAGCATGATAAGACAAACGGATGAAAAGACTGTGTCGTATAATTTCCTCCATGGAAGAGAATCCGCTAAACGGTGCTTAGTATAATTACTGGACGGCTTCAAATAAATCTGAAGGTTTTCTTTGTATTCTAAAAGAAGATTACCCAAACTTCTTTGGGCAAGCTCATTTCGATAGGCCAGTTGTTGTTTCTTGTGATTCTTGAGGTGAACCAAAGAGTTGAAATTAGTGCCGACAAGTTTTCGAGAACGACTGAGAACCTTTGCTGCACTTGCAGGGGGATGATGATTCAAAAACCTCTGTGCGTTTTTCTCTTCTTCTTCTGTTAAAGGCGAACAGCCTCCTATTGATCGACAGAAATTGTATCCTGCAAAGGTCGAGCTGTAGGTCACACCGAATAACAAGTATTGTTTCATTGTGTAACCTGCTATCACAACGCCCGTTATTGCTAAAAAAAGAACAACCTTTCTTAACGGAAAACGAAAACACAGCAACGATACACAGACAATTACAACAAAATGCCACTGAAATACGGATCTTGTAAAAAACAGAAAAAGAGTTGCAATAGATAGTCCGGCAATGCTCTTTTTTCCATAGGAAATACTTCGCAATTCATAAAACAGCCAAAGCAAGCCAAAAGAAGATAGAATTGTACTGTCAATTGTCGTGGCATAAAATATTAGTGCCGGGTGCAATAAGAATAAAGCACTACTGTCCAAAATAGCGCACAATCGTCCTGACCGGTCGTGCGGTTGTTGATT
>CAYWLQ010000168.1:0-12131 GCA_964458775.1 uncultured Myxococcales bacterium | reverse complement strand
AACGGACTTCATTTAAACGCCAAATTTAATAAGGCTGTTTATATAGCGGCGGATAGTTCCACAAATTCTGACGGGACCTACAAAAACAACGCGAATGTATATCTTGTAAGAAACAACGGCAAAGTGGCGATAGGAAACATTACTGCTCAGAACATATCACATAAACTAACAGTAGACGGCGGCATAAGAGCAGAAGAGATTCTTGTAGACAATGTAGTAGGAGCTGATTTTGTTTTTGAAAATGACTATTATCTTATGAAGCTGGAAGAAGTAGATACCTACATACAACAGAATAAACATTTACCGGGAATTGCGAGCGCAAAAGAAATGCAATCCAAAGGTGTTTCGCTTGGAGAGTTTCAGATACAGCTTTTACAGAAGATAGAAGAATTGACTTTGTATACAATAGAACAAAACAAACATATTCAAAAAATAGAAAAGGCTCTAAATGATGCAGGCATAGCGTTGTAGAAAAATACCGTTAAAACAAGCAAAAATTGTTTTCTTGTGATGAAGTATAAAAGAGAGAAAAAATGAAAAAAGAAAAATATAAAATAACAAGCTATTTGCAAAGAGCAAAATACACAACAGCAATGCTATCTGCGTGTTGTCTATGCTGCTGTGCAGAGAGCAAAAAGAACAACATACAACCGGAAACGGCAAGCACAAATGTTTTGCAGCCTGAAAACTCGCAGAACAAGAACCTGTCAGTACCCAAAAGCAAAGATCAAGAAAAAGAATATAACACACTGGAAAAATCAAAGGTACTCGCCGATTCGCAGGTGAGGTCGATATTTGTAGGTTTTGATAAAATAAAGAGGATCCCTCCTGATGAGTCTTTGAGACAAATTGTTACACATATCAAGACCGGTTCACCTGATTTGTTTTTAGAATATGAAAAGCGAGAGAAAGCCACGGCAGCTGATATAGAAGAGGCTCGAAAAAGTGTTAGGATTGGTGTTCCTTATGAGCGATATGTCTTTCCGGATACACTATTACTAAAACGCAAACCGATATCTGCAAGTGACTTAGAAAATGCAGGATATGCATATCCATTGATGACCACAAGCGGAAGATTTGCCGGAGAGGTATTGAAAGGGGGGATTGTGAAATTGAGTTCTATACCTGACAAATTTTGGCCCAAAGCGGAGAAAGAGAACGGTCAACAAAGAGTCTACGTTTCAACACAACCTTACATGTTTAGTTGCTATGGGATTTATCCGGAAGAAACGAATATCGAAAACGCGATATTTAGATGTACCAAAATGGTACGTGACAGAAATAAAAAAGTTTATGAAACAAACTATGTTTCAGACGTAGAGGTTGCAAACCGTTATCTATCTTTTGAAGAAATTTGTAAGGAAGCTCAAACTTATTTTGATGAATACCTAAGAGCGACTAAGGAAAGCAAAAGTAGCGGGTATCATTGATTTGCAGCAAAGGATTATAAAGGTATTGAAATGAAAACTATATATAAAGCAAATAGAAGAAAATGGTTTTGTTGTGTTTTTTGTTTTTTTGTATTAACTCCCTTAAAAACAGAAGCAATTGATTTGCCTGTTCAGATTACACAGCAGAGCGAGCCTGATTGGTGTTGGGCTGCTGCTTCGGTATCGGTATTAAACAGATATTTAAAATATCCCGGTGTTGATATTGAACTTAATCCAAACGGTAACAAAGGTCAGTGTTTGTTGGCCAATAAGAGTAGATTGGTTAATATTATTGATTGTTGTTCCTACCCAACTCTTTGTACTTACGTAGTTCCGTCACTTCAAGAAATAGCAACAATACTTACAAATGCTCCATATCAAGCAAATGTGACAGCGTATTCAAGAACACTTACCAATGCTGAGCTTGCATCAAGAATCAACACCAATAAGCGTCCGGTTTTAGCCGGTCTCAGAAATATAAATGATCCAACCGGAGTAAAGCATATGGTTGCCATAATAGGTTTGGATAGTACAGGAACAAATGCTTTGATAATGGACCCGGGCCGTTTAATTGTGGATTTCTATGAAACATTTCCTTTAGATAATTTACGAACCGGAAACTTAAAAAATTGGCAATGGTTCGAAACAATTACAATTGATTCAAATCCTCCGGATGATGTTAAGTTTAGGTACTCATATATAGACAAAGACAGTGTTTTCAGGGCGCCGGGTGATTTCTATGTAGGTCCTGATTACAACGTCAGTTTGTATGTATCACTTAATAACGGACACACTACAGAATCTAAAAGAGAGTGTAAAATTGTTGTGCCCAATGGAAAAAAGGTTCTATTGCAAAAGGGTTTTATGGCAGTAGAAGATATAAGATTGCGTATATATAGAGAATGAGGAAGTTGCGTAAATTAAAAGGCATGGAAAGCATACGGATGAGGTTGTATTCTGGATATCCAGTGCTCTTTATTGGGGATAATTCGCCGGTATCTTTTAATGTGTATCCCAGCTGATGGTGTTAAAAAAGCCGAAAATCACAATAGGCGGCGATTCGAAACCGTCAAACGAACAACTTGAAATATTGTCAGCCGAATTAAATGCTCCCGTATGGGGCATGTACAGAAAAGGTCTGTTGGAAAAAATGCGTTTTCCGACAAAACCTTCTGCTTATGCGGTAGGGATATGGATGACGTTGTTATCGGGATTTCAGGTTTCTGTGCCTCTAAATCTAGAGGAATCATATACCTCAAACGAATTCGACAGCAACGGTGAAGCAAGGGTAGTTTACAACAAAATTGACACAGAAATATGGAGTAAGACAAAAAAGTCATGTGCACAAGGTCTTCACGTGCCTGATAGCGAATTGCCGGTAGGAGGTGCTCCTTCACCTAAGTTGCTTTCGTCATCCGGAGAAATAGTAATAGAAGAAAAAGTAATCCGTTCCATAAAGCAAGAAGAGCGAATATCGGTTGCTCTTAGCAGTCCGGGCGATTTGTTGGGTAATACATCTTTGAGTATAAAATACAAAAATGAACCTCAAATTGTCGCAACAAAAGAGGTCCCTCCATTAGAGTCATTGGTTTTGTCTGCAAGTGAGCCTTTTGTGCAGGTTTTGCCGATAGATGCAATGGATAAAGAGAAAATGAAAGGCTTGACCTTTGAGAGAACGTTAAATGCCTTGGTGTCAAAATCGCGTGATCCTCGAAAGAAGGCATTGTGGGCGTCGAAGAACGACGAGCCTTCTTTGGTAAAGGACCAAAAGCGAGCGGAAAAATGGACAGAGGATTGGGCGAGATATTTTGCTGCGCTGCCAGCGTTTTTTAGGCAGGAGCCTGCGGCGTTAAAGAGGGCTGAGAAAGAGATAAGAGAAGGCAAACCCGCTACGGCGTCTTTGTTGGGAGGTTTGGAATCCTCGGGAAATCCTGAGGCGCAAGAAGTGCTAATACGTCTGGTTAGGGACGATAAACTAATTATTGAGCTAAGGGAAAGCGCGTTGAGAAATTTGGTGCAATGCGCACATCCGACAAAAATTTCCAAGTTGGACTGTAGATGATTTAATGCGAAGTTTTGTTCCCCCTTAATTAGATGCCCCTTAGTATCCATCTCATAAATATTCTTTCGGGTTGGAAGCATTTGTTTCCTCACTGCTTAACAAAAGTAAAATCATACATACTCGCTCGTCAACCGACGTCTTCGACGCTTAAAAAATGGGCATTTTGAGAGGGAAACTAATTAGATGATTTACTAGCGAGAAACTGTGATGTTTTGGACAGATTGATTTTTTAAAGCGGTTTTAATAATTCAGAAATGTCAATTGATCCCTTTGGGTTGTTTTCCAATAAATTTTTCAAAATATCTAGTTTGGGATGCTTAATTTTTAAAGCAGAAACTGCGTCGGATGCCCTTAAGGCACCTTCGATATTGCCGGCTCTCGCCAAAAACAATGCGTCGCGATAGTGTATATTTGCCAAGATTCTTAGTGTTTCAGGCTCTTGCCATGAGGTTCCCAATATATGATACAATTGTTTGTAAAAACCGGCGCTTTCCAGAACACCGGCAGAAACATCAGCTGTTGAAGACGGCTGAGGATATGCCCTATACAACGGTCCGTCAGGAATCAGGTATCTGTCTGCCGAATCATCTTTATAAGACAATAAAGGCTCAACTCTAAGCGGTCTATTAAGAGTTGTATCTACAAGGGCTGACTCTGTAAACGTGTTGTGCACCAATACAGATCGGACTAACGGCGCAAGGTCCGGTCTTTGAGATAATTCAGAAGTAAAGTATCCGGGATGGTTAAGCAGCAAAGGATTGACGGCGGAAACATCAGGGCGATGTCCGTCAATGTGTTTGGTCGACCAGATGGCAGAAAATAATGAAAAATCAGAAACGATCAGAAGTGTTCCGGGAGGTGAACGGTAAACCGCAAAATCTGTGACAATTCTGGTAGCTCTGTATGCTGACAAATCAACTGTTGTTCTAGAGACAGCTGTCTGCAAAACAACAAAACCCAGCAAAACGCATAATGTGGAAAATATATATTTTTCGGCCCACAAAAATTTGTTAAAAATCGCATAGAACGTTACAGCCGCAAAGACCGCTGTGCTCAAAGTAATTATTGCGATTATCGGAACAATATATCCGGCATAGTCCGGATAATGTGGATCAAACAGCATTGTGGTACGAAGTATTAAATGAACGATAACCGACAACAAAAGAAAGACTCCCCAAAGCCGAGTTCTTCTTGTTCTTATCAACAGTAAAAATCCCAAGACACCTACCGCCGAAAACCAAATTCCCTGGCTTGATAACATATTGACAACATGCGATGATCCTGACTCATTCAGTCCGTATTGATACTGCGTAACAAGAAGCTTTTGAAATGCTCTTGCTGTCATTACAAAAAGCATATCTGTGTATGATTGAACTCCGCCAAAAGCTACTGCTGCGCCGGAAGCTGAACGTATGGGAATTAGCAAATAGGGAAACAATCCCGATAATCCGATAGCGAGAAGTTTTAGTGAAAACAGAGTCGCGCCGAGGCCTCCCTTGTTTCCACTCAAAGAGACCAATATCGGAACCGCTGCCGGTATGGCAACGGCTGCCATGAAGTGATGATTGCAAAAGGAAAGACCTCCTATAAAAGCGGAAAAATATAACAATCGATCTTTTCTGCTGCTGTCACTTATACAAAATAGCATTATAGGATACATCCATCCGAGCGTGAGCAAAATCTGCAAAGAATATATCTCTTGTTTTACGCACTGCGACCACCATGCCGGCATAGAAAAGGCAAAAAGAGCGGCACAGAGAGACAATAGGGAAACCGAGGCAATCGGTAACGAGCGCACTGAAGTTATAATCAATTTGAAACACATCCTAAATAACAAAAATGAAGCTGATGCCCCGAATATTACTGACGCCAAAGAAACCCTGAACGGAATTGAGCCTATAGGAATAAGAGTAAATATTTTTGCAGATATTACATATATGGGATATCCTGGAGGGTGAGGTATGCCTACTGAGAAAACTGCAGCGGTTAACTCAGATGAGTCAAGCCAGTACGGTTCGGGAGATGCAGAAAGAATACCTAGTACCGCAGGTATAATAAAAGCCGCCAATGCAGCTCCTCGCTCGATAAAGGTTTTTTGCGGATTACCGATTTCCATTCATGCTCAACTTACAAATAAATCAAATTACCTGCTTACACATTTTTTCATCTTACCAATCAAAATAGCTTTTTCACAAGTTTGAGGCCTTTTCTTCAGTAAAAAGTTTCTATCGACTCGTTTTACATAGTAATATTTCATTTTTTAGAACAAAAGAAGTTGACGAACGGCAACATGGTGCGATAATCACGCACTGCCTAACGGCGATTTGAATTGAGTAAATATAAAAAGAGGAAGAATAGAAAATGGCATTTCATACCGAGAAGAAACAGGAGATCGTCACTAATTATCGACTCCACGAAAAGGACACAGGATCTCCTGAAGTACAAATTGCGCTTCTCAGCTCTAGAATTGTTTATCTGACAGAGCATTTTAAAACCCATGTTAAAGATCATCATTCCAGAAGAGGTCTTTTAAAGCTTGTAAGTCAGCGTCGCCATCTTCTGGACTACTTGAAAAAGAAAAATGTCGAGCGATATCGTACTGTTATTAAATCCCTCGGCATTCGCAAGTAGCGCTGTAACAAAAACAATCCATGCATTCAAATGTTTTCCGTTCGATTTTAGTCCTGTTTTTCACTCGCGTTTTACAATTATATTTTTGGGTCAGTATAGACAATACGGCACTTCATTTGACACGCGGCTGAAAAACTAGACTAAAGTTAAGAGGACCGAAAACAGAATGCATGGCTACATTGCCGGCAATACCGGCGGAAAGGCTGTTGCAATTATGTTTATTAAGGAAACGGTCATTGTCGGAGGGCGGGAAATTACCGTCGAAACAGGTCGTATAGCCAAACAGGCTGATGCATCGGTTGTTATTTCACAGGGAGATACGGTGGTTTTGGTTACTGTGGTTGCATCTCCTGAAGTTCGTAGAGCGGACTTTTTTCCTTTAACTTGTGAATATGTAGAAAAAGCTTACGCCGGAGGACGTATTCCCGGAGGCTTTTTCAAGAGAGAGACGCGTCAACGAGACGACGAAATTTTAGTTTGTCGTTTAATAGATCGACCTATTAGACCGCTCTTTCCCAAAGGCTTTTTTAACGAAGTACAGGTTATTGCTACACTGCTCAGCGCTGATCCTGAACATAAAGCGGATGTTTTGGCTATGACAGGAGCATCTATGGTTCTTGAAATGTCACCCATTCCGTTTTACGGACCGGTGGCGGCTGTTCGTGTGGGTCGTATTGATGATCGGTTTGTTATCAACCCCACTGTTTCGGAAATTGAACTCAGCGATATGGATATTATTATCGCGGCAACTCGCGATGCGGTTACAATGGTGGAGGGCGGTTCAGATCAAATTTCTGAAACAGATTTAATCGATGCTATTGAATTTGGACATCAGGCAATGCGCCCATTGTTTGATCTGCAAAATGCTCTGAAAACCTCTGTGGGAAAAGAAAAATGGGTTGTTACGCCTCCTGTTAAGGACGAGAGGATTGCAGCGCGAGTTAATGAACTGTATAGGGACAAAGTAGATGCCGCAACCCAAATCCCTGTCAAACAGGAACGTTATGCACGTATTGATGAATTGGGCAAAGAGCTTCAAACTGCACTTGTTGAGGAGTTCCCGGAAAAAGAGGGAGAAATCGCAGAGGCTTTTTCGTCACTAAAGAAATCAATTGTGCGTCGTCGAATTATCGAAAAGAAGGTACGTATAGACGGAAGATCGCTGACCGAAATTCGCCCCATTACTTGCGAGGTGGGATGGCTTCCTCGTGTTCACGGGAGCGCTCTTTTCACGCGAGGTGAAACTCAAAGTATTTCAACTGCAACGTTGGGAGTTACAGCTGACGAACAGAGACTTGACGGTCTTTATAACAAGGGTTGGAAACGCTTTATGTTGCACTATAATTTCCCCCCATACTCTACAGGAGAAGTAAAGGCTCTTAGAGGGCCTGGACGACGCGAAGTGGGTCATGGAGCTTTGGCCGAACGCTCATTGGAACGGGTAATGCCGATGCATGCGGATTTTCCCTATACTGTAAGAGTGGTAAGTGAAATCACAGAATCCAACGGTTCATCTTCAATGGCGACAGTTTGCGGCGGATGTTTGGCGCTCATGGATGCGGGAATCCCTATTAAGGCACCTGTAGCCGGCATCGCTATGGGACTTATAGAAGAAGGCGATGACATAGCCGTTCTTTCTGATATTTTAGGTGACGAGGATCATCTCGGTGATATGGATTTTAAAGTTACCGGAACTGAAAAAGGTATCAATGCTGTTCAGATGGATATTAAAGTCAAGGGACTGAAACGCGAAATTCTTGCAGCAGCACTTGAACAGGCGAGACAAGGTCGTCTTCATATTCTCAGTCGTATGACTGCAACTTTGGCAGAGCCCAGAGCTGAATTGTCTCGTTATGCTCCGAGAATTACCACTTTAAAAGTCCGTCCCGACCAAGTTCGTATTGTAATAGGACCTGGAGGCAAGATGATTAAAGGAATTGTTGAGCAGACAGGTGTTGAAATTAATATAGAAGATGACGGAACTATTCATATTGCTTCAGCTGATGAGACTGCGGTAGCCAGAGCAATATCTATTATTGACGGGCTTACAAAAGAAGTAGCGGTGGGTGAAATCTACGAAGGAACGGCAGTCAGACTTGCCGATTTCGGTGCTTTTGTAAATATATTACCTAATACTGACGGACTCTTACATATTTCAGAAATCGACTGGCAACGCATTGAACGAGTCGAAGATGTTATTAAAGAGGGTGATACTGTTAAAGTAAAGGTTATCGGAGTTGATTCTGATACAGGAAAAATCCGTCTTTCCAGAAAAGAGCTGTTAGAAAAACCCGAAGGGTGGGAAGAGCGACCTCCAAGAGAGAGAAATGAACGCGATGATCGAAACAATGATCGCGGACGAAGAGGTCCGGGAAGAGACCGAGGTCCGGGAAGAGACCGCGGTGATCGGAATAGGCATTAAGTAGAGAAACTCACCGCTGAAAAACAAGAAAAATATACTTGGTATCCGCCTCAGACACTTCCGACCATTCAAAAAGAGTCATTTTAATAGGGAAATTACTCGGTTCTTCTTCGCAAAGAGGATGTATTATATATGCCTCAAAAGCATGCCATCTTTGCGTTACAAAATATTATATACGCCTATAAACATGGATATAATATTTGCAATAATATTAAATTGAGTCAACAGTGTTATCCCAAGAACTGTTTTTTTTGATGATATCGAAACATAAGGATTCGCCATACAGTATCTATTGATGTAATAAGATATGGGGCATTTTTAGATTTAACCGCATGGCAATGCCGTAAGAAATGAAATAGAGCCTGTATGAACTTCTATCTGATTCTTTCTTCTGTTGCGTTATTCGTAAATCTATTTGTATGGATCTACGTCTTTGCGCAGCAAAAGCGAGATCCGGTAAATACAACTTTTCTATGGTTTGCAGCAGGCAATATCGGATGGATATGCTGCGATATTATGCTCTACCTACCGGCCTTTTATACTCACGCTAACGCAATATCAAAATTGTGCTCGCTGTTTTGGATTCCTTGCGGTTTCTGGTTTTTGTTATTTGCTTATGCTTTGTTAAACAAACCTAAAGATCATATTCTTACCGCAGCAGGGATTGTAGCGGCAATGGGCTTTGCGATAACCGTTTCCACAGATTCGATTTTAGTAGGCAATTTGCAATTTGATTGGGGAATTGCTCCGTTGTTTCATCCTGTTTTTCATCCGATGATAGCTTTAATTACAGCTACGACAAGTGTCTATGCCGTAGTGTTAATATCGAAAAAAAGAAACAGGTCTGAGGATATATTGGAAAAGCGGGCGCTCAATCTACTTATAGTGGGTGCATCACTTGCAATGATTTTTATTGCAAGTATCAATGTAATTCTACCTTCGGCTTTCGGTTACCATAAGTATCCAATGTTGGGTTCCTGCGCTTTTACTATTTTTGTTGTAATGGTCTTTTTAGCGGTTACCAAATATCGTTTTCTATCAATTTCAGTAGAAAAAGTAGCTGAAGAACTGTTTGAAGATATTCATGAAGGTATTTTGCTTGCGGATCGCAGCGGTCGGATTCAACGCTCCAACTTGTCTGCCAGAAAGATATTCGGTAAAACTCTGGAGGGAAGAGACCTCTACTCTTTGTTTAAAGATAGCAAATTGCGTGATGATTTTAGTAATAGAATTATAAAATTCTCAGCGCCTGATAAAAGCATAAAACATTATGCCGTTTCGCTATCCACTGTTAAAAGAACAAGTGAGATATTGGGTAAGATTTTATTGGTAAGGGATATTTCCGAACAAATACAGGCCGAACTCGTTCTCAGAAGAAGCAAGGCTGAGTTGGAAAGGGAAGTTGAGGAGAGAACCAAACAGTTAAAACACGCTCAGAGAATGGAAGCGGTTGGATCACTAGCCGGAGGTATAGCCCATGATTTTAATAATATTCTTGCGGTAATACTTGGATTTGCGAATGCGGCACGCTATGACACACCTAGGGATAATCCGATATATGAAGATTTGAAAGAAATTATAACGGCAGGAAACCGAGGACGTGAAATTGTCAGACAAATGCTGACAATAAGTCGAAAATCAGATTCTTCTGAATTTGTTCCTGTAGACATCAATATCGTTGTTAAAGAGACTTTGGATTTACTGAAGGTTTCTATGCCGGCCGATGTGACCCTGAAGGTAAGGTTGCATGAAGCACCGTCAGTAGTTCAATGTGATGCCACTCAGATAGCACAGGTTTTAATGAATTTATGCAACAACGCACTTTATGCAATGAAGGATTTGTCCGAAGGCGAACTCGGCGTATCTGTAGGATATATCGATAGTGACGACAATATCGGGTTGAAACTACCTGATGTATTGAAACCAGGCCACTATGTTAGAATAGTAGTAAGTGATACAGGTTCAGGGATCGATGAAGCTACACTTTCAAAAATTTTCACTCCTTTTTTTACAACCAAACCCAAAGGAGAAGGCACCGGATTGGGCCTTGCAACGGCTTTTGTCATCATTCAAAACCATGACGGAATAATTGATGTG
Organism: uncultured Myxococcales bacterium; assembly: GCA_964458775.1. Taxonomy (GTDB): domain Bacteria; phylum Myxococcota_A; class Polyangia; order JAAYKL01; family JAAYKL01; genus CAYWLQ01. The sequence goes on along the minus strand of CAYWLQ010000168.1, from coordinate 1,489 downwards.
TTGAGTGAAAAGGGAAGGGGAACTTCTTTTTCTATATACCTTCCGTTAGTTGAAGAAGGCGGTTTTGTTGTTCACAATATTGCATCAAGAGATTCGGATCCCCCCGCTTTTGCAGCTGAATATTCTGAGCGCATACTTTTCGTGGACGATGAACCTCAGGTCCGCCGTATGGGAAGAAGAGTTCTCGAGCAAATGGGATACTCTGTGGTAACCGCGGACAGCGGACGTGATGCATTACAAAAACTTGATGATGAGAAGAATGTCTTCGATCTGGTTATTACAGACTACAATATGCCCATGATGACAGGCATTACACTGGCGGAAAATATTACCAGGCTAAAAAACAATCTCCCCGTTATTATAATGTCCGGTTTTGCAGATAGAATTAGTCAAGAAGACATGGATGCTGCAGCAATAAAGGCATTTTTGCAAAAGCCGGTACACAAAAAAACTCTTAACGCCACAATCCGAAAAGTCATCGACGGTGAACGCAACACAGGGTTTTAGCTGAGATATTACTGCGAAGCTTTTGTATTGTTTGCTTTCATTGAACAAGATTCTCTGTGACCTTTCAATAAGCATTCATGAAAAAAATAGAGTTAAAAACATAAAAGTTTGTTCTGCAGAAATATGGGAAAAATAGATTATCATTAACAAGTATATCAAACATATCATACAATTGATTAACGGTTGAAAGTCGTATGGTTGCGAAAATGCGACCTCGGTGGTTAGCGTTTCACAAATGCGACTACAAAACCTTCTTGATTAACTTGATGTATATTCTGTTTTTAGTGCAATTTCAGTTGTTTTTGTGTTTTTTATGGTTGTTTTACTGCGCTGCAAACAATCGGCATGATTGATGCTAACAAGAATTTTGTGTTGAAAGATAAGCAGAAGAACAAGCAATAAGCGAACGAGGACAAGCAATGAAACCTATTAAATACTTTGGAATATATCTTGTGTTACTTTTAATGATTTTTAGAATAGATAACGGCGCTGCAGAATCTTTGCCAAACGTTGCGTCAAAAACTCCGACTAATGAGAAGACGTATTCATCTGCTCTCATGTATGCAGGAATCTCATTAACAACTGTAGGTGCATTGGGGACGGTTGCGGGTTTAGGGCTTGGTGTTACGGCCTTGCACCTTTGGTCGGAAAATGGTTGGGGCGAAAGTGACGGTGCAGCAATGCTCGGTTTTCCTGCTCTTGCAACTCTGATTATCAGCACGGTGGTTGTAGCAGCCGGAATTCCCATGCTAGTTATAGGAAAACAGCGAAGAAACAAATCCAAAATACTATCAGCTATTATACCGAGACCCTCAATGTCGAACTTTGTCAACAGCGCATCTGATAGATTATTTTGTTTTCAATGGAATGTTACATTTTAAAACACAATCCGGGGACGGTCCTGTCAAGTTGTCATCTTGGGGGACGCACCTGTCAAAAGAAGCTGTTACTCCTCTTCAAGCTGCAGATTGTATCTGGTGCG
>CAYWLQ010000167.1:0-12156 GCA_964458775.1 uncultured Myxococcales bacterium | reverse complement strand
CGGCTTTAAAACAGGCGGTTTGTTTACAAAACGTATTCGTCATTTCACAGACGGAGTAGTAATCGGCTCAGAAGAATATGTGCAGCAAAAGTTGGAGCAATTGAGACATGCTAAGACCTATTTAAGAAGAAAGAATCCGGTTCGACAATTAGACGGGATTCATACAAGTCTGAGGCCGCAACGAGAAATCGTTTCGTAATAGAGTCAGGCTGCTGTCACGACTTGAGATTCAAGCATGATAAAGTGACTATATGATCACAGATGTATCCAAAGTTGTGATAACTCCTATTAGAGCGAGCAAATCCGGCCCTTTTCCATTCACTTTACTCTTCAATAAGAACTCACTGGCTGTTTGGTTGCTTGTCATTTATTGAAATAGACAAAATTTAATTTTTAGAGAGCTATATTGCAAAGGGCTAGAATGGAATTCACATAGGTTCTTATATATAACTATGTCCCCTATAGATCGCCCTATAGATCGGCGACTTGACCGCGTCCCACGGCAGCACACCGGATATGGTTTCAAACTACTCCGATGCTTCCCGCGAAGCTCTTTTAGACAACCGGTTTAATGCAGGAACAGACTTGGCCGACTATGTGCTGGCTACAGCGGGCAAGGAAGGCGCTGTACCCTTCAACTCACCATATACCCCGGGTCGGGCCGCCATAATGTCCATGCCTCACACAGCCTGTCAGCAATAACAAAAGAAAAGATTGTATTGGTTCTAATCTATAGATTGTACGGAATTAGAAATTGAACCTCTCAAAACTCTCTATACTAACAACTCAGTTTATTTTCCTCATACGAAGAACTCCTATTGTCGCAAAGAATGCTGCAAATCCCAGTAGTCTTCCTATGGCCGGAAACAATTCACTGATGCTTTTTCCTCGCAGAAGTACATCGAGGTAGCCTTCTAACGCTATTCCTTGCGGAATATATCTTGATAGATTTTGCATGGTCTCCGGCATTACGAATTTGGGTACCATTATGCCGGCCACCGCTGTCATTACTATTAAAATTGATGCAGATATAGACGCTGCGGCAAAGGGCGTTGTCAAAAAGCCGGCCAGTAAGAGTCCGAAGCATACCGCTGCGGCCGAAACGCTTACGGTTAACAGGGCCAAAGCGGGAATATTTACTATCTCAAGTTTTGTACAACCGAAATGAGGCAGAAGATATACTCCTATTAAAAATAAAAAGGTTGCTTGCATCAGGTTGATAATGAAAAACGGAAATGCTTTTGACATTAAATAGGTAGAAAAAGAAACCGGTGCTGCCATAATTCGGCGATATGCTCCGCTCTGTCTTTCGCTGATGATATTTATTGCTAGAACTTGAGCAATCCAAAACAGAGCGAAAATTGTCCATCCAGGCACGTTCTGTTGTACTGCACTGGGTTTTAGAGCTTTAGAATTTGAGCCTTTCACATATTGTTGAGAAACCTGAAGTCCTTGAGAATCGGGAATATCTTCCGGCTCTTCTATTTCAAATTCGCTGTCCGTCTCGTTTTCTGCATCGTTGCTTTTTTCAGTTTTGGCAGGAAGTTTGGACGGAATACCCACAGCACGACTCATAGAAGCAAACTTTTTTTCCAGATCAGATATTGTTAACGCCGAATCTTTAAGTCTAGCCGCCAGCTTGTCCACATGCTTTTCGAGTTTTTCAATTGCATCAGCTTGCTTTTGAGACCCGTCTTTTATTTTGTCCAACAAGGTAGTCAGTATAAATTGCCTAATTCCGCTCATTACATTGTGAGCCATGTCTTCGGGAAAGGCAGGATCTTGATACATGACGATATCTTTTTCTCCGCCGTGAGTCAGCGCATTTGTAGCATCCTTGGGAATTGTAATTAACAGCGAATAATTCCCTTGTCTCACAGCCTTCTCAGCTTCTTGAAATGATTTTTCTTCTACTACTTTAAAATACCCGTTTGCTTCGATGTTCTCCATCAGTTTGGCACCGAAGTCGCCTTTGTCTTTGTTGACAACTAAAATCTCAAATTTCTCTCTTCCCGTTTTTTCTGCGAAAGCTCCCTGCATTGCCAAAGAAAGCACAAGAATAAAAATAGACGGAAGAATAAACAGCATTATAAGAGCAGCCGGATCGTTGGATAGGATCAACAACTCTTTGCGAATTCCGGAGCGAACGGCACTCATGATGCATCCCTCTCATCTCTTAAGGAGCGTCCCGTAATATCCAGAAAAAGTTTTTCTAAGGTCGGTTCCACAAAGCATTTTAAAGATATAGAAACCTTGTTACGACAAACGTCTTCGATAGCTGTAATAATTTTTTTCGCATTGCTATGTCTAGACCGAACAGTCAATACAGGTTCATTAAAAGAAGCCGTCTTAACACCTTTAATTTTTAAAATCTCTGCTAAAAGATCGCTATTCACCGGCTTGTCGGCAGTAAATTGTATTTCCGACAGACCGTATTCTGCCAGGGCCGACGAAGGATCATTCTCTAAAACCACTCGTCCGTGATCCATTATGGCAATGGTATCACACAGCGTCATAGCTTCTTCCATATAATGAGTGGTGTATAAAATAGTTGCTCCTTTACGCTTCAATTCCAACACTGCATCAAAAATGCGATTTCTTGATTGAGGATCTATTCCCACGGTAGGTTCATCCAAGAGAATAATCTTAGGTTCATGAAGCAGGCCGGCTGCAAGATTGAGGCGTCTCAGCATACCTCCTGAAAATCTTGATATGGGTTCGTGAGCTCTGGAGGAAAGTCCGGTCATGTCCAAAACAACTTTCAGTCGCTCTTTAAATCGTGCTCCTTCAATGCCGTACAGTCCTGCAAAAAACCTCAGGTTTTCCACTGCAGAAAGACGCTCATATAGAGCCAGCTTTTGCGGAACATAGCCTATGTCTTTTCGTATTCTCTTTCGGTTTAGTCCTTCGCCAAAAACTATTTCTCCGCCGGTGGGAGTTACAAGACCGGAGAGCATTCCCAAGGTAGTGGTCTTTCCTGCTCCGTTGGGACCCAAGATACCGTAGATCGTGCCGCTCTTTACGGATATAGTAAGACCGTCAACAGCTCTAAGACCGCCGTCTCCAAAAACTTTGGTAAGCTTAGATGTTTTAATTATGCAGTCGTTATTACCGGATGATGATGATTTTATACCATATTGACCTTGATTCAGCTTTCCGAAAAGGCGATGTCTAACCACCGTACAATCCGGACCTGACCAAGCTGCAAACGCTCTCAACCCTGCCCTTTCTGCAAGATCAAATACTTCTGATTCTTTTCGATAAGGCAGTGATTCCGGAACCGAATTCACAAGGGCATCTCTTGAAATTCCTTCTTTTTCGGCAGAGGAAAAGATTTTTGACATTTGTTTTCCTTCTGCTCTCATTTGTTTTGGAAGAGTAATTCCCAGTATCAACCAATAGACAAGCGCTGACGTCAAAGAGCGACCTGTCCATTCCGAAATATTGTTTACAGGCAGTTTAAATGACTGCTCATAGTCTTTCATTATCTGGAATATTCTTCGGAGTCTGTACCTGTTGTCAGCGGTTATAACCCCAAGATTACGATAGATACGCTCTTGGCGTGAAGGCAGTTTGTAAAAAGTAAGAATAAGCTCCCCTCCGTCGGCAGTTACTCTAGCAGCTTCGCGAATAATGCCGAATATGGTCTCTTCATTGTCCAGATAATCAAGCACCCCTGTTGCAATTATCGTCGTTCTAAATGAATCGTCTTTATAAGGGAGCTTTGAAGCATCAGCGAGGGTCAGCTCTATACCTCGACGCTTTTTGGCCATAGCAATCATTTCGGGTTCTAAGTCAACGCCTTCGGCCTTTAATCCTTGTTGTCTTAATCTTTCTACAATCAGTCCCTGGCCTGCTCCGATAACAAGCGAAGGTGATTTAGCCCCGCTAAGAAAACCGTCCATTACTTCGGTACTCAAATGCCGATTTTCCAAATACTCCCAATACGGAGCCCAGAGTTTCCACCAATTTTCAGTTGATAATGACACCTTTGGGAGCCCCCTATTGCAATGACGAGACAATACGTTTGAGGTCACCAAAGAAATGCTTTTCAAAATCAGCCAACTTTAAAAATTCTTCTCGAAGCTTTGAAAGACCGTCCTTAAGCGCAGCTTCATTGTCTTTTCGCCACAAATCATAAGCATTGTTATCCATAGGAATAAGTTTTCCGACACGGATGAATTGTCGCGAAACTTCTTTCCATCTGTACCCATGGGCAATAAGGTCATCCGCTGATTTTTTGAGCGCTTCGGATCCAAACATAGCGGCTACTTCCTGTAAAAAAGCTCCGTACATCAATCTAAAAGCTCCTCCTCCTGTTCCCTGATCTTCGAAGGTAACAGCGTTAAACAAAATTCCCTCTCGAAGTTTTACTCCCTTATACTTGTCCGGCCATGTAAGAATTTTGTCCGCAAAGGTTTTCATTCCTTGAATGCCGACAAAAAACAGCATTTTGTCAACAACCGGCGGAGGAAGCATGTTTTTGCAAGTTTTTTTTATCGCTTTAATTGCGATTTGGCGCAAATCCGATACAGGAGACGGCTTGTTGTCGTTTACATAAAACAAGAAGTTATTCTTGGCCATTTTTGCGTCGGTCTGCCAAGCCGCCTTAAGCTCTTCCAGTGATAACTTTCCAATTTCCGCGTGATAAGGATCTGATACAGCAAAGGTATCTTTATCTCTCCCAACAATAACAACAAAATGAAACGGTGCGTGGATATGCAGAAAAGACGGCAGATATTTCATGTAAAACATATCCACCGAAACAGCTGCCGGACGCCCGTTTGCCAAACATCGATCTATTTCAATCAGTCCATCTTCTTGAGAGCGATAGGCTTTCTTAAAAAAGCTGATCCCCAAATTTTGAGACAAATTTTTTACAATGGTTCCGGGAGGCTCTCGTAAGGCTACCATGGGAAGACCGCTGGGCCCCTCAGCGAAAAACAAATAATAAAACGAAATGCCGGAACCCAAACCGAAAACCATAGGCTCGGATATTTCCATACCTGCGTGATTGAGTACATTGCGCATAGAGCCGGATTCGCAGTGCGAACCTATCCGGTGAGTATATGCAATAGTTTTAATTGAATTGTCGGTCATTATTTTTTCGCAGAAAAAGACGTCTGTAAAATCAAACGTTCATGGTGCCTTGTTGACTCCGCAACCACATCGTCGGATACAAAATAAAACTCAAACAAATCAGCTATAGCAACATCAAACACCTTGGCATATTTCATGAGTTGTTCAACTGTTGCCGATTTAAAACCTTCAAGACTCAGGTGCTTTTTTACTTGCGATACACGGAGTCCTACGCGAGCTGCCACGTCAGACAAAGTCATGTTTTGATATTGAACAAAAAAACTTATTGGACTGATCTTTCCTTCTAGTACTTCAGAATGCAAGCGTTTTAACTCTGTTGCGCGCTGAGCGTAGTAAACACCGATTTCTTCGTTGTATTCGGACTCGACATAAGAGGGAACACATCGACCGTCTTTATCGGTGTCATACATGACAAGACAAAACGGAGCATCCAATTTTTCGGGATCTCTTTTTATCAACAACGGAGCACCTCTCAAAAACGCAATCTCTGCGTTTCAGTTTACAGGTCTCGGTTTCTGTTGCTTTCGATAAATCGAGCCAAACTGCCGATAGAACCGAAAGTGGCTTCCGACCTTTCTGAGGGATGAACATCAATACCGTATTCTTTTTTTATCATTACCTCAATCTCAATGGCATCGATGGAATCCAGCTCAAAAGTTGAATCCTTTCCATACAGTGTGGATTCGGAAGTAATATTTCCCAAATCAACATCCTGCATATTGGTATACTGAATTAATTTTGATAAAAGATCTCGCTCTAGTTCATTCATGTTTCAACCGCTGCAATTACATATCGGCTGTCATTGTACAAAAAGACAACCCAAATTTTTGACTTCCCCGGATACCATCTAAGTAATACCGTGTAAACTGAAATGATTGACTAATTCAACTGTAGTGGCAAAAACCCAAAAGAGCAGTTTTCCAAACCGGTTCGTCTTCAACATAAGAAGAAAGGAATCTTTGCCATGTCCTCTTTATGCATACTAACCTTAATTATCATCGACAAGCTTTTCACACCGCCGATGCGAGAGACAGTGCGTGAGTTGCTTGTATCTGAGTGCGGAATGAATTTGCCGTGCATAAACCAAGGAGCGGACTGGAACACTCTTTTATCCCGCATACGGCTCGCTGCGCTAAAAATCAGCGACGGTCAGTCGGACAAACTCCTTGAAGCGGTTCAGCTTGCCCAAACCGACTGGAGGGATCTTCTCATGGCAGCAGACTTCGGCAGAGATGTACATGCCCACGAAGTCTGGGCTGAACAACAGCTCAACGATGATATTCAGAAATAAAGGTTAATTACTTGCGAGGATCGCTCTTTATCAGAGCTTCTACTACTGAAGGATCCGCTAAAGTAGAGGTATCACCGATGGTTCCGGTATCATTTTCGGCGATTTTGCGCAAAATTCGACGCATGATTTTTCCCGAACGTGTTTTGGGAAGTCCCGGTGCCCAATGGATTACATCGGGAGATGCTATGGGTCCGATTTCCTTACGAACATGGTTAACCAACTCTTTTTTCAGCGCTTCTGTATATTCTTCGCCGGCGTTTAAGGTTACATAAGCGTAAATGCCTTGCCCCTTAATATCGTGCGGATAACCAACCACAGCTGCCTCAGCTACTTTAGGATGGGATACCAAAGCGCTCTCGACTTCTGCTGTGCCCATGCGATGTCCGGATACATTTATTACGTCATCAACTCTACCGGTAATCCAATAATATCCGTCTTCGTCACGTCTGGCACCGTCTCCCGCAAAGTAGAGACCTTTAAACATATCAAAATAGGTTTCTTCAAACCTGTTATGGTCGCCGTAGACTGTTCTCATCTGGCCCGGCCACGGTTTCTTTATGCACAAAATACCGGAACAAGCACCTTGCTGCTCTTCGCCCTGCTCATTAACAATACAGGGAACAACACCGAAGAAAGGCAGCGTAGCAGAACCGGGCTTGGTGGGCCAGGCTCCGGGAAGAGGTGTGATTAGAATGCCGCCTGTTTCGGTTTGCCACCATGTGTCGACGATTGGGCATTTCTCGTGACCGATATTATTATGATACCACATCCAAGCTTCGGGATTTATGGGCTCGCCCACCGAACCGAGAAGTCTAAGGGAACTAAGGTCGCGTTTTTTGGGCCAGTCTGATCCCAGAGCAGAAATCGCCCTGATAGCTGTAGGAGCGGTGTAGAACTGATTTACTTTGTATTTCTCGACCACTGCCCAGAATCTATCCGGTTCGGGATATGTGGGGACGCCTTCAAACATAATAGTGGTAGCCCCGTTTTGCAGCGGGCCGTAAACGATGTATGAGTGTCCGGTTACCCAACCGATGTCAGCAGTACACCAATAAATGTCGCCGTCGTGATAATCGAAAATATATTTGTGAGTAACAGCCGTGTAAACCATATAACCGCCGACGTTGTGCTGAACCCCCTTGGGTTTTCCGGTCGATCCTGAGGTATAAAGTATAAACAACGGATCTTCTGCATCCATCTCTTCGGCAGGACATTCGGCACTTACCTTTGACATTTCGTCATCCCACCAAACGTCTCTTCCTGCTGTCATAGGAACGTCGACTCCCGTGCGTTTTACCACTACGATTTTGTTTACACATGGCGCTTTGGCAGCTGCTGCATCAGCATTAGTCTTCATGGGAACATTGTTCTTATTGCCGCGGAGACCTGTATCTTGGGTAATGATTATTTTGCAGTCCGAGTCATTGCAGCGATCAGCCAAAGCATCAGGAGAGAAGGCTCCGAACACGATAGAGTGGATAGCGCCGATGCGCGCACATGCGAGCATTGTTACCGCCAGCTCAGGAATCATTTGCATATAGATAGAAACACGGTCGCCTTTTTTTACGCCGTTTGCCTTTAGCACATTGGCGCATTTGCATACCTGTTCGTGCAGTTCTTTGTAGGTTATTTTTTTGTCAGTGCCTACATCGTTGCCTTCCCAAATAATAGCAACCTGATCTCCCCGAGAAGCCAAATGTCGATCAAGGCAATTGACCGTTATGTTGGTTTTTGCATTTTTAAACCATTCGATAAAGATTTTGCCGTTGCGTCGATCATAGTTATAGTCACAGACTTTGTCCCACTTCTTAAACCATGTAAATTGATCAGCAATTTCGCCCCAAAACGCTTCCGGGTTTGCTATGGAGCGATCATACATTTCTTTGTATTGCTCATAACTTTTTATCCAAGCTTTCTCTTTGAATGATGCACTAGGCTCAAATTTCTGATCCGCCATGTTTAATCTCCTCTTTCAAATGCAAAGAACCGCAGTCGCGTGTTACTGTTGCAAAATCTACTTTCAGACTTTATACCAATATCTAGCTAACATTAGGTTCAGCAAAAATCAATTATGTATTTTTAAATTTATGTCGATTTTACAGATTTATCCTATCCCATGCAGCAAACTCGCACCGGCATTAAGGTTTTTACGGGGATAATCATTTTAATTACGTTTTTGGTCGTCCTGAACAGAACTTTTTAGACGAAAACTAACGAATCTTTGTTAATTCAATGGACAACGACTTGCAATTTTTATGGTATGACAACAAACGGCATGTTACGCATTAGCAATTTTTTGTGAAATATCAATAGTCGAGGAGAGATTATGACCGACATTAAGAATCCCGGATTTGATCCGGTTAACTACCAGTCTTTGGCTTATAAAGAAGTTCAGTATGAAAGCTTGTCATTTGTTCCTTCTGAAAATGTATTGGGAACAAGCTATAAAGACGCTCTGCTAGGAAAAATAAACATAAAAGACGCGGTTGTAGGTGTTGTCGGCCTGGGTTATGTGGGTCTTTCTCTCGCAGTTACGTTTGCAGAAGCAGGTTTTCGGGTTATCGGTGTTGATCTCAATGAAAAGTTGGTTGCAACAGTATCTCGCGGCGTTTCTCACATTGAAGATATATCATCTTCTCGTTTGTCGGCTGTTATTGCATCAAAAAAGCTATTCCCGACTTGCAACTATGCCAAACTCGCCGAAGCCGATTGTATCTCTGTTTGCGTTCCGACTCCTCTGACCAAATCAAAAGAGCCGGACATCTCTCACATTGCAGATGCGCTCAACAGCTTGTTTCCTCACATAAAAAAAGGCATGCTGGTTGTGCTTGAGTCCACCACCTATCCGGGAACCACAGAAGAGCTGATCGCGGCTCCTATGAATAAAGAGTTAGGCTTCAAAGTTGGAGAGAGTGTTTTTGCCGCCTTTTCTCCGGAGAGGGTAGACCCGGGAAATACAAAATGGACTGTCAAAAATACACCCAAGCTAATCGGAGGTGTTACACCGGCATGCACCGAAGTCGCGCGCGCTTTGTATTCTGCTGCCCTGGATAAAATACATACTGTAAGCTCAGCCCGAGAGGCAGAAACAGTTAAACTGCTCGAAAACACCTTTAGGGCTGTGAACATAGCGCTTGTAAATGAACTTACAGTAATGTGCGACCGTATGAACCTAAATATTTGGAGCATAATCGAGGCTGCATCCACCAAGCCGTTCGGTTTCATGCCGTTTTATCCGGGACCCGGAATAGGCGGTCACTGTGTTCCGCTGGATCCCCTTTACTTGTCATGGAAAGCCAAAGCTTTGGATTTCAACAGCAAATTTATTGAATTGGCCACAGATATTAACGGGAACATGCCTCGTTTTGTGCTACAAAAACTTACAGATATTTTAAATGAAGATGTTATATCTATTAAAGGTTCCAAGATAATGATCTTAGGAATGGCTTATAAGAAAAACGTGAGTGATATAAGAGAATCCCCCGGCTTGGAAATATTTAAACTGCTCAAACAAAAAGGCGCATGGGTTGAGTACTGCGATCCACATGTTCCTAGCTTGCAAATATCATTGTCAGAAGATGAAACAAAAAAAGAGATCATTTCCTGCGAACTCGCAAATTGTAGCGAATTTGATGCTGCAATATTAACAACGGATCACAAAGCCTTTGACTATAAACTCTTAGCTGAAAGTTTTAAAATTATTCTTGATTGCAGAAATGCGTTTGCGAACCTCGGAATTGTAAGTAAAAATATCGTAACACTATGAATAACAATATTGCTGAAAGATCTATTTTTGTTCACGAAACAGCCAGGGTAGATCGCTTAGAAAATCTGGGAGACGGTGTAAAGGTATGGCACTTTTCCCATATCGAAGCCGGATGCTCAATTGGAGAAGGAACCAGTTTGGGACAAAATGTCTATGTTGCCCCGGGAGCTGTTATCGGTAAAAGAGTTAAAGTGCAAAATAATGTATCTATATATAAAGGAGTAGTAATCGAAGACGATGTATTTATTGGGCCGTCGGCGGTCTTTACAAATGTAAGAACACCTCGTTCGGAAGTGTGTCGCAAAGCAGTCTTTGAAACAACGCTCGTAAAAAAGGGCGCTACGCTCGGAGCAGGTGCGATTATTGTCTGCGGGAATACCATAGGAGAATATGCTATGGTCGGAGCCGGAGCGGTTGTTACCAGAACAGTGCCGCCGTTCGCCTTGGTTGCGGGAAATCCCGCCTTGAGAATCGGCTGGATCTGCAAATGCGGAACTAGACTGAGCGATAATCTAACATGTTCGGAATGCAGTTCTATTTATTGCATAGATAATAATGATCTATGCCTGGAGCTTAAACTGTAGCACTTGAAGACTGCGATAGCGCGGTTAGTGACATGACAAATCTAACACACATTCCCATGCTCAATGCAGCTCGTTTGCACCGCGTCTTGGCTGACGAGCTTAGTGCAGTTTTTAACGAGGTTCTAGCAAGCGGAACGTTCATCGGCGGCAAAAAGGTTGAAAAATTTGAAACAGAGCTGGCCCAATATTTACAAGTAAATAGAGCAGTAGGGGTAAACTCCGGAACCGATGCACTTCTAGCAACAATGATTGCATTAGATGTAAAACCGGGAGACGAAATTATTACCACGCCCTATACTTTCTTTGCAGTTGCCGGAGTTATTTCCCGTCTTGGAGCAATTCCTGTTTTTGCAGATATCGATCTCGAATCCTTTAATATCAAACCTTCGAACATCGAAAATAAGATTACAAAAAAAACAGTAGGGATTTTACCTGTTCATCTTTTCGGCCTCTGTGCTGACATAGATAAAATTATCTCAATTGCCGATTCCTCAAATTTGTGGGTAATAGAAGATACGGCACAGTCAATCGGAGCAAAGCTAAACGGTCGATGCGCCGGAACCATAGGAAATGCGGGAGCGCTGTCTTTTTTTCCTGCAAAAAACCTAGGAGCATTGGGAGACGCCGGTGCAATTCTCACAAACGATAACACGCTGGCCGATCGCTTGCTTGCGTTGAGAAATCACGGAGCAGTAAAAAAATACCGACATGAGTACGTTGGAGGCAACTTCAGACTGGATGCAATGCAAGCCGCGTTTCTGTCAGTCAAATTGCCCAAACTGGACACCTGGCAAAAAGCCAGACAAAACCTGGCAAAGAGATACCGAGAATCCTTTAGAGACCTTGAAAACTTAATACCGCCCAAAGAATACGAACCGTCTCGCCATGTATACAATCAGTTTGTAATAAGAGTAAAAAACAGAGACAAGTTAAAGCATCAATTGGAACAAGTCGGCATTGATACTGCCGTATACTATCCCTATCCCCTCCATCTTCAACCTTGCTTTTCTTTCTTAGGCTATAAAGAAGGAGATTTCCAAAACGCAGAAAAAGCAGCAAAAGAAACCCTGGCCCTGCCGATGGATCCCCTAATGACTGAAGAAGAACAACAGCGAATTATTACCGCTGTGCAGAGGTTTGTTAAAAGAGATGATTTTAAAAGAGATGATTCATAATTTGTTTCCCTCTCAAAAGTCCTATTCAATACAAAAGGTCGATTTGTATAAGATGGCGTGATTTAGTAGGGACCCCGTCAGCTTGGCAGTTTCAATGTAACAATTCGACTCCTCCGGATTGATAAATATATTTATATTGAAGGATACGTACATTCCATATAAAACAGTAAAAGACTAAACTCTTAACAATATTTCAGTCGAAAAACCTGTTATTCTTTTGTTATTCTGTTCAATTAGTCC
>CAYWLQ010000166.1:0-12211 GCA_964458775.1 uncultured Myxococcales bacterium | reverse complement strand
TGACAGTTGGAAAAAGATTTTCCTTGACTGTGAGAGCCGCTTTATCGATGTCCCCAATTTACCCCCCCTCCCAATTTACCCCCAATTTACCCGCAAGCGATTTATGAGACGGTCACCGGCGATATGCCGAGAATTTCGAAAAGCTTGTCCATATTCAGGTGGGCGGCGAAGTGCTCGGCCAGTTGATCGTACTGGGCGTCCCGAACGTGTATGTCTGTCGCAGAATCCAAGTCCGCATCCGACCGAATGGAATGCAGGAACTTTCGGAGAAACGGCTTGTTGTCGAAAAGGCCGTGCAAATACGTTCCGAAGACCAGTCCTTGCGCGTCTATTGCTCCGTCGGTCTCTTCAGACGCGATATCGTTTTTCTTCATAATTCTGGCGAACGGTTTCGCGTCGGGCCCTAGCCTAGAGATCCCCATATGAATTTCGTATCCGGAGAGCGGCATCTCATCGTCCATAAGTCGCCCTTCAGTTCGAGTGACGATCTTCGTTTTTTGAAACTCGGTTTCCACATCCAGAAAGCCGAAGGCATCCGAAGAACCGCAAGGCCCCTCTACGCCGAAGGGATCGTGAAGTCGTTTACCTAGCAACTGATATCCGCCGCAAATGCCGCAGACCGATTTTCCGCTCTGATGAAACCGCAATATCTCCTTCTCCCATCCGACCTTTCGCATCCACTCCAGATCGAAGCGAACATTCTTCGTCCCCGGCAGAATGAGCGCATCGTACGCAGACAAATCTCGAGGTTTTGAGAGATAGTGCAGCGTTACTGATGGCTCGCGAATTAGGGCGTTGAAATCGGTGAAATTCGAAATATGCGGCAGCCGAATCACGGCGATACGAATTGTTCGAGCGTCCGGCGTCTCCTGCGGATCCAACAGCGTATCGAGAGGCATTCCGTCCTCTGAATCAATATCAATATGATAATAGTATGGAATCACCCCCAACACCGGCAACCCTGTGCGCTCTTCCAGATAGGTCACCCCGTCGTTAAACAAAGAAAGATCTCCGCGAAAACGGTTGATGAGAATACCTTTTACTCGCTCGCGGTCCCTGGGAGGAATAATTTCCAACGTTCCCACGATCTGGGCGAACACGCCGCCTCGATCGATATCGGCGATGAGAATCACCGGTGCGTCCGTAGCGTGTGCGATCTCGAAATTGACGAAGTCGCGCTTTCGGAGATTGACCTCCGCGCAGGAACCTGCTCCCTCGATAACAATCAATTCATATTGAGCTCTAAGTCTATTAAGGGCCTCCACCGAGGCATGAAAGAGCGGTCGGTTGTTCGAGAAGTACTCCGCCGCCTCCGCCTGTTTGAGCGCTTTTCCGAGAAGCACCACTTGGGAACCGGTATCAGTACAGGGTTTTAAGAGCACCGGATTCATGTCCACATGCATCGCCGCTCGGGCCGCCTCGGCTTGTACCGCCTGAGCGCGACCGATCTCGCCTCCTTCGACAGTTACAAAAGAGTTATTGGACATATTCTGGGCTTTGTACGGAGCGGTTCGCAGGCCCAGATTGCAAAAGATCCGGCAGAGTGCCGTTACAGCGATACTCTTTCCAACATCCGACCCTGTCCCCAGAATCGCAAGGCATTTTGCCGCCGCCGATTTAGATCTTTCCATTCTCGAATTTCCTCTTTCGGTGATCGTTTCGCCGAGTAGCATACAGTGCGCCATGCTACGCACTCAAAATTTCCTTGTCAATATTACTACATATCAACAGCGCAAAACGAGCTGTCGCATAAGCCTGTTCTCAGAAGCGAAATGGCGTTTGTTTATGAGTTGCGAATTTAGATTCGCATGTATTTCGGTGGCGCAGCCGTACCGCTTGAGGATCGTTTGGTGTCGAGATCTATTTTTAGCCGGCCGCTGCAACTCGGAAAGCCGCTTGCCCCTGTGAATCCGGTCGTTTCGCAGTAGTAGTAATCGACCGGCTCGTATTTCATATGGATAACTACTTTGATAAATCAACTTAACAGAATAAAAAAAATACAGTAAATAAGTAAGGTCTTTGAACAGAGAATTCTTGAAAGTTAAGGAGACTGATGTTTAAAAGTATTGTTATTAAGATAACTGTAACTTGTTTTCTGTTATGGGTATGCGGTTGTAGCAGATGCGGAAAAGACGACAGCAACGTTTCTGCGGAATTTCAAACCAAAGACAATAAGGAGTCTGTGGAGTTCAAAAAAGACGGATGGTTTACCAACGGTTGTTCAGCCTCACCCACCGGCAAGGGAGGTCCCATGTGTGCTATACCGTCCGGCGATTTTGGTAGGGGGTGTAACGAGGCTGCGGACAAGGAATGCGCATATAATGAGAATCCTTACAAACAGGTATATCTTAGTGCTTATTACTTAGACAGGCATGAGGTAACAGCAGATGAATATAAAGAGTGTGTAAGTGCCGGCGTCTGTAAATCAGAGGGGCTTACAATGCCGTATTATTTGGACAAAGAACTGCCGGATTCGGCATGGGCTTGCAATTGGAATAATAGCGGACGGGGGAATCATCCGATTAACTGTATACCATGGCAGTATGCTGCCGACTATTGTCAGTGGGCGGGAAAACGACTGCCTACGGAAGCCGAATGGGAAAAAGGTGCCAGAGGGACAGACGGTAGGAAGTATTCGTGGGGAAACGAAGGTTATGCTGACACGGAGATGGTTGCCAATATTGCAGATGAAACTGCTAAGAAGAAAGAGTCGGGATTGACTATCGCGACAGGTTATGACGACGGGTACTTTACAACATCGCCTGTCGAGGCATATCCTCGCGGCAAGAGTCCATATGGGTTGTATGATATGATAGGCAATGTATGGGAATGGACAGACGACTGGTACGAAAGCAACTATTACAGTATGGGGCCGATAAAAAACCCGCATAATACAAATGTTAAACAACACCGCGTGTTGAGGGGCGGTTCTTGGGAAACCAGCCCATCCCTTGCACGTGTGTCCTTCCGCAGCTGGGACATCCTTTCAAATCGCAGCGATTATAACGGATTTAGGTGCGCAGTGTCTTCGCCCAGTGATTTCTGATTGTATGAAGAAACAGTGTATTGCGGCACATGTTTTGGAGTTAATAGCTAGTAGTTCCGGAATTTTCGTTGCAGAGCAGTATCGTTGTTGTCATTGGCGCAGCCTATGTTGATTGCAAACAATGATAGTGCTGTCTTTGTGGTGTATGCGGCATATGACATGGTGTTTGTTGCTTTCTTAAACAAAAGCTGATTTTCTATTCTGCCTTTTGACAGTAACTTTGCACCGATTACAGTACATAAATTGTGAAAACTGTATATTAATAATCCGCCCGAAAATTCCACCGGATGTGCACTATATCGTAAACGCGTAAACGCGCCGGTTTTAAACGCGACGACAAATTAAATAGTATGACAGGAGGGTTTTCATGAAGGCGGTTTCTTTGTTGAGTGCAATTTGCTTGCTTATCAACATTCTCTTCTTGGTAGGTTGTAACGAAAAGAGTAATGTTAATAACAATTTAGACAGTGAATCGAATTCGGATGCCGATGCTGATGCTGACACCGATTCTGACAGCGACAGCGATACGGATACAGATGCTGACAGTGATACCGACAGCGACAGTGATGCAGATTCTGACGTTGATACTGACGTAGATTCTGATTCGGATGCGGACACTGATATAGATGCGGACGCTGATACTGATACAGACACTGATGCTGACTCTGACACTGATGCAGATGCAGACGCTGATACAGACGCAGATGCGGATACTGATACAGACACGGACATAGACACAGATACGGATACAGACACAGATTCAGATACTGATAGCGACACTGATGATGATCTTCCAATCGATTTTTCACCTTATCTGTCTCCGTTTGATTTGGCTTACTCCCCCGGCGGAGGGCAACTTGCTATTTCTGATGCATCGAGCGGTGCTCTTTACTTGGTTAATACCGACGGCGGCAGTGTGGCATGTACTGTGCCTCTCAGCGGTTACGGCAAAGGGATTGCCTGGATTGATGATACAACATTGTGGGTTGCAGAATTTGATTTCGGCAGCGTAGCCGAGGTCGATACTATAACATGCAGTGTTAAAAGACGCATTCCTGTAGGACCGAAACCGATCGGCATTGCAGTTGACGGAAACACTGCTGTTGTTACAGAATACGGATTGGGGCAGATTTTAATACTGGATGTTGATGCCGGCACAACTACAGAAACTATTTCGTCAAAAAACTATCCTGAGTTCGTAACTATTACTCCTGACGGCGGGACCGCCCTGGTCGGACATCAACGCCCGACAGGTGATGCCCGAAAAACGGGCACGGCGTCGACTGTGACTGTCATAGATTTAAAAAGCGGAAGCGTTTCGGGCGAAATTGCACTTCCTTTCGGTTCCAGTAATCTTCACCAAATTAGATGTAGTCCTGATGGAAAATATGCCTATGCAGTTCATACTTTAGGTCGTGTAACTCTACCTACAACCCAAATAACTAAAGGCTGGGTTAATACCAATGCGTTATCTATTATCGATTTAAATTCCAAGACAAGATTTACAACGGTGCTTCTTGACCGAATGATGAAAGGCGCTGCCGATCCGTGGGGAATTGCAATTGCTCCTGACGGAAAAAAACTATGGGTAAGCATTGCAGGCACCGGACAAATCGTTCAGGTCGATCTTACCGTACTGCATAAAATGCTGAATGAAGGGGCAGGTTCTGAAGCCCGTTTCAATCCTTACAACCGAGATAAGCGACGATATGACAAACCCTATTCGGACATATGGCTGCAAATTTCTGAGGACCCTTCGAAAAGGAGTATTTTACAAAACGATCTGTCCGCACTGTGGAGTGCAGGAATACTCAAATATGTTGACATAAAAGCCAACGGTCCTCGCGGAATAGCTGTTGCACCCGACGGCAGCAACTTGGCGGTGGGTGCCTATTTTGACGGAACAGTTGTTATTTTGGACGCAGCGCAGAATAGAATCGAACGTGTCATTGAGCTTGGAGATATGCCACAAGAAGATGCTGCCCGTAGAGGCGAAAAGTTGTTTCATGATGCCATAACCACACAGCAAGCATGGCTTAGCTGTGCAACTTGTCATCCGAACGGGGCAGATGACGGTCTCAATTGGGATCTTATAAACGACGGAATAGGGAATCCGAAGAATAGTAAGTCACTGATATATTCGCCATTGATGCCTCCGATGATGGCCACCGGTATCCGACCGACAGTAGACGTGGCAATAAGTGCCGGTTTTAAGTTTATAAAGTATGTGCTTCCAAGTGATCCGCAAAAGGCGGATATTCGAGCATATCTGGATACTAAACACGTGGAAAGAAGTCCGTACCGAAAAGGAAACAACTTGTCACCCAGCGCCCAAATAGGCAAGGCACTATTTGAAGGCGATACCGGATGTGCCAAATGTCACCCGGCACCCTTGTTTACAGATCTTAAAGCATATGATGTCGGTTCAGGAAAGGCAGTAGATAGAAATAACACCTTCGATACGCCTACGATCATAGGAGTGTGGAATACCGCTCCCTATATGCATGACGGTTCCTCCGCTACGCTAATGGAAATGCTGACAATCCATAATGTAGGAGACAAACACGGCAAAACCTCCCATTTATCACAGGAACAATTACAAAATCTGGTGGACTACATGTTAGAACTAGATTTTAGGGATATAAAGGAATAGAGGCAGTACAATGACGATATTTAATAAACAAGTTTACTTCAATTCCAATAAGTATGTGTTTCTTATATCAATGATGTTGGGCATAACCTTTTTCTTTGAAACAAAGGCTGAAGCTCAAATCAATCTCGATGATCCGGTGTTCGACTTTGACGACATTTTATTCGTCAGCCGGCCTTTTATCAACGCACTGGACAATCACGGTGCCGGCGGTCATATGTGTGACCAATATCACGGTTTTAACGCAACAGCCGGCGGTTTATACATTTTGGAAAACGCATTTTCCGGAAGCCCTACCTTGCGCAATGTTCTTGAAAGTTCAGTTGTAGAAAACGGTCGATTTCAAGGTAGAAAGCTTGATTTCGGAGGATTTTTATCGCCGGATCTAAGCTATGACGGAACTCAAATCTTATTTGCATGGACCGAGAAAGGCCGTTTTACGGAAGTCTGGAACGAAACCAATACCTTTCACATATTTAAAGTTAA
This sequence comes from uncultured Myxococcales bacterium, assembly GCA_964458775.1. Classification (GTDB taxonomy): domain Bacteria; phylum Myxococcota_A; class Polyangia; order JAAYKL01; family JAAYKL01; genus CAYWLQ01. The sequence goes on along the minus strand of CAYWLQ010000166.1, from coordinate 6,029 downwards.
TATTGACGGAAGCGGTTTAACCCAGCTCACAGACGGCAATAACAATGATTTTGATCCTACATGGTTGCCGGACGGACGCATTGCCTTTATTTCTGATAGACGCGGAGGCTACGGACGCTGCCATCCTAGACCGGTGCCCACCTATACTCTTCATATAATGAATGATGACGGCAGCAATATCAGAACTATCAGTTGGCACGAAACCAACGAATGGCAACCCAGTGTCGACAACAACGGGATGCTTGTATACACAAGATGGGATTATGTCGATCGCGGAGAGAATCAAATGCACGGTCCGTGGATTACTACACCGGACGGCTTGGACGCCAGAGCGATAAATCTAAATTACCCAAATGACGAATGGCGCTTGCCCAGAATGATCATTTCCATTCGAGCCATTCCTGAATCCAACAAATACGTTGCGATTGCAATGGGACACCACGCTCAAAGTTACGGTTCGGTTATTACGATTGACCCCGACATTGAAGATGATGACGCTATGGGACCGATAGAGCGCATTACAACAGATGCCGGATTTCCTGAATCTACCGTCGGAACCAATGCGGATCAATACTACGCATCTCCATGGGCGCTTAGCGAAGATATTTTTATGGTTGCCCATGAGCCCAGATATTCAACAGCCAACGTTGCAAATCTCCATTACGGAATCTACATTATTGATAGAAACGGTAATAAACGAGAAATTTTTACCGATGGAAGATTGTCCGTAATGGATCCGATCCCTGTAAAGCCGCGTCACAAGCCGGTTCCTGTTACGGGATTGTATTTTGATCCTATGCCCGAGGCTTTTGCTGAAAATGCAACTATATCCCTAATAAACGTTTATGACAGCCTTATTCCTTTTGATGAAAATGTGAAAATCGAAAAGCTAAGAATTGTGCAGGTACTTCCCAAATCTACACCTTTAAATGCAAACCCTCGCATTTCTTATTTCATCAATCGAAATACTCGCCAAGTATTGGGGACCGTTCCGGTAGAAGACGACGGCAGTGCGTATTTCTATTTACCGTATGATAAGGTTGTGTATTTCCAGGCGCTTGATGAAACAGGCACTGTTTATCAGTCAATGCGCTCCGGTGCATATGTTCCCTACGGAAACAGCCATCTTACTTGTCAGGGTTGCCATGAGCCGAGACATCGAGCACCGGCTATTCCGGATTCCTATCCCAAGGCGTTCTTGCGCGATCCATCTGTTATTGAACCTGAGACCGTTCCTGGAGCAAAACCCTTCAGCTATGCCCGTTTGGTTCAGCCGGTGCTAAATGACAATTGTATAAGATGTCACGACGGCAATCAGGCAATGAGTTTGCGGCAAAACAGAACAGGAAACGGATTTTTTGAATCGTATAACAATTTATATGAGAAGGGATATGCTTTCGGTTATGACGACAAGAATTTCGTTCCGGAAATTAACAGGGCATATTGCACCAAAGACGGAGGTGACGGTCCTGAGTTTTACGGGTATCCCAGATCCATTCCGGGACGAGTAGGGGCACGGGCCTCCAAATTGTATCCGCTTCTTACCGAAGGACATAAGAACGTACAACTCAGCGGTGAAGACTTGCATCGGATTGCCTTGTGGCTCGACCTGACCTCGCAGTTTTTGGGTGTCTATCACGATGTCAATGCGCAACTAAACGGAGAAGTTGTAGAACCTATTCTCGACTAACGTAACCGTCCTGTAAACCCACCCTGACATATGTTTTCGAACGACTAACTTATGGATAGTCAAAAAAGACGTAGATGCGGAGTTTATTTCCGCTTAAGGACAGTTTAACCGCGCAACAACAATTACTAGTCGTTCTAAAAGAGCCGCACCAATCGTTAAATCGGAGCGGCAACAACACCGACCGCATCTACTACCAGGGTTCCGCTCAGCACTTTAAACTGAACGGTATGTTCTCCGTCGGTAAGATCTCGAAGTGTAAAGGTTTGATAAAATTCTCCGGAAGTTGTTGTGGCGGCAGAGGGTCGGACAACTTGCCCGTCCACGGTTACTTCTAATGTTGCTGAACCGTTATTGGGACCGAGAATGTCAATGCCTATACCTTTAAAAGTATATTTTAGTATTGCTCCGGCAGCTCTGCCGGTAGAAAGGGAACGTTGATAATTATACATGCTCTTTCCGTTTTCGTGAGACCATGTACCTTCATATATCAGCTTTACGGACGGCGGATTTGCCAAATCGTGCATTTCCATATTGTCTAGAAGCTCCGAGTAATACGGGGAATGACCATCAACGGTTTCGACCTTTAGATTATCGAATCTGGTAAAGTAGTAGCCGCTTGCCAAATCAACTCGACCCGACAGTCTTGGTTTAGAGTCTGTGTATACGGTGAGCACAGTGTTGTCCAGATATGCAGTAACTTTATTGTCTATAACCTCTAGAGCGATGTTATGCCAGGCAGTATAAGCAGTATTGAAGTTTGCAATCGTTGCTCCTCCTGAGCCGCTGACAACATTCCCCGAAGCGACCGATGCCCCGTCTACCCAAAACGACCAACCGCCGTCAAACCAAAATTTTAAAACATAAGGTGTGCCGTTCATGTAATGGGAATTGCCGCCGCCTTGTTGTCTGGCTCCTATTGCAGCATAGTTGTCGCCTCCCTCTGTGCTATTGTGCTCAAATGATACGTCAACGCTTGCTTTGTAATTTAACCATCGATTGTCGCCTACGGCAGTAATGGGATTGCCGTTATTCCAGGTTCCGCCCAACCCCATAACCGAGGTGTCAACCTGCTGCCTAAGCACATAATTGTCCGAACCGTCCGGAAGATAGGCTTCAAATGCGCCGTTGCGATCACTGGTATATCTGGGAACAACGCTTTTAGAGCCGCCGTAAGCATCTATGTACTTTTCGGTTCCGGTAATTATTCCGCCGGCTCCGACAAGGGGAACTGTTTTGTCCGAGTAATCAAAATCATCGGCATATAGTATTTTATCAGAAGTATTGCGACCCGAGCCGTTCTCGTTAGTGTCAAGAACATATCGTTCACCCTCTACGGGCAACGGCCGATGGAATTCTGTGTTTTGGGTGTTTGCCAATGTTGTTACTGTTAGAACTGAGAAAGGTTTTACCATGATTGTGTACACGCCGTTAGAATCAGCTGCCATGTTGCAAAGATATTGCATGTAGTTACTGTTAAAGGCCGAACCCTTTTCGGCAGCACGGGTTTCCCATAACTCAAGAGACGGTGTATTTGTATAGGCCATATTAACGGTTCGAAGTGAATAAATTTTTGTGTACTCGCTGTCATTTATGAACACGGTTGAAAAGTTGCGCTTATCAGCAGATGCCATGGTTAGATAGCTGGGAGTACCGTTTCGGCCATTGATAGGATTTGTACCGGTTGCACCGGTGGTGCTTGTCTGTGGTACGGTTCGCCAGATGTTATTTGTATTATCCTCGTTTTCCCAGCCGGTTTTTGCAAACCAACTAAAATGCCTTAAGACTAGCAATCCTGCATCGTAGTGAATCCAACCCGACCACGGATCGCGAGCGCTGAGCAATTCCTTAAAAGAATATTGTCCGCCTTCATAAAATGAACCTAATGCCGGCTGGTATATGAAATGTGTGCGTCGTGAGTTAACGTATCCCTTGATAATTGTATTGCCCATTTCCAGCGGACCGTTAATGCCTCCGATGCCGGTTCCTGCTACCGAAGGGTCCCTCATGTTGTTATTGGGACGAAAAGCCGAGTTGCTAAAGGTTGCTTGCGCTTCGCTGTTCCAAACCTCTATGTCAAACTGATCTGCCAGACGCTTAAAATTTCCGCTGCTGTCATCGTCTGTGTTGTAATGGTATCCGGCGACAGAAACCGCGTCTCTCAAACTAGCGTCGCTGACCATGTTGCCGCCGAAGGATCCTAAGCCGGCTTCGTCCGAAATTATTATTTTAATACTATTGTACAAAGCTTGTTCGGTTTGGTCGTTAAATCCGGAAGAATCTGTTCTTACTCTTTGCGCATATTGTTTGGTCCAATTGAAATCAGGTCCGTGTTCGTTTATATGCGGATTGACAAAATCGACCATGTATCCGTAGTTGCGATAAGCAGCCAAAATTGAATTCTTGTACCAAGTGTATACTTTATCATTGTTGTTGACCCATCCCGGGGCGTTCCAACGCAAAATGCTGACTTTGACCTCAGGATTTATCTTTTTGGCATCTGCCGCAAGCTGAAAGCCCGGGTGGCGCTTTACATTGACCGGTTCATTTTCCAACCGCATGGTTGCCGGATCCGGCCCCGTGGAGTTGTTTCGATCGTTTCCCATTTCAATTTTTACATGAGTCATTATAGGACGACTTCCGCTGAACAGAATTTTAAGAAGCTCTGCATACTTCTCCGGATGCTCAGCCTTGTAATCTAAAAGCAAAGCACTGGTGCCGTTAGCGCTGAGCACACCGAAACCCTTAAAGGTCAATCCGTTAACATTGCCGGCTGCAATATTGTTGCCGTCAAGTGAAATTGAAACGGCATCGGCTCCGCCGTTGACAGCTTCGCACTCGATAGGAGTTATGGGAGTGTCGGTGTCAGCATCTGTATCAGTGTCGGTATCGGCATCAGTATCAGTGTCGGTATCGGCATCAGTGTCTGTATCGGTATCAGTGTCGGTGTCAGTATCAGTGTCGGTGTCAGTATCAGTGTCGGTGTCGGTGTCAGTATCAGTGTCAGTATCAGTATCAGTGTCGGTATCGGTATCAGTGTCAGTATCAGTGTCACTGTCACTATCACTGTCAGTATCAGTATCAGTATCAGTATCGCCGTCAGCATCGGTATCTGTATCACTGTCAGTGTCGCTATCAGTATCGGTGTCAGTGTCAGTGTCGCCGTCAGCGTCTGCGTCTGAATCGACCTCACCTGTATCGGTATTAATACTATCTGTAGAACTATCTGTGTCTCCGTTATCAGAAGAAGGATTGCTGCACGATATGCAGGTTGTCCACAGCAAAATTATTCCAATCATAAACAGCTTCATTTAAAGCCCTTTCTCAAAATTTTGCGATGCTTCGCTCATTGTTAGTGCATTATAATGCAAAAACCGGGCGGATTGAGAATGAATAAGCTACGTAATGGAAAATAGTGATGACTTTGAATTACAGCCCTAAAGCTTCGATCATCTTTTCACCGAAACGTGTACCTAGTATGCGTACGCCTGCTGAGTCAAAATGGTAGGAATCAACGCCGTTCAGCCCGTCGGCAGAAACCCAGTGGGCGTTAGAAATGGAGTTCGGCAAATTTTGTATAAGGCTGTTGTGAGCTTTGCAACAGCCGCTGTATAATAACTCACCGGCAATAAAAGGTACATCTCCGATTCCTAAGTCGGCGCGCAGGTCTTCTACTATATCCTTTACTTTATCTGTCCACACAGCTCGCAGCTCATTGGTCCAATCGGACTCTCCTTGATGGAAAATAATTCCGTCAATACGACCTCCCGCATCTTGTGCCAATTTTGCTCGTTCGAGTACCCAATCATAGGCACTTGACCAGTGATTATCCGGAGGAATTGAGAATTCGTTTCGTCTTTCCGAAACAACATCCTTTCTAAAAAAATCGATGTCAACACCGGGAATTCCACACGGAATCAACCCGATTGTATGCTCTGCGGGATATGATTTGATAAGTGTTTTGGCAAAATAATCACCGGGACCTATGCCGTTGGATCCACATGAGTGCAGGGGAGGGGATGCATTGTCCCATTGGTTATACTGCCTTCCGGTTGATGCGCAGTTGTCGTATCCCAAAACTTTAATACGTTCATCTTCCAGCCGATCCTGAGCTTCAGCAGCAGCGCCGCCGGCCATATTGGACTGGCCGATCAGTAAGAAGACATGAAATGTCGGATCTGCGTCGGTGTCAGTGTCGGTGTCGGTGTCGGTGTCGGTGTCGGTGTCAGTGTCGGTGTCAGTGTCGGTGTCAGTGTCTGAGTCAGTGTCGGCATCGGTGTCCGTGTCGATATCTGCCGCACTGTCCTGACTTGTTTCCGAATCTGATCCGTCTGCTTCTGAG
>CAYWLQ010000165.1:0-12285 GCA_964458775.1 uncultured Myxococcales bacterium | reverse complement strand
TGATTTTTTCAAATCTGTTGAGTTCGGAAAAAAAACTTTCATTGACTGTGGCACACAGTTTTGTGCTCGATTGCCAAACTTTCATTGACTGTGGCACACAGTTTTGTGCACACAGTTTTGTACACAGTTTTGTACATTTTTGTGCAGTGGGTACATGAGGAATACGCTCGATTGCTTCTACGCTTTGAGAACCGGGCGGCGGGCGGCTTCTGCTTCGTCTAGACGTCCTACTCTGGTATTTTCGGGCGCTCTGTGTAGCGCATCAGGGTCTGTTGCTGCTTGCATTTTTATTTCTTTTAGTGCGGCAACAAACTCCTCTATTGTTTCCTTTGTTTCTGTTTCGGTGGGCTCAATCATAATTGCGCCCTTTACAACTAAGGGAAAATAAATGGTTGGCGGATGAAATCCTCTGTCTATAAGGGATTTGGCTATATCCAAGGTGCTGATACCGTTTTCAGATTGTACATATTTGTCCGATAACACACATTCATGCATGCATCGCCCTTGTCCGTACGGCACATGAAAATCGTCTTTTAGTAAACTCAGCAAATAGTTGGCGTTGAGCACAGCAATTTCCGAAGCCTTGGTAAGTCCGTTACCTCCCATTTCTTTGATATAAGCATACGCACGAACCATAATACCGAAATTTCCAAAAAATGAGCGCACTCTTCCTATGGATTTTGGAAGATCATAAGAAAGGGCATAGGTGTCTCCTGTCTTTACAGGACGGGGAACCGGAAGATAGGGTTCTAACTCCTTGCACACACCGACAGGTCCCGATCCCGGACCGCCTCCTCCGTGCGGTGTAGAAAAGGTCTTGTGAAGATTAAATTGCATAGCATCAATGCCGAAATCTCCGGGGCGAGCTTTACCCATAAGCGCATTTAGATTTGCGCCGTCCCCAAAAACAAAACCTCCCTTTGAATGTACAATGTTGACTGCTTCTCTGATATTGGTTTCAAAAAGTCCCAAGGTATTGGGATTTGTCAACATGAGAGCAGCAACATTTTCATTCATCTTTTCAGCCACTGAAGCCGGATCTAAAGCACCGAATTCGTTAGAGCGCACTTGCTCCACTGCATATCCGTTTAGAGCACACGTGGCCGGATTTGTCCCGTGAGCGGTATCAGGAATTAATACGGTTTTTCTAGCATCTCCGCGATCTTCGAGGCGCTTTCTTATTGCCATCATAGCTGTCAGCTCGCCCTGGGCTCCGGCTGAAGGCTGAAGAGAAACAGCGGCCATTCCGGAAATTTCACAAAGTGCCTGCTCCAGCTCATACATTATTTGCAAGGCGCCTTGAATTGATGCCGACGAGGCATAGGGATGTAAATTTGCAAATCCGGAGAGTCTTGCCGCCCACTCATTTATTTTTGGATTGTACTTCATTGTGCAGGAACCGAGGGGATAGAATCCGTGATCTACACTAAAATTCCACGATGACAAACGAACAAAATGCCGAACAACCTCAGGCTCGCTTACCTCAGGAAGTTCTGCAGCATTTTTCCTAACGAAGTCGTTAGGAACTGCAGACTCCGGAGATATTACCGGTACGTCTGATTTTGGAAGATTAGTTCCCTTTCTTCCGCAAACGGAACGGCTAAAGATTAGAGGTTCATTGAATCCGAGAGTTCTTTTTCCAGGAGTATCAGTCATAACAAATCCTTTTTCATTGCTTCAAACAACAACAAAAACTTCGATTTGAAGCAGGCATTTGATATCACAAGAGCCTCTCAAAAACCACAACGAACTCCGGAAACTCTAAACTAAATAAAGATTATAACGCCAAGCTTAATTTTAATAACTATTTGCGAAGCCTGTTAGCTACGTAACATCTTTAAAACACTATGTTTGTTGTAATATCAGTTACACTATTTATTTTAATGTGATAACAGATTTTTCATGTTGGTTTTTTCAATAGATACGTCAACTCTTCACGGTGCCTTCGGCTTTGCTGTTGTCGACGAGACATCTTCTTTACAAAACGTTTCATCATTTGCAGTATGTAAGGCACCTGCTGTTCCCGGTCATGCTGAAACGGCAATTCAACGAGCACAAGAGGTTTTAAAAAGCGGAGGTTTTTGTCTTGGGGATGTAGATTTGTTTGTTTTCGGACGAGGACCGGGTACTTTTACCGGTGTAAGAATTGGACTTTCGACTGTTAAGGGTTCTGCTTTAGTCGGGAATAAACCTATAATCGGCATTTCCTCTTTGGAAGCAACTGCGCTTTCATCAGGTCGGCAGGGGAGGGTTGCAGTTTTAGTTGATGCCAGACGCGGTGAGTTGTTTGCTTCGGTATATGATGTTTTATGGGATGCCGAAGGCGCGCCGTCGACCAAGGATTTATCAGGTGAATGGGTAGGAAAAGTCGACAGTGTAATAGAACGCATTGCAAATGAATACGGTACAACCTTAAGTTTTGCAGTAGGCAGCGGTCTTAAACCCTATCGAGAAAAAATCCAATCAAAACTTCATACCGATCTGCTTGGTGAAAACTATTGGACACCCTGTCCTTTTACAATGTGTAAAATCGGTGCGGCCAGATTTCTGGCTAACGGACCGGATGATTTGGATTCAACAGAGCCTGTTTATCTTAGAGAGCCTGATGCCAAACTGCCGTCCGTAGCACTCAAGTGAGTATCTATCGCAGAATAATTAGATCGGATTATCCTGTATCACTAAAACATACAGTTTTCAGCCACGGATGGGTAAACCTCGCTCCGTACAGCTTTGATGAAAGAAGAGAAAGCCTTTCGTATACTGAGCGACAAGAAGATCATCTGGTTAGAGTTTCAATAACACAATTGAGCAAGGTTGAATTTAGAATTACCGTTTGTAACGCATCCTTGATGAAAAGTGAAATAGTCGAGATAGTTAAACGCGTTATACGGCGACTGTCTTTGGATTGGGATCCTCGTCCGGCAATAAAAATTGCATCTCAATTGTCTCCCCCCATAGCACGACTTCTTCGATTAGGAGCCGGCCGTTTTTTGAGAGGAGGAACTTTTTACGAAGATTTTGTCAAAACGTTAACTACGATAAATGCATCGTGGTCTTTTACTCAAAAAATGGTGCGATCTCTTGTTAATGATTTTGGCGAAGGTGCTTTTCCTCAACCAAAACATATAATGAAAAGCTCCGTATTGCGTCTTCAGGAAATCGCAAAAATGGGTTACAGGGCAAAAGTTCTTTATGAAGCCACATGTCATCTTTTACAACAAAATCTAATAGACGATAAGGGTGTTGCAAATGACCAAAAGATTACCTTTGATGATCTCATTTCTATCAAAGGAATAGGACAATATGCGGCGACTCACATGACCGTTCTTCTTCACTCTTTTTCAAAAATACCGATAGATTCCGAAGTCAGTTCATATTGTGCTGAACGATATGGAATAAATAAAAAAGGAGTTTTAGATTTTTTTTCACCATGGAAAGATTTTACTTTTTTGGGTTACAAGCTTACAAGGATGAAGGAGAAAGACAACTGGATAGGTTGAATGCTGTTATTCAATCACTTCTTCTGCCTCCTAAAAGACCTAGTCTCATCAGGTAATATAAAAGTGTTAGAATTGCCGTTACTGCTGCTGCCACATAAGTCATAGCTGCCGCTGAAAGCACTTTGTTTACTCCCGCTGCATCCCTTGCTGAAACTATGCCTAGCGTCGACAACTGTTCCTTTGCTCTGGATGATGCATTGAATTCTACAGGCAGGGTAATTAGCTGAAAAACTACGGTTGCGGCAAACAGAACAACTCCGATGTATACTAACGATAAGGATTGAAGAACAAAGCCGCCGATTAAAATAATCCACGGAGCGTAGGAGCCGATTCGGGCAGCCGGCACTGCTGCCGAGCGAAGAGCCAACGGCGCATAGTTGTTTGCATGCTGCAAAGCGTGTCCGACTTCGTGAGCGGCGATTGCAACCGCAGCTACTGAGGTTGAGCGGTATACTTCGGGAGATAATCTTACAACTCTTTTCGATGGGTCATAATGATCGGAAAGCCAACCGCTTGTTTCCTGAACGTTTACATTATGAATATTGTTTCTCCTTAAAATCTCCCTTGCGGTTTCCGCACCGGTAAGACCTCCGCTTGATCTTATTTGGCTATAATGGGCGAAATTGGCCTTAACCTTTAGCGTAGCCCATCCGGCTAACAAAAATCCTGGAAGTAAGAACATTATGTACATAGGGTCGATAAAAAGTCCGAACATCGGCATGTCATCACCTCATTTCTTCAGCACCAATGTATTCACATGTCGTCTCCGGTCAATCATATTGTAATCAAAAAGGACCGTTTACTATAATTCGATTCTCTATAGAACACATCACATACGCATAATGAATAGCCAACGTTTACAAAATTTCAATTAACGAAGTCGTTGAACATGGATAAGATAGTTTATTTTTTAGTTTATTGAATATCATGATAAACCTAATTGCTATGAGAACGAATAAAATTACAATAGTTGAGCTTTCCGATTTGTTGTTAAGCAGCGGCTTAATCACTGAGGAATCATCTGTATTGATTAAACTCAGGTCTGATGCTCAAAGAGCTAGATTGGAAAGAAGCTTTGCAAAGGATCGCGGGCGTTTTGTATACGGTGAAATTTCTCCAGCTGAGATTATCGCGTCCCTGGAAATAGATAGGGCCGACAACACAGAACTCAAGCTGGATGAGGATACTATTGTAAAGTGCTTAGCTGATTCTGCAAAAATGCCTTTTATAAAAATCGATCCTCTAAAGCTAAACTCAGCTCTTATAACTGAAACAGTTTCTCTTCCTTTTGCTCGAAGAACCTCTGTTTTGCCGCTCGCAAAAGAAGGCGATGTTTTACGTGTTGCTGTTTCCGATCCTTATGACAGAAAACTATTTGATGAACTGGAACATCTCACTCAATGTCGCTTGGATCTAATGCTTTCACCGCGCAGCGATTTGCAACGTTTTATAACCGAAGTTTACGGATTTAAGCGTTCAGTGGCACGCGCTGCCGTTGAAATGCAGCCGTCATCAGATCTCGGTAATTTGGAACAGCTGGTTAGACTCAGTGCGGTTCATGAGATTGAAGCCAATGACAGACATGTTGTGAGCGCAGTTGAGTATCTGCTTCACTACGCATTCGATCAACGCGCCTCGGATATTCACATAGAACCCAAACGGGATACCTGCAAAATCAGAATGCGTATTGACGGTGTTCTTCACGATATCTACTCAATTCCCAAAAGCGTTCATCCTGCTGTTGTTTCTCGTATTAAAACTCTTTCTCGCCTTGACCTTTCCGAAAGGCGACGTCCGCAAGACGGCAGATTTAAGACCGACAAGGACGGTTCAGAAGTGGAAATGCGCGTTTCTACTTTGCCCGTAGCCTTTGGAGAAAAGGTGGTTATTCGTATATTTGATGCGTCAATGCTGCTGAAGGATATGTCCGAATTGGGATTTGATGATGATTCGTATTCGAGATGTTTGGAATTCATAACTCGCCCCAACGGTCTCATTTTGGTTACCGGGCCTACCGGGTCCGGAAAAACCACCACACTCTACTCAGCTCTAAAATACCTCAGCTCTCCTGAGGTTAATGTCAGCACTATTGAAGACCCTATTGAAATGGTGTTTGAGACTTTTAATCAGACAGCAGTGCATCCCAAAATAGGTCTCGATTTCGCTGAATCCTTAAGACATATTTTAAGACAGGATCCGGATATAATTATGGTCGGAGAAATTCGTGATCCCGAAACCGCCAATCAAGCGCTTCAGGCTGCTTTAACAGGGCATCTTGTGCTGTCAACCTTACACACCAATGACAGTGCGACGGCGGTTACTAGGCTATTAGAGTTGGGTCTCAATCCCTATCTCGTTTCGTCAACGCTAATAGGCGTTATTGCACAGCGACTTCTTAGGAGAGTTTGTGAGGCTTGTGCATCCGAGACTTATTTGACCGAAGAACAAATACAAATGCTCAATATCAAACTTCCTCCAAATTCTATGAATCGACTGAAAATAAGAAGAGGTGAGGGGTGTGTAAAGTGTCGGGGGACCGGTTTGTACGGCAGAACAGCTATATATGAAATGCTCAGTGTAAATGACTCTGTGCGCCGTCTCATTCACGAACGCGCAGATGCTGTGCGTATTATGCGAGCTGCACAATCTGACGGAACGGTTACACTAAGAGAGGCTGCGGTAAAAAAACTGGCCGAAGGCTTTACCTCTTTTGATGAGGTAATAAGAGTAACTGTAGAAGAATGAAACACTAAAGGTTTTTAACTTTATGAAAAAAAACAAATTATTAGCTTTTCTAAGCGGTCTCTTAGCAATAGGAGCCGTGGTATATTTGTCTGTTTCAGGTTTTGATGATACAGTTGTCTATTATAAAACTGTTAATGAGATAATGGAAAACCCGGCCGGATTTGCAGACAGACCTGTTCGTGTTAACGGTATACTTGTTGAGGGATCGGTCAAAGCCAAAACAGGTTCCAACGAATATAGATTTAAATTGATCAAACAAAACAGCATAATGGAAGTGTCATACAAAGGTATTTTACCCGATACTATGCGCGAAGGTTTTGAACTGTTGGTTCAGGGGGTCTTTAATACCAATTCGAATTTGTTTGTTGCCAATGAAATTCTAACAAAATGCCCTTCAAAATATGAATCAAAAAACTAGTTTATTGACTGACCAATCAGTGTCTAAGAATTAGCATCGTTAGCAATACTTTTAAAATGTGACACAAATAATGCATTTGTAATTCATCGGGTAATATAAGATGCTGATACCAACCTTTTACAAAAAAATTAGAATATTTTCAAAACGATCCACAAGGGAGGCAAGGCGCAAAGGGAAGGATCCACAAGGGAGGCAAGGCGCAAAGGTGTTCAGAACATGCTAAATGGTATCGAATTAACTTGAAGCTGTACTTAGAGTAAACAGTCGGTTGACACGTATTTGATTGTCGAGCAATATGCCTTCTGCGTTTCTGGCGGATACAAAGCCGTCTGTTGAAAGGCTTATCAAATGAAACTTTTTGCCGGTAAAGTACCTATTATAGCCGCTGAGACGGCTCGTTCATTAATTGATGATGGTGATATTGAATCAGATTCTCCAGAAGAAGTTGAACTCGATATTCAAGCTGTTCTCAAAGAATACCTCAGAACTGATCGAGAACTGACTGAAAAAGCAAAGGATTTCTGTGAAAAACGGGGATGGCCCCTTTCCACACATTACAAAGTCAAACGCAAACTTGCCGAAAGACAACGTTTTGTTATCGGCGAAGAAGCAATTGACTACATTATGGATCAAATCATCGGCACTTTTATGCACAGCCAATTTGTAGAAGAGATTTTTACAGAAGACCATGAGCTAAAGCGCAAGATGAAACTTATTATTAAAAAGCATACTGAAATAGAGGAAGAAATAGATGAAGAGGCTCGCTCTAAGATAAAGAATTTAGAGGAGGGCACACGAGACTGGGAAATAGAGTATGCTCGAGCAATGGATGCAGTTAAGAGACGTAGAGGTTTGGTATAAGCTTTTTATGCGCCGAATATCTTTCTTCGAAAGATAAAAAAAACGGCACCGAGAATACAGAGACCTGCCCATAAGAAATCAAGGCGCATTTCTTCTTTCATGTAAAAAACTGCGAACGGCACAAATACTGTTAAAGTAATTGCTTCCTGAAGTATTTTTAGTTGGCCGACATTCATAACCTGATATCCGATACGATTTGCCGGAACCTGAATCAGGTATTCAAATAATGCAATTCCCCAACTTATCAGTGCGGCAATAATCCACGGTTTGGTTGATAATTGTTTTAAATGGCCGTACCAAGCAAAGGTCATAAAGATGTTACTCAATGTTAACAACAAGGCAGTGGTAGCAATAGTTTTCATAAAGTTCTCTTTTGTTTAGAATTCGGCAGCAACCGAATTTTTCGGCTTTTATGCCAAGAATTCAATCCATGCAAGTTTGTTTACCTTACTGATCAAGTACTACTTTCCCTCTCTTGCTTTATGTTTGTGTAAGTTTTAGGATATTATAGTGAATATGAAACCGATTTATTACATATTGACAGCATTTTTGATGTCAACATCTATCGGATGTCGCAAAATTACTATTATTGCAGACGAATATGCCTCTACAGATGTTTTAGATTCTGACACACCAACGATTTTGGATTCTGATACCGCTACAGATACCGAAAATGAAATAGATTCTCAAACGGAAACAGAGACGGAAACAGAAATTGCTACAGATACCGAGGAATATTGCTCTGATCCGGAGAGTTTTTCATGGAGTTCTACCGGGCCGCTTATTCTGCCTCCTTCAAATACAATTTCTATAAAGGATCCGACTGTTGTTTTAATTGACGGACTTTGGCATGTTTATGCGACCGTAAAAACAGAATCTTCTTATAGTATGGTTTATCTTAGCTTTGCAGATTGGTCTCAAGCCGGAACAGCGGAGAAAACATTGGTTAGTGTAAACCAAAACCTTACCGGTTATAAGGCAGCGCCGCAACTTTTCTATTTTGCTCCTCAAAAACTTTGGTATTTGGTTTATCAATCACCGGAGCCGTCATATTCAACATCAACAAACCCTAAAGATGTCAACTCGTGGTCAGCCATGAAGACATTCATGAATAGACCGGACATAATACCTAACGATGACAGAGCCGGTATTGATTTTTGGGTTATATGTGATGACACATATTGTTATCTATTCTTTTCGGCCTTAAACGACGTACTCTATAGAGCCCAAACCCTTAAAAGCAGTTTTCCCGAAGGTTTTGGGGGTACCACTAAAACTGTGATGCAAGACTCTGAATATCATCTGTATGATGCAAGCAATGTTTATAGACTTAAAGGTACCGATACATACTTACTTCTTGTCGAAGCTATAGGACAAAAAGGACGTTATTTTCGTGCATGGACCTCAGATCATCTTGACGGTGCTTGGACTCCGCTTGCAACAGAAGAGACAAATGCTTTTGCCTCTTTGAATAACGTAACCGGTGCCGATTGGTCAGACGAAGGAATTGTCCACGGTGAAATGCTTCGTACAAATTTGGATGAAACAATGACTATTGATGCATGTGATCTTAGATATCTTTATAGCGGCCATCGACCTGCTCCGGATGCTAATTCCACCGACTATTATGTATTAGGCCTCTTAACTGATGCTCGATAGTTAAGTATCGGTAAAAAGAAACTAGATCTCTATTTGCGGTCTTTTGGTCAGGATGTGATAGATATCTGTGTTGTCTATAAAACCGTCTTTATCAAACCTTTTTTGAAACACTTCAGAACCTTTTCCTATAGCGTACAACGGAACCATTCCCTCATTATGATCTGCAGTAGCCCAAGTGACTGATGGAAGATTTCCTTTACCGTTGTTTGCTGCAATTTCCAAACCGCCGGTTGCATGATCCGCTGTTACAATTACTAGAGTGTTTGAAAGGTCGATAACCGCCAGGGTTTCCTCAACAGTTTTGTCAAACTCCAAAACCTCTCCAACCGTGCGACGTATATCATTAACATGTGAGGCATCGTCGATGAGACCTCCTTCTGACATCATGAAATATCCCTTTGGATTGCGCATTAATACTGACAAAGCTGCAATCGTCATCTCGTGAAGATGCGGAAGGTCTCCGATACCGTCAGCTTCGTAAAGAAAATCACCTTCTCCAAATTGTCCGGAAAACCAAGCAGCACCTGCTTTTGACAAATCATCAAAACCGATCAAGCTATTTATAACCGTATAACCGGCGGCTTCAGGGTTTGCCAGAATCATTTGATTTCCTCCCCCGCCAAAGAGTATATTAGGTCGAGAAGTGTTGATGTAATGCCATGCAATAAGAATATTGTTATATCTATCCTGAGAGTGCCCTCCGAACGCTGCCGGGGTCGCATCAGTAATAGAACAGGTTGTTACCAACGCTGTTGATTTTTGCTCATGTTGATAGAAATCCACCAAGGTCGGCAAAGCATGTCCGTCTCCAGGAACCTCCACTGCAATAGCCTTTAAATCTACTTTTACACCTGTGGCGATAGCGGTTGCACTCGCAGCGCTATCCGGAATTGCTGCGTTTGCTGCATGGTTGGTAACCCAACCGAATACCGGAAAGCTTTCAAATACTAAGGAACCGACATTTCCAGTTTTCATCATTGAGCCTGCATCAACATGTATGTGCCCCATGCCGTCTCCGATAAAGAGAATTACGTTTAGAGGAGGATCCCAAACTTTTTCAGACGGATTGGAATCGCTGTCTATCGTATTGTCTGAATCAAAAAGAGTATCAAAGTCAGAATCTTTATTATCCGTAAATTCTGTGTCACACGAAACAATCTGTTCGTTTTCTCCATACTGAAAAGAATTTGAGCATGCAAATGCTGAGCTAAGTAAATATAGGGAAATAAAGAATTGTTTCATTATTCTATGCCTTCTTGGTCTCATATCCGCCGAATCGCTTACGCAAAGCTGCAGTAAGTTTTTTTGAGAACCCTTCTGAGTCTCTCGAAGAGAATCGTTCCATCAGAGACATTGTTATGATCGGAGCCGCAACTCCTTGTTCAACAGCTTCTATTGCAGTCCATCTGCCTTCTCCGGTATCGGGGATATAAGGTGCAATCCCCCCCAAACTGGGATTCTCTGCCAGAGTGTCTGCCGCCAGATCTACAAGAAAAGAACTGATTACGCTTCCGGAACGCCAAATGTCGGCGATTTTTGCGAGGTCAAACCCCATAGTTGCCTTGCTGCCAAGAAGTGAAAATCCTTCACTTAGTGACTGCATCATTCCGTATTCAATTCCGTTGTGAATCATCTTAACAAAGTGTCCGGCTCCTGTAGGTCCCACATGTCCCCAACCTTTATCGGTATTCGGTGCCAAAACCTGAAACAGAGGTGTTAGACGAGATACCACATTGCTGTCTCCGCCTATCATAAGACAAAATCCGTTTTCTTCTCCCAGTATGCCTCCGCTGGTGCCGACATCTACATAATGAATACCTCGCTTTGAGGCTTGTTCTGCTCTTCTAACCGTATCTTTGTAATAGGTATTGCCTCCGTCTATTATAACATCATCTGGATTCAATATGTCTATTAGTGAATTTACAGCGTTTTCAGTAGGTGCTCCTTGTGGTTGCATGCACCATACAACTCGGGGTCGGTGAAGTCTTTCTACCAACAAGCTTAGAGAGGCGCATCCGTCAAGTCCTTGTTGCGCTGCTGAATCAACCACTTGAGGTATTGTGTCAAATGCAACCACTCTTACACCGCCGGCGGACAGACGCCTTGCCATAGCGGTGCCCATTCTTCCAAGTCCGACAATCCCTATACTCATTGAAGGTTCCATTGTGAATGCTCCTTGTCTATTTCTTTTGCATTCTGTTTATCAAATCTTGAGTTCGCTTTGCAGCCTCCGGATCCTTTTCTTTAATAACCTCAACATATCTTTTGTAAATTGCCACTGCGTCTTTAGGTCTTTTTTCTCGTTCATAACAGTATCCCAAGTCAAACATAGCTGCTGCGTTATTAGGTTGTTTCTCTATCAATTTCTCGTAGTAAACCGCCGCTTCGCCGAAGCGCTCGGTTTTTCGCAGATTAGATGCTGCATTGAGTATATAATCTGCGTTTTCCGGATCAGCCTTCATTGCATCTTCGATATATACAATTGCTTCTTCATAACGTTTAAGTTCTGAAAGAGTAACGGCGAGATTGTTGAGAATGCCGGCATCGCCTGGATTGTCTTGCAACCCTTTTTCAAATGCTTTTACAGCGTCATCTTTACGGCCGAGCTTTTTTAGCGCCAAGCCCAGGTTCATAACACTAGCGGTATCTTTTGGATCATGAGTAAGAGCTGTTTCAAGAGCAGGTATTGCCTCCTCCCATTTCTCCAATCTCATATATACTGCACCTTCCATGGCATAGGCATTTTGATAACTGGGTTTAATGGTGCGAGCCTGAGCAAAGGCCGCCGCCGCCTCTTCTAATCGTCCTAATTGCCTTAGAACCGTTCCGCGAGTAAAATGTCCCGGAGCAAATTTGGGGTGAAGAGCCAATGATTTGTCCAATTCGGCAAGTGATTGTTCAAATTGAGAATCTTTCTTGTATTCTAATCCCAAATTATAATGAGCATGAGCCTCACGTCTGTCCTCATCAGAAACGCTTTCTTCTTCGTCTTCGGAGCTTTCTTGGTTTTCGCTCTCAGAAACAGTCTTGCCGGAAGAAACAGAACTTTCACCCTTTCCCGCCCCTCCGCAGTTCAGCAAAAACACCGACCCGATAAAAGTC
>CAYWLQ010000164.1:0-12316 GCA_964458775.1 uncultured Myxococcales bacterium | reverse complement strand
CCGCCTACCGAAACCAATCCCTTCGGCCGAATGAGCTCACGCCAGTTGCGTCTGTACATGCAGACCTCCTCTATCCGAGTTACCTCGAGTAAAACTCAACAATCAGTTGGTCTTCGATTGGCAATTGTAGATCCTGGACATCCGGAATCTCTTTAAAGACCCCTTTAAGTGCTTTGGGATCCATTTCAATCCAAGCATCCCATCCGTGTCTACCTTTTATCTCCAAAGCATCCTGTATCGCCTGAATCTTTTTGGAGCGCTCTCTCAAAGTGACTTCATCACCTTTCTTCAGCAGTAAAGACGGAATATTTACTCTTTTGCCGTTTACCAAAACATGGTTGTGGCGAACCAATTGCCGACTGCCTCGCCTCGTATTAGCAAAGCCCATACGATAAACGACATTGTCGATTCTTCTTTCCAGCAACTTAATCAAATTTTGGCCGGTAATACCTTTAGTTCTATCGGCTTTTTCAAAATACAAAGAAAATTGTTTCTCAAGTACACCGTAAATTCGACGCACTTTTTGTTTTTCACGTAAATGCCGCGAATATTCAGATGCCTTTGCCCTTCTCTGTCCATGCTGCCCGGGAGCATATGGTCTTCGGTCAAAAGAGCATTTATCGGAGAAACATCTTTCTCCTTTTAGGAACAATTTCAGCCCCTCACGCCTACAAAGCTTACAAACGGGTCCAGTATATCGTGCCACGTCTTAATTCCTCCTACTAAATCAGACTCTGCGTCTTTTTGACGGACGACAACCGTTATGCGGAATCGGCGTCACGTCACGAATCATAGTTACTTTTAAACCGGCTGCCTGCAAAGCTCGCAAAGCAGATTCACGTCCGGCACCGGGCCCTTTGACCAAAACGGATACTTGACGCATTCCGTTTTCAACCGCTTTTTTTGCTGCCTTTTCTGCTGCAATTTGAGCTGCAAACGGTGTGCTCTTTCGAGACCCTTTGAACCCTATGGATCCGGAGGTAGCCCAGCTAACCGCATTACCCACAGAATCTGTTATTGTAACGATGGTATTGTTGAACGTGGATTGAATGTGTGCCACACCAATCGGAATGTTCTTCTTTACCTTTTTTACTTTTCCGCCTTTTGTTGCTCTTGCCATTTTTTACTTCTTCTTCTTTATCGCTTGTCCGCGTCTCGGACCTTTTCGAGTGCGAGCATTTGTATGAGTTCTTTGTCCGCGAGCCGGAAGCCCTCTGCGATGACGCAAGCCCCGATAGCAGCCAAGGTCCATAAGCCTCTTTATATTCATCGCGTTTTCGCGACGCAAATCACCTTCGACCTTATACTCGTCATTTATAATATCCCTAATTGCCTTAATCTCGTTTTCATCAAGATCATCAGCATTTTTTTGAGGATTAAGTCCTGACTTTGTGCAGATCTCCTCGGCACTTGTTCGCCCGATCCCATATATATAGGTTAGAGCAATTCTAATATGTTTTTTGCGCGGTAAGTCTACGCCTGCAATACGTGGCACTTTATCCTCCTAGCCCTGCCTTTGCTTATGGCGCGGGTTCTCGCAGATAACGCGCACAATACCCTTGCGACGCACTATCTTGCATTTTTCACAAATTTTTTTCACCGACGGTCTAACTTTCATCACATCCTCCAAACTTGGATGATTTATTTTTTAAATCGGCCCAATTCCTCACGCACTTTGTTGAATACCTGGTCCGGCGTCAACCCCGATCCTTCAATTTGGGACAATTTTTTCTTTTTTTCATACACGCCAACCAAAACCGATGAACTTTTATTATAGTTTTTTAATCGATTTCGAACAGTCTCTTCATTATCATCTGCTCTTACTCGCAGATCTTCAGAACCGCAAGAACACTTTCCATTCGGTGCCGGAGAAAATATGCTATTATAAATCGCTCCGCACTTCCCGCATGTTTGACGCTTTGTAATCCGTTGTACCAGTTCTGTTTCATCTACTTCCAACGAAATGACTCTAGTAATCCCTCGTCCGGCTTTTTTCAACATCTCTTCAAGCGCTTCTGCTTGAGCAACAGTTCTTGGAAATCCGTCCAAAATATATCCGTTTGAACAATCAGGGTCTTGTAATCTATTTTTTATAAGTTCAATTACGATTTCATCTCCTACAAGACCGCCTTCATCCAGAACATTTTTTACTCTAAGGCCTAATTCTGTTCCTTTTTGAATCTCATTTCTCAGAATGTCTCCGGTAGAAATCTGCGGAATAGACAACCAAGCAGCTACTTTCTTGGCTTGCGTTCCTTTTCCCGATCCGGGGGCTCCAAAAAATATGAGTTCCATAAAAACTATGCCTTTGCCCTTCTGCCTCTAATTCTTGTTCCCTTAGGTCCGGTAAATCCGTCGTAATGTCTAGTTATAAGATGTGATTCTATCTGTTGTGCAGTATCAAGAGCCACACCTACAACTATCATCAGTCCTGTACCCCCTAAATAAAAAGGTACGTTTAACTTGGTAATCAAAATAGTAGGCAACACACAAACAGCTGCCACATACATAGCCCCGCCGAAGGTAATTCTATTTAATACTTTGTCAATATACTCTGCTGTTCTTTTTCCCGGACGAATTCCGGGTATAAAAGCTCCCTGCTTTTTCAAATTATCCGCAACATCTGCCGGCTGGAAGGTAATTGCAGTATAAAAATAGCAGAAGAAAATAACCAACAATGCGTATACAGTATCATACTGCCAGTTTCCGAATACAAATAGATTGTTTAGAAAATCCCAACCCGTAAAATTTGCTATTTGACCCGGAAACATAAGCAAGGTCGATGCAAAAATAGGAGGAATAACACCGGCAGAATTCACTCTTAAAGGCAAAAATGTAGAGTGACCGCCGTATACTTTGCGCCCAACCATTCTTTTTGCATGTTGAATTGGAATTCTTCGCTGTCCTCTTTCAAAGAATATAATAGTGCCCACTACCAAAATAATTACTGCACCGATAAAAAGGAGCGTTATAGGAGTAAGCTCCCCTATTCCGGCCTGTCTGATGGTTTGTATGACAGCATCAGGCAGCCTTGATACGATACCTGCAAAAATGATAAGCGAAATTCCGTTTCCAATTCCGCGTTCAGTGATCTGCTCACCGAGCCACATAATAAAAGCGGTACCTGTGGTTAGAGTAATCATTGTCAATAAACGAAAACCCCAACCGGTATTTGCAACAACAGCGCCGAAAGCACTGGTTTGATTCAGACTTTCCAAATACGTCGCGATACCGAAAGACTGTACAAAACTAAGAACGACAGTACCGTATCTAGTCCATTGATTAATTTTCCTTTGACCGGCTTCCCCTTCTTTGCGTAATTCCGCCAATCTAGGAATAACCGATGACAATAGGGTTAAAATAATGGAAGCCGATACGTACGGCATAATCCCAAGAGCCATAATAGACAACTGCTCCAGCGCACCGCCGGAAAACATATTGAACATGGCTAAGAACCCGCCGCTTTGGCCGACCAATTGCCTCATAACCCCACGGTCAACCATCGGCACCGAAACAAAAATGCCGATACGATAAACGGCTAATAAACTCAGAGTGAAGAATATACGTTTCCTTAACTCAGGTATTTTGCCGATATTTGCAATTCCACTCGCCACGATAAGCCTTCTCTTTTTCCCGACTATCGATAATGTAATCGACAATCATTTATGTGAATAACTCTTATTCGGCTTTTTCGAAAATTCCGCCTGCTTGCTGAATCTTTTCCATAGCTGTTTTTGAAGCAGCGTGGATTCGAACAGTTAGCTTTTTCTTTAAATCGCCGGTTCCAAGAACTTTAACCATCACATTCTCAGATTTAACTATGCCTGCCTCTACCAAAGCCTTAATATCAACAACTGATCCGTCCTTAAAAACATCCAGCTTCGAGACATTAACTGCTACATATTCTATTCTAAAAGGATTTTTAAATCCTCTTTTAGGCAATCGTCTTTGAATAGGCATCTGCCCGCCTTCAAATCCGCGCGCATTGCCTCCTCCTGACCTTGCACGTTGTCCTTTATGACCCTTTCCTGAAGTCTTCCCAAGTCCGGACCCTGTACCCCGTCCCAATCTTTTCCGACTTGTTCTAGAACCTTCCGGCGGCTGAAGTCTACTTAATATATCAGACATTTACTTCCTCAATATCTACTAAATGGATAACCTTCTTAATCATCCCACGGAAAGCCGGCGTATTTTCTACAATCACGGTATTGCCGATCTTTCGCAAACCAAGTCCCGCCACTACAGCCCGATTGCGTTTGCACTGGCCTATTACGCTTCTCTTTTGTGTTACTTTTAATTTAGAAATCGCCATTTCTCTTTCCTCACAAAATCTTGATTTTCTACAAACCAAAATACTCAGCGAATATCTTCCGCCCGCTTACCTCTTCGCCCTGCTACCATGGCGATATCTTCTAGTGCAACCAATGCAGCTTTGGTGGCATTAACGACGTTTCTCGGTGTATTTGAGCCGATACTCTTTGTAAGAACGTCTTTAATACCTGCCGCTTCAACCACAGCACGAACAGCTCCGCCGGCAATAACACCGGTTCCGGCGCTTGCGGGTTTTAAAAGTACTCGTCCTGCACCGTCAATTCCCAAAGACTCGTGTGGAATTGTATGTCCGTCAAGCGGAATGCTAAACATTGATACACGAGCGCGTTCTGTTCCCTTTCTTATAGCTTCGGGAACTTCATTCGCTTTTCCGTATCCTATACCAACTTTTCCATTGCCGTCACCAACAACCACAAGTGCAGAAAAATTAAATCTTCTACCGCCCTTTACAACCTTGGCAACCCTGTTTATATGAACCACTTTTTCGATAAGCTCATCACCCTCCGAAGCAATAACCTCGGCTGATACTTCCGAATTTCCACGGCCCTGTTGATTATCTTCACGCGCCATTTTTAGTGCTCCTAAAATTCCAAGCCGGCTTCTCGCGCCCCTTCGGCAAGAGCTTTAATTCTTCCGTGATAAACAAAACCGTTTCTGTCAAAAACAACTTTGTTAATATTTCTTTGTTTACAAGCCTCAGCAACCAGTGCACCGACCTTCTTTGCTACATCAGATTTTGTTCCTTCTTTTGGAACATCTTTGGATAAAGATGATGTCGCAAAAATTGTCTGATGAGTATCGTCATCAATTATCTGAGCGTAAATGTGTGTGGTACTTCGAAAGACAGATAATCTCGGTCTTTCAACACTACCCTGTATTTTTTTTCTAATACGCAGCTTTCGCCACTCTCGTCTTTCGGACTTCGTTTTCATGATAAAAGCCCTCTATTTAGAGCCGGACTTACCGGCTTTTTGTCGAACTTTCTCGTTCGAATATCGAATGCCTTTGCCCTTGTAAGGCTCCGGCGGCTTAAATCCACGTATAGTGGCGCAAATTTGACCAAGTACTCTTTTATCTGACCCGGAAACAGAAAACACAATTCCCTTGTCACCGACTTCGGCTGTATATCCGTCGGGAAGAGCAAATTCTACCGGATGAGAATATCCAAGACTAAAAACAAGCTTCTTTCCTTCTAAAGAAACACGATAACCTACACCGACAATGTTCATCGTTTTCTTGAAGCCCTCGGTAACTCCGGTAACCATATTGGCAAGTAACGCACGAACAGTGCCCTGAAACGCTCCTGCCTCTCGGTCATTTTTTGCCGGTTTTACCTTTATTTCCTTATCATCCATCTCAATTTTTACAATTGGAAGAAGGCGCTCGCTTAATGTTCCTTTAGGCCCTTTAACGACAATTATATCATCGTTTAAAGTAACGGTTACGCCCTTAGGAATAGCTATCGTTTTTTTGCCAATACGCGACATGTTTTCCTCAATATTACCAAATCTCGCAAATAACCTCGCCGCCCACATTCATACGTCGAGCGTCGCGGTCAGTCATAATACCTTTTGAAGTAGACAATATTGCAACACCAAGGCCTGATTTGACCTGAGGTATATCATTTGCATTGCAGTACAATCGCCTTCCCGGTTTGCTGATTCGCTTCATTTTATTTATGGCTGTTCGTGAATCATCAATGTATCTCAATTGAACAACCAGTTTCTTGTGTCCGTCCACGACTTCTTCAGAAAAACCTTCTATAAAACCGCTTTGTTGCATAATCTCAACAATTTTAGCCTTCATATTTGAATGAGGAATCCGTGTATCGGCATGTTGTGCCATTCCCGCATTTCTAATTCTATTTAAAAGGTCTGTAATTGGGTCAACCATTGATATCACCAACTCGACTTAATCACCCCGGGAATTTCCCCGCGATGCGCAAGGTTTCGCAAACAAATGCGACACATATTAAATTTTCTATAGACGGCTCTCGACCGTCCGCATATCAGACACCTATTGTGTTGCCGAACCTTGAATTTCGGCGTCTTCTTCATTTTGGCAATAGCACACTTTCTCGCCACGGTGTTCTCCTTCCCCGACCTATTTTCTAAACGGCATACCGAGAAGTTCAAGCAATGCAAAGCTTTCATCGTCTCTTTTTGCCGTGGTCACAAAAGTCACATTGAGACCTTTAATTTTATCAATCTTGTCATAGTTTATCTCAGGGAAAATAATGTGCTCTCGAATACCCAGAGAATAGTTTCCCCGGCCGTCAAAAGCTTTCTTCGAAACACCCTTAAAGTCCCTAACTCTGGGTAGTGCAAATGTAATAAGCTTGTCGAAAAATTCCCACATTCTTTCTCGACGCAAAGTTACGCTACAACCGATGGGTACACCCTGTCTTAGCTTAAAATTTGCAACTGATTTTCGGGCTCGTCGAACGATAGGCCTTTGCCCTGTAATTTGCCCCATTTCTTCTTGAGCAGCATCCAGGATTTTGGGATTCTGAATCGCCTCGCCCAAACCCATATTAAGTACGATTTTTGTTATCTTGGGCACCTGCATCAGATTTTTATATCCGAACTTCTTCTGCAAAGCCGCAACTACCTCTTTTTCGTACTTATTACGCAATCTGGTTTTTGCTTTTTCTTGCATTATTTATTTCCTACTCAAACACGGTTCCCGACTTGCAGGCGACCCGAACCTTATTTCCGTTTTTGTCAGAAGCAACCTTAAACCGTGTACCTTTTCCTGTTTTACCGTCCAACAGCATTACATTAGAAATGTTCAACGGTGCCTCGAGTTCGACAATCCCGCCGGACGGATTTTTCTGTGTCGGACGCTGATGTTTTTTTATTATATTCGCCTGCTCAACAACCACGGCATTTTTTTCCAATACAACGCGTAAAACGCGTCCTTTTTTGCCCTTGTCTTTGCCGGCTGTAATTACAACCATATCGCCTTTGCGAATTCGTCGCATGATAATCTCCTAAATAACCTCAGGTGCAAGAGATACAATTTTCATAAACTTCTTGCCCCTCAGCTCTCTTGCAACAGGTCCAAAAATACGCGTACCGATCGGCTCGTTCTGCGCATTTATTAAAACAGCCGAATTATTATCGAAGCGAATATATGTACCGTCGGTGCGAGCGACTTCTTTTGCTGTTCTAACCACAACAGCACGTGCTACATCACCCTTTTTCACTTTGGAATTCGGCATTACTTCTTTTATAGAAACGATAACTATATCACCGATAGTAGCATATTTTCTTTTTGAACCGCCGAGCACCTTTATACACATTAGCTTTTTTGCTCCGGAATTATCTGCTACATCTAAAGTTGTCTGTGTCTGGATCATAATTAGACCTCCACCGATTTTGCGACAACTCTCGACACAACCCAGCGTTTGCTTTTTGACAACGGCCTAGATTCCATGATTTCTACTTTGTCGCCTATTTTGCACTCGTTGTTTTCATCGTGAGCAGCATATCGTGCTCTTTTTTGTACAAACTTTTTATAGCGAGGATCCATCACTCGACGGCTCACTTCGACAACGACCGTCTTATCCATTTTGTCGCTGCGTACACGTCCGACCATTGTCCGTTTTCGTTCGATCACCATCGTTTACTCCTCAGTCTTAGTATTTGTAAGAGAAGTTTTTCTCTCGTTAATAATAGTCTTTATTCTAGCGATCTCACGTCTACCGGAACCAATTGTATGTGTCTTTTCCAGTTGATGCGTGGCGTTCTTCAATCTCGTTCTAAAAAGAGAATCCACTGTGTCTGCCAGCATTTTTTCGAGCTCTTCATCTGTTCTTTCTCGCATTTCGTTGGCTCTCATAATGCACCTCCTCTGGCGATGAATTTTGTAGCCACACCCAATTTGTGAGCGGCGAGATAAAATGCACGTCTGGCAACACTTTCAGGTACTCCGGCAATTTCGTACAAAACTCTGCCGGGCTTTACCAAAGCTACCCACTCTTCAGGATTTCCTTTGCCTTTTCCCATTCTAGTCTCAGCCGGCTTCTTAGAAACCGGCGTGTCGGGAAATATTCTAATCCAGAGTTTACCGCTTCTCTTAACGTGTCTATTGACAGCCATACGAGCTGCTTCGATTTGTCTGGCCGTAATTCTCGCAGGCCCCATAGCCTGCAAACCGAAATCTCCAAACGCAACAGAACTGCCACGTTGGGCTTTACCCCTTATGTGACCTTTTTGTCGTTTCCTAAATTTTACTTTTTTGGGACTAAGCATATCGGCTACCCTATCTTACAGCGGTTGCTTTCTTGAGCACTTCGCCTTTGAAGACCCAAGCTTTAACACCGATTATTCCATACGTTGTTTTGGCTTCTGCAAAGCCGTATTCAATATCAGCTCGTAGAGTATGCAACGGTACCCTGCCTGAACGATACTGTTCTCTTCTTGACATTTCTGCTCCGCCCAATCGTCCGGAGCACTCTACTTTAATACCTTTTGCTCCAAACTTCATTGCAGTAGTCAGAGCCTTTTTCATCGCCCTTCTAAAAGCAACTCGTCGCTCAAGTTGAGTAGCGATATTTTCAGCTACCAACTGTGCATTTGTCTCAGCTTTTCTGACTTCTTGAATATCCAGAAAAACCTCATTTCCTGTAAGTGCTTGAACGTCGGCTTTCAATGTCTCAACACCTGCACCGCGTTTCCCAATAATTATTCCCGGCCTTGCTGACCTTACAATAATTTTACACTTACTCGCTGCTCTTTCGATTTCTATATCAGATACACTAGCATGTTTCAGCTTATCTTTTATATAGGCGCGAATAGCTATATCTTCGTGCAACCATTTGGCATACGTCTTATCTTGATACCATTTGGAGGTCCACGTTCTGATTATTCCGAGTCTCAGACCGAAAGGATGTACTTTTTGACCCACTTGAGTCCTCCTGCTCTAACGAATAGACAGAACCACATTAATATGGCTCATACCTTTGACTATTCTGGTTGCTCTTCCCATCGCACGCGGTCTCCATCTTCTCATATGTCGAGCCGACCCCATGTCTACATAAATTGTCTTTATGTACAAGGAATCAACATCTACTGCTGATGATGCCTGCTTGGCATTCGCCACAGCAGATTCGACCAGTTTTTTGATGGGTTCTGCGGCTGAACGAGTAGCAAACGTTAAAATATTTAACGCCTCACCTACGTCCTTACCGCGCACAAGATCCGCCACCACCCTTGCTTTTCGCGGCGAAATCTTAACAAAACCTGCCTTTGCCTTGGCTTCCATTACTTTCCTCTACCAAACTTCAGCAAATCCGCTTGCTTAAAAAATATACTGCCAAATCACACCAACTCTTGTCACTCGTTACTGGGCGAAATTATTAAAAAAATGTCTCCTCAGTCTACAAGGACGAGCGTGTTTATCACAATCAATTTTTTACGTCAAGCGAATCATAGTATTAAAATTATCCTGTGATTTCAGAAGCTTATTACTTCTTTGTCACTTTTGCCTTTCGATCACCTGAATGCCCGTGAAATGTTCTCGTCGGAGCAAACTCACCAAATTTGTGACCGACCATGTTTTCTGACACGTATACGGCAACAAATTTTTTACCATTATGCACAGCAAATGTTAAACCAACTGCATCAGGTATTATTGTTGATCTGCGTGACCAAGTCTTAATTACCTTCTTGCTTTTTGTTTTCACTGCATCATCGATCTTTTCGATAAGATGCTTGTCAATAAAAGGTCCCTTTTTAATCGATCTGCTCATATCCTAACCTTTTTTCTTGTTCGCCGATCGACGTTTCACAATGAAGCGATCGCTTGCATGATTCTTTCTCGTTTTGAATCCTTTAGTCGGTTTTCCCCAAGGAGTACAAGGATGTCTTCCTCCGGAAGAACGACCCTCACCTCCGCCCATCGGATGGTCAACAGGATTCATCACAACACCGCGTACGGTCGGACGTCTACCTTTCCAACGAGTTCTACCGGCTTTTCCAATGGAAATATGAGCATGGTCGATATTGGAAACCTGTCCGATTGTAGCTCGACATTCAATGTTAACCAGTCTTACTTCACCGGAAGGAAGCCTGACATGTGCATAACTGTCGTCCTTAGCCATCAATTGAGCTGCAGCGCCGGCCGACCTAACCATCTGTCCGCCTTTGCCTTTTTTAAACTCAATATTGTGAATAACAGTACCAAGCGGAATGAATCGCAAAGGCATTGCATTTCCAGGCTTGATATCTGCATTTCTGCTTGAAACCACTTCATCACCAACTTTGAGCTGGTCCGGCGCCAGAATATATGACTTCACACCGTCCGTATAGAACAGCAGCGCCAATCTGGCGGATCGATTGGGATCATATTCTATTGCCTTTACTACAGCCGGAATACCGATACGATTTCTCTTGAAATCAATTACACGGTAATGCCTTTTATGGCCTCCGCCTCTATGACGGCAGGTAATTCTTCCCAAATTGTTTCTTCCGCCGGTTTTACGAAGAGGCTGAAGTAACTTTTCTTCCGGACTACTCTTTGTAATTTCTGCAAAGTCCGCGCTCGACATTCCGCGCCGACCCGCAGATGTCGGCCTATATTGTTTGATGCCCATCGAATTACACTCCCTCGAAGAATTCGATCTTGTCACCCTCGTGCAAAGTCACAATCGCCTTCTTCCAATTCGGACGTTTTGTGGCCTTACGACCGACACGTCCGGGCTTGCCGCGAACTATCATGGTATTTACTTCGTCTACCTTCACGCCGAACAATTTCTCAACGGCCTGCTTAACCTCGACCTTGTTGGCTTTAATAGCCACTTCAAAGAAGAACTTATTGTCTTCTTGTTGAGACTCACCTTTCTCAGTGAGAATCAATGGCCTTAAAATTACCTCGTGTATAGACTTCATTTCGAATCCTTCCCTCTAGAAACCGGGCTATCCAATCTGCTCTGAATCTCTAAAACAGCTCGTTTTGACACAACCAACTGATTATGTCTAAGCAGATCATATACGTTGACGCCTTGAGGAGGCAAAAACTGATGCTTTTTAAGGTTTCTTACCGAAAGCTTCAAATTGCCGTTTTCTTTGGAATCAACTAAAAGCCCGCTGTCAACACCCAACAAGGAAAGAATATCATTCAATCCTTTGGTCTTAACTTCCGGCAACTCAAAATCATCTAATACAGTCAGTCTATTTTCATTAACGAAAAGCGACAACGCACTGCACATAGCACCGCGTCTGACTTTTTTAGGAGGAGAGAAATCATAGGAACGAGGTCTGGGACCAAAAACCTTTCCGCCGCCGACATGGTTTGGCGAACGCGAGGATCCTTGTCTTGCACGTCCGGTACCTTTTTGACGAAAAGGCTTGGCTCCTCCGCCGGAAACTGCAGCGCGCTCTTTGGCACAGGCAGTACCGCTTCTCCTGCGATTGAGTTGCATTCTTACAATTTCATGAAGTAAGTGTTCTTTAACTTCAGCTCCGAAAACGCCGTCGCTCAAGTCGATTTCACCTACTTCTTCGTTACGTAAATTTTTTACCTTTAATTTGGGCATAGCCGCCTCTTATTAGAGCCATTCCCCTTTCGTTTAATCGAAAGGTTCAGAGTTTCTCATTCACACCGCGTATCAGCTCTTAATTTCAACATCCACACCGGCGCTCAAATCCAATTTCATCAAAGCATCCAAGGTTTGTTGAGTAGGTTCCAAAATATCAATCAAACGCTTGTGAGTTCTGATTTCAAATTGTTCACGGGATTTTTTATCCACATGAGGCCCGCGCAAAACTGTATATTTGTTAATACGCGTCGGCAACGGAATCGGCCCCGCAACCCGAGCACCGGTTCTTTTTGCTGTATTTACGATCTCAAAGGTTGATTGATCCAACAATTTATAATCGTATGCCTTTAAACGAATTCTAATCTTTGTTGCCATTTCGGCCGCTCCTACTCAATAATGTTTGCGACAACACCGGCGCCGACTGTACGTCCGCCTTCTCTT
>CAYWLQ010000163.1:9020-12395 GCA_964458775.1 uncultured Myxococcales bacterium | reverse complement strand
GCATCGCACTGGGGTTTGGTGATTAAAAAATAGTACAAGCCCTGTAAAGGGCGTTACATATGGGCCGCACTTACAGTGCTTATATTCTTTATATTTATCAATTCCCGGCGCGTTGCGCCGGGCTAGTATGGAACTGCCCCTTTGGGGCTCAAGAGCCGGTTTTACTCAATGTATGAAAGCACCTTTTGCAAAATTGCCGGACAGTAGCAAGTTAACGCGCTCAAGAGCCGGTTTTACTTAATACAACGTCAATTTGGAAGTCCTACAAATAAATATTTTCTTTCCCATGAAACAAACAGATCTACTATCTTCCCTCTTGCAAAGCTGTCGCGGTTTCTATTCGTTGCTTAGTTCGGCAACCGCACGTTCTAGATGTTCGAGGTTTTCTTTTTCGCCGCCAAAATAATACCTGACGCGGCCTTTCTTATCTATGACAAAGGTTGCGGGAATAACGCCTCTAACACCATAGGCCTTTTCCAATATAGATGCCGAACCGTCGAGAACTATAGGAAAAGAAACGCCGCCCGGAATCTCCTCGGCAACACACTTGCGAATTAGGGAATCAAGGTTTTCGCCTTTGTCAATGGAAACAGCCGCAATAGCCACGCGTGAACGGTCAACTTTTTGCCAAAGCCTTTCCAAAGAAGGAAGAATCCGAAGTTTGCAAGGCTCGCACCAAGTAGCCCAGAAATCGAGAACAGTTACCTTGCCCGAAACCGGAATATCAACCGAAGACCCGACAAAGCCCTCATCCACCCTCCATCCATCCAATCGCTCGATAACTTGAGAAACAGAAGGATGGGAAGATGTTGTTTGAGTCGACCCACAAGCAGCCACAATGATAGCCGTTGTAGTCAAAAACGTTAATACAGTAGGAATAATTCGTAGTGCACTCATTTCAATACCCATACCGGAAATTCACAAAAACTAAAAGACCTCAAACTAAATTCCAAATGTTGTATGATTAGTGTTTTTAACCGACGAAAGATATCGATATGGGTATCTCTCAGCGATTCCGTTAAAACGGAAACCTGTTTGTTTTACCAAAAGAATGTCTTTTTGCTTGATAAGTGTCTTTGTCAGAATTTTTTTTATTGCTCCTTTTAGAAAACCGGCACGGCTTTCGCCACAAAATCGAGGTTTTATAAGCGGCTTTCCCAAATTGATATTTATCCACCTGGCATCTTTACCAAACAACTCATAGTAATTTCCTATTTGATAAAAAATGAGACAATCCGCAAAGCGCTTTTTGAACCATCTGACCTGAAAGAAAAGTCTGCAAAATCCTATGGGCGGTTTCCAGGTTCTTAAAACTTTGTTGTTTACAATGCAAAAATAACTATTTAGCCAATGATGACGGTTGAAAATTGCTTGTCGTAAATTATTGCACGATGCTCGGCTCATGTGAGCAAGATATGAATTGATTGTGGCTAACAGCTTCTCTATTTCTTTCTCATCAAACTTGTTCACAATAATTCCGGATGGAGCCTTATAGTTGAGCAGTTTTTCGAATTTTTGGAGACGGTATCTAAAATTTCCGACCACACGTCGTCGCACAATTCGGTGTGACGGATGTGATACATATCCAAGAAAATTAATACCGCATGTAACAGCTGTAAGTCTTCTAGCCTTTGGATTTACCGAAAGACAAAGCTCATCTCCCAAAAATTGCTCGATTTCTTTTTGCCATTTGAGCAGCATACTAGGGTTATCATCTAAAATTAGAAAGTCATCTACATAGCGAATGTAATAAGCGGCTTTAAGCTTATGCTTAATGAACTGGTCCATAGGATTGAGATAGACATTACCAAAAAACTGGCTGGTCAGATTGCCGATGGGAATTCCGCAGTTTGTATCGCAACCGAAAAGACTCTTTTCTTTGGAAACAAGTGACCATTTTGATTTCGGTGACTTTCTGGAGTAGTTTTTTGTGGGATCGTTAAAAACAAGTATTTTTGCAAGACTGCGCAGCATGAGAAATTTTGGGTATTGCTCGGTTTCTAACGGTAACTCATTTCTGGGAATGCTGAGCTGTCGTCGCAGCCCTCGTTCGAGCTGATCGAAGAGAATTTGCTTGTCAATAGACATAAAGAAGTTGGCCACATCCATTTGCAAAAAAAATGCGCGTCTTCGACCTCCTTTGGTAACAGAGCGCAGAAAGTCTCGCAGTCTGTCTACGGCAGCATGAGTTCCCTTGCCGCGCCTACACGCATAAGAATCGTGAATGAACACCTTTTCCCAATACGGCTCAATTTCCCTGACAAACAGATGGTGAACGATGCGGTCGCGAAAATCGGCAGCAAAGATTTCTCTCGGTTTCGGGCGTTCGTTGACAAAGCAGACAGAGCGGGACGGCCGATAGGTTTCCGAGTTTAACTCTTCTTCTAGTCTCACGAGATTTTCGGCCAAATTCAGCTCAAAGCGAAGCGCGTTTGCGGTTCCCCTTTTTCGCCTTCGACAATCGAGATAGGCCCTGTAAATTGTCTCGGAGTCAAATACCAATTTTGTTTTTCCCCTTTCACGTTCCCGAACGCATACAACGGACATTGTTATCGTTGTTGAGGTTGTTCCAGTTCACGTTGCCGTTGTTGAAGTTCGCGTTCCACGCGTTGTTGTCATCATAGGGGGACGAGGACCAATACCAACGCGTATTCCCCGAATTGAAATCCCCCGCCGATCCCGCACAAGGTACGGCGGGTTTTGTGTTATGCCGCATGGGCCCCAGGGTATAACCGTGAATAATGCGCACGCTCACGGCCTCGCCTCGTTTTCTTGGCGAGGATATGATTCAGGCAAAGGCGTTTTTCGGCTGCTGCCGAGCCAACCCTCGCTCTGTCTGCAAATGTCAACCGCCAACCTGGCGGCGTGATTATATGAGTTAAAGCTGTTGAAAGCCTGAAGCTCCCGTGCAGCGTTCAGGCAAATTTTAACCTCCTCAGAGGTATCTCGCAGCTTGGTGAGAAGCATAGTTCTCTCGGCTCTATCGGCATTATTGTTTGCCTTAACAATTAGAGCGGTAACTTCAAAAACGGTGTCACGCATTCGAGCACCGATTGCATACTTGTGATAGCGAGGAAAGTTCTTAACGGTTTGCTCAATATACACCAGCAACTCCATAGCCTTTCGATAAATCGGCAGGTTTTCATATTTTGCCATAGGTCGATATCTCCAAAAAAATTTTGTCGGGGCTTCGCCCCGAACCCCAAATTATCAAAGCATCAAATCACCAATCACGGTCCCGAACGCATACAACGGACACTGCCAACGCTGCCGAGGGCGCCCCAGCTCACGCGGCCGTCGCCGAAGCCCGCGTACCACGCGTTGTTGTCATCATAGGGGGACGAGGACCAATACCAACGCGTATCTCCTGGAAAC
>CAYWLQ010000163.1:0-9010 GCA_964458775.1 uncultured Myxococcales bacterium | reverse complement strand
TTTGTCCGCGAGGTGTCCGAGGGGCTTGTCGATACGGCGATCGACGTCGAGGTCGTCCCAGTCCACGCGGCCGCTGCTGAAGTCCGCGGCCCACGCGCCGTCGTCATCATAGGGGGACGAGGACCAATACCAACCCTCATCTCCCGGGAACATACTGCTACAGTCGCTACTGTTGGCACGTTTATTGCAGTACCCATTTTTGCCTGCCCTAACATTACTATCACATCCTCCCAATAACACAACAAACTCCTCTCGGGTAGGCAGACGATAGCCGCTCGGACAGGCTCGCTTGGCTTCTTCCCATTTCATAGTTTTTGCTGTTCCGGTGCATGAAGATCCGCTCCAGGTTTGTCCTACAGGACAGCGCAGCCAGTAGAGATTTGTGCCCGGTTGGCGTACTTCTTTGTCGCTTACGGATTCCCGTCGCTTCTTCTCTTCATCGGCTCTTCTTGCCTCCTCGGCTCTTCTTGCCTCCTCGGCTTTTCTTGCTTCTTCGGCTCTTCTTGCCTCCTCGGCTTTTCTTGCTTCTTCGGCTTTTTCTCTTTCAGCCTCCATTTGCAAACTTTTTATTTTTAGTCTGGCCGTTCCCAAATACGGGTTATCGCTTTCGGGGTAGTTTTCTATAAAACGTTCCCAGGCGGATAGTTTGTTTGATGCCGTTCCGCTTGTTCTTTCTGCCATTTCCTTGGCTTTTTGTATCTCTTCCTGTCTTTCCCGGGCTTTTTGACGTTTTCTCGCTGCGGCCTCTTCTGAGGATTTCCTTTCTAACTCTTTCTCCAGCTCCTTCTCCCATATTGCTATTTGCCGTCGCGCCTCTCCCAAATATGGATTGTCTTCGGGATACTCACTCAAAAATGCCTGGTACAATTCCAGTTTTCCTTCCAGTGTCCGGCTTCTTGATGCCTTTTTTACGGCAGCCCATTGTTTTTCCAGCTTTGCCTTGTACTCCTTGCCGCCCGACTCTAACGACCGTGTCGGTGTTTCGGAGGATGCTTCGCTCTCTTGCAGCAGCTTGCTCAGACCTGATTCATCTTTTGTTTGCAGAGAAACAATTACTGATGCCGGTGCATGTGCCTGTGCCGGCGAAGATGACGCCTCATGAGGCTCAGCATTTCCTTCTGTTATGGGCTCTAAAAACAGCTTGATTATTGCCTTGCAGGCTTGATCTTGAGCATTTTTCTTTCCTTGGGCACATTCATCGTAAAGACCGTCCGCCCTAAACAGATTTAACTCTCCTCCGCTGGATGCTCCTCCTCCCTGCTTGAATACCTCAACTCCTCCGCTTCCCGACCTGTGCGCGCTTCGCCTCAGTCGATACGCTCCCAACGTCATGGATGTGATGTAGTGCGTGGCCTCTGCACATTTTCCCTTCAGACTCTTGCGCGATACGCTTGAGAGTCTTGTCTCCCTCATATTTGTCAGCACATAGTCGATTGACCACACATCTCCCTGTTTGAACTCCGCCGCAAGGTTTACTGCTCCTAGTTTCAGCTTGGCAAACAGATCGTCGTGACTTTTTATCTCATCGTTGCTTTTTGCTATGGTTACTGATGTATCCTCATAATTGCTGTCCGGCACCTCACAGCCGTACAGAACCTCCATGCTCGCTGATGTCCGCTCTCCCTCTCCCGTACACGATTGATAGCGAACTAGCAGCACTCCTCTTGTCGTTGCTGATTCTATTCGCTTCTTTATATCCGTCGGCCACTCCACCAAATACGGGTCATCTTTGCTGCCGCTATCCCGACATGACCCATCGTAAATTTCCGGTGGTATGTAATCATCAGGAGGTTTGGGCGGAGTCGATACCCGACAGGATGAAACCGCTAACGCGATAACCGTCATCCCCAAAACAGAACAGCACCGTTTAACTTTGATTTTATTCATATTTTTCATAACCCTTATTTCTACTGAAGGTGCAATAATTTACAATACCTATACCAGTTCCGTCAAAAAGTTAAGACAGTTATTGTTGTTATTAATTCACCGGCAGAATGCAGGTCACTTATATTAATCTATGGGAAGGGACATCGAAGGCTTATCTCCTAAAGGTTATCGACAGGTCTCAGGCGGGTGTCTCAGGCGGGTATCAGGCTCACTGAAAGCAGGTAAATCTATAAAATCCAATTCAAAGACTTAAAAACCTCATCTTCGTTTGTTGCAAACATCAGGTTCTCTATTAAAGACTCAACAGTATCGGTATCGGTCGATATCAATCGAGTTCGAAGCTCTTGAGAAACAGAACCGAATTTCTTTTCATAAAGTTTAATGAAATACTAACCCGGATTCCCGCATTTGCGGGAATGACTTATTTATCTAGTATTTTAATGAAGTCTCTATTTTTAATGAAGTCTGTAACCCCGAAGGGGTTTCCCATACCGGCCCAGTGCATCGCACTGGGGTTTGGTGATTAAAAAATAGTACAAGCCATGTAAAGGGCGTTACATATGGGCCGCACTTACAGTGCTTATATTCTTTATATTTATCAATTCCCGGCGCGATGCGCCGGGCGCTAGTATGGAACTGCGCCTTTGGGGCTCAAGAGCATAAAAAGGATTACGGGGTATTTATGTCGCGCACATTAACCTTGGACTGCGGTACCCAGCTGGGACGAGGGGGAATTGTCGGCGGGTGTGATGCGGATCTTCCGCTAATCGCTTTTTTATGTCTGGCATGAACCTCATACGCAAAGTTGTCCAACACAGCGGGATCTATGGGATCGCCATTTAGTGCAAGCGTAAGCGACAAGATTCCTTCCTTTTCTGCGGCGTGATAGAATTGTGCTTCTGCTATTTTATTGGGCATGCATTCCAGCGGACCTACGCTGACGGTCCCGTCAATATGCCCCTCTCGCCATTCATGCAGAGGACCTCCCAAGGTCAATACAGCCTCTCCGCTTAGATTTTCTCTAATATAGGGAGATGCGGCAACGATTGAATCCTGTACCGAAGTTCGTCTCGGCCAGCCTAATACCGAACCGACTGTTAGATATAACTGATGCTGAATGGTAGCTTGTAAAAAGGAACTTACGTATTCGGGTATCTTCTTTTTCACCACATCCTGATAATCTGTATATTCCAGCCATTCGTAAAAAGCTGCAAACCTGCCTCTAATACCTCTTTTTTCCAGTTTTCTTATAACAAAATCATTAGAGGCAGGATCACATCGCACATACAATTCTCCGACCACAAGCACGGTGGGAATATCGACATCTTTTTTTATTTTCTTAAACGCTTCGGCTGCTCGTTTCAACAAACGTGTAATGCCGAACATATTTCCGCTCATGGCTTCGGCCACCATGGCTCCGGCTGTTAACTTAGCGTCGGTTTTTTCTTCTAATAAATCTAACAACTGTTTTTGATAGTATTCAAAAATTTTGTCAGCAGCTCCTTGTTCTGTTTCCACGGGCCTTACATCATATAGAGCCGCTAAAAGAAGGTCGATGGCTACAAAACCGGCAAAGAGTATCCCGGCAAATCCGTCATCTACCCCCTCAAAGTAATCATCATCAATAGGTGTCCAAAAGCTGACACGATCTTTCCAACCGAGCCGCTCTGTTACTATTTTTTGCAAAACATTGTAAGATCCAAATCGACACGGTCCCGAAGCGGTAGGCATAAAAAACGAAAATTTTTCATCCGTATCTTTAGCTTTTTCCAAACGCTGAAGAAGACTTCCTAAAGTTATAATTAGAGGAATACACTCTTTGCCGGAGGTCTGTCTTCTTCCAAACTCCAAGGTTTCTCTGTCCGGCATCGGCAAGGCTTCGGCTTTGACACCTATCCCTTTTAGGCAAGCAGCAAGTGCAGTAGCACCCTCACCCATGCGAGGGACAAGCACGGTTACCCCTCGACTTCTGATTGACGGAAAGGTATCTATTTCCTTTTCTAACTGCTTAAATGAACCGTGTAAGGGAGGAGTATTTCCTCTCAATAGATCTTCGTGAACACAGTAAAGAAAAGCTTCGATTCTTGTTTTGGTTCCTGCATCTCCCGAATGTCCGTCGGTTTCGATTACAGAAAACGGTTTGCCTGACATAATGTAGCTGTAGAAATGAATACTGAAGCTGTCGGGACCGCAGGAATAGTTGCTGCAAAACAAGCTGTAGACTTTGGGTGTCTCGCGAATCTGCTGAGCCGCCCTGAGATTGCGTTGGCCGTATCCCCAATACATGCTGTGATAAATTGGAATATCTTCTGAAACCGGATAACAGTCTACGGGAATTGCTACTGCTCCCTGTTCTCTTAAAAGATAGGGTACATTAGAATTGAGCACTGTATTGTAAATAGTGTAAGCCCTGCCGAGAACAACTACCGGAGTAATGTTGTTTTCAAAACAAAAATCCAAAGCTCTCTTGCCGAGTTCCAAACATTTGTTGTCAAATTCCTGTTGTACGGAAACGGCCTTTTCAAATGCCTTTTCCCATTGTCCCGTCGGCACACCTAGTTCAAACGCCAAAGAGCGACAACTGTCTTTAAATAGTTTTGATTTGAAATTTTCTTTTCCAAAATTAATTACAGGAGAAATAATTTTAGTTTTGGGCTTTAACAAAACATCCCATTTCAACATGTCCGCGCTGCCCTGAACAATGGGACACAGTCTCGCTATTGATTCATCACCGACCCTTTGAATATTGCGCAACATGGGTAAAAACAAATAATCCGGTTCGTTTTCGGCCATAATACTTACAAGACCGTGATACTGCTGCATCGGTGCGCAGAAAGGAACATTTGCCTCTTCAATTCCTCGTTTTAAAACCGACTGGTCTGCTCCGTAATAGAAGACCGGATCAAATCCCAAATCATGAATAAAAGAAGCAAAAAACGGAAACAGGGTTTTAAGAGTAAACTCATCGGTCATCGCGACAGTTTTCTTTCCTCGTTTTTCAGAAAGAGCAAGTCGAATGTCCGAAATCAATTCTTCTCTCTCCCTAAACGGATCAGGCGATTTGTCAGGAAGTTTCTTTTTTCCAGTTCCTGAATCGTATAGAGAGCATCCGCCTCCCCAGGTAAATTTTTGCTGCGTTCCGTCCACCACAGTGGTCAGCCTGTCAATTCTGCATTTATTTCCGGTGCCGCCGCATCCTTTTACCGATTTACAAATAAAAGTATCTTTCTTTACGATTTCTGCCCCCAGATATCGCGAAAGATCCATCGGCTCTTGTTTGTTGAGCGACAACTCTTTCACGGTAAGCAGAGCTATGCCGAGTGCACCTATCGTACCTGGATTTGGAGGAATAATAACCTCACTTCCCGTCTGACGTACCACTGCCGCTGCCAAAGCATCGGCGGAGAAGGGCATTCCCTGGCAAAAAATAACATCTCCCACAGAGCGGCTTCCCTTAACTCGGTTGAGATAGTTTTGAATAATCGAATCGTAAATTCCTGCGATTATGGAGCGGGTAGGCATTTCTGCTGCAACAGCTTCGTCGATAATCTCGGCCATAAAAACACTGCAATGCTGTCCGAGAGAAACTCCGAACTCAGCATCCATTGCCTCTTTGCCGAGCTGAACTACATTTTCTATACCCTGAAATTTTTTCCCCTGCTCTTCTATAAAAGAACCTGTTCCCGCACTGCATGCCTCGTTCATAGCGGCATCTACCACTCGTCCTTCCAGAAGGCGAATGTATTTAGCATCCTGACCGCCTATTTCAAAAATAGTATCAACACGATTGTCATAATGAAGAGCACCTTCTGCATGGGCGGCAATCTCATTGAGCACATATACATATTTGGGCCCGTAACAGGTAGACATGAGAGAACCCACAATCTCGCGACCGCTGCCTGTGGCACCGATTGCAGCTACAGGTCTCTTGGAAATTTCGCTTGCCAAAAACTGCTCGGTTAAAAGCTGTGACGCTTTTACCGGTGCGCCGTTGGTGTTGACATAACCCTCCCATATAGGCTCTTTTGTCTCAACGTCCAGGGCCACAACTTTTGACCCTGTTGATCCTATATCGTAGCCGAGTACCACTGCTCCTTTTGATGATGTTTTCTTTTTAGCAGGAGCTTTTAAACGCTTAATACGTCCTTTGTAATCACCGGCAGGTGGAAGCTTATCCAATTCAAACTCAGCGGTTTTTTCGATTAAAGAATCTATAGACTGAGGACGAATCGGGTTTTCAAGGGCGGTTTTCGCACATCCCAAGGCTTCGACAAACAAAGCGTCGTCTCCGTCACAACCCATGATAGTCATATCGTGCTCGCACAAAAATCGCTCAAAATTCTTTTGAATGCGCTCGGCTCTTGCAACTCCTCCGATAAGCACAACACTGGGAGGACTGACTCTAGGCTTGATCAAGACCTGAACGTTTTCGCATACGGCATCATAAAGCCCGGCCAAAATACGCTCCCTTGATTCGCCTTTGTTTGCCAGGTGAGTCATGTCGGTTTTAAGAATTACCGGACAGCGGCCTGACAAAGGTGCGGGATTATCTACTTCCGCGCACATTTCCGAGGCTTCTTGAATGCTGACATTAAATCTCTCGACCAATTGTCTTAGAAAGTTACCGGTTCCCTGCGAGCATCGAGAGTTCTCACGAAAAACCTCCAAACCCGATTCTCGAAGCTCAAGCACAGAAAAACCGTGACTGCCGATTGACACAACAGTAGCGGGAGTTACACCGGGAAATAAATATTTAAAGCCCTCGGCCTGGGCTTGTTTTGCCGGAACTTTGGGAAGATTTACAGTACGGCTCATTCTGCCGGTCACAGTTGCGCCGTCAGCTGATTCCAATTCAAATTCTTTCATTAGCCCAGGCAAAATAGCCATGGGTTCTTTGTGGTGCTCAACAATTAAACGTCTGCGCCAAGTTACTTGGCCCTGTTCGTCAACCAATTCAACCATTTTTATGGTTTCAGCACCAATATCAATACCAACAGATCTCTTTAACATTTATTCTTCACCCCGTTTCGCTTGCCTTATAACGCAACTAGACTGAAGTGTCAGGTGCATTTTTTCGGTTTTATAAAATGTAACATTTTCAATATCATTGTAATAACTCAAAAATGCCTGAATAAATGCGTTATTATTAGACAAAGCATACTGTTTTGAGCCCTCCGGGCTTAACGACGAAGTCGTTCATCCTGACCGCGTCCCCTCGTGGGCGCGGCGATTAGCGCCGACGGATCTGTTAGAACGGTGAGGTTCTCAGTGTCGACAGATTTATCAATAGACAAGCTGTCCCGAGCCCTCCGGGCTTAACGACGAAGTCGTTCATCCTGACCGCGTCCCCTCGTGGGCGCGGCGATTAGCGCCGACGGATCTGTTAGAACGGTGAGGTTCTCAGTGTCGACAGATTTATCAATAGACAAGCTGTCCCGATCCCTCCGGGCTTAACGACGAAGTCGTTCATCCTGACCGCGTCCCATCGTGGGCGCGGCGATTAGCGCCGACGGATCTGTTAGAACGGTAATATGCAGATACGCATTCTTAGGAATAAAAAAAAGAACACCTTTGTAATTATTCAAACATTTTCGTTTTGAGACGATGGCAGAGTTTCAATTTCTACAGAACTTGCAAGCTGCTCCTCAGTATCTTCGGCAAAGGTTTTAAATGCGGCAAAGTATAGTTTCTTTAGGCTTGTTTTTTCTTCGAGCAATACCAAAACAGCGGTAAGCCCAATGCTGACCAATACCGCCATGTATACAGTT
The DNA here is from genome assembly GCA_964458775.1 of uncultured Myxococcales bacterium. GTDB lineage: Bacteria > Myxococcota_A > Polyangia > JAAYKL01 > JAAYKL01 > CAYWLQ01. The sequence continues at coordinate 1,355 of CAYWLQ010000163.1, read as the reverse complement.
CCCGGTACCCACTCTGCGTTGGGAAGATCAAACTGAATCGGCAAGGTAGCCAGAACCGCTGCTGCGAGGCCTTTGGGAATCATCAACGTCATGAGAGAGGCATCCCTTTTAGTGTATTTTCGACTCGCTGCAACACGGATGATAAAAAATCTTCCGATATACACCGGTATTAGAATGCCCAAGGCTATAAACAGATAAGTAATAGAATCAAACTTGAGAGACAAACCCAGATATATAAAGAAGAATGTCTTCAATAAAAATACTGTTTCGGCGAAAAACAGCTTGTCCATATCGTTAAGAGCCTTAATTTCAATTACCTGCTCTCCCTTGCCCAGCTTTACCCCTGACAAACTGGCCAGAGTAACGCCGAACGCCAAAGATGCTATAGCGCCGCTAAATCCGAGCAACTCGGTAGCTCCGTAAACAATAAAAACGTAGGCCACTGTAGTAAAAATGGTATTTGGAAATTTGCGAATAACACCCATTACCAAGGACCAAACAAAACCGGCAAGAACGCCGATGAGAATTGCTACGCCGAAAGATGCAGCCACCGACATTGCGATTTTCTCAGAGCTGACGCCGTCGCCTTTTATCGCTTGCAACATAGCCATAGCACCCACAATGCAAAGCACATCGGTAAGCGCAGATTCCAAGAACAACACAGTTCTCGGTTTTTCAGACATCTTGAGACCTTCGATTAAGGGAATTACAACAGCAGAAGAAGTTCCGCCCAAAATTGCTCCGGTCATAATAGCCATGGACCATCCCACCGGAGTAAAATAATTCATAACCAAAGTAACCGCCGACGCTGTAAAGACCCAGGTAATCAAAGAAATAATCATTGTCTGACCGAATGCGCTGAACAAGGTTTTAAGACTAAGATTAACCCCGCTCTCAAACAAAATTACAATAAGCGCAATGGTGGTCATTACCGGGCCGACAATTCCGAAATCCTCAGGCTTAATAAGATTAAGCACCGGACCGACGATCAGACCGCCGATCATCAGTAAAAGAACATCCGGAATACGTGTTTTGCGAAATACCAAAACAAAAAAATGAGCCGTGAAAATGATCAATCCTACAATTGCTACTTTTGCTGCCATAATGCCCATTTATAAGCAAAAGTGCGGCTTTCGGCTATGAGTTTTTTTGTAAATACACCGGAAATTAAAACTCCAGGTGAGGACTTTTCAGAACCTACATCATCATACACAAATCCACCGCAAAGCGTCGGTTGAATATAGTCTGGGGTTTTAACCTCAGTGGTTTTAATTTTAGTGAGGACCGGGGTGTGAGAACAGGGGTTTAAAGATTTACTTTCTTTTCACTAATTCACTGTTGCTGTGAATATTTTT
>CAYWLQ010000162.1:0-12590 GCA_964458775.1 uncultured Myxococcales bacterium | reverse complement strand
GGATTATCCTTGCTGCTCAGGTCTTTACTGCTTGTGTAATCGACAACGGAGACAGGCCTAAAACCTTAGAAAATGAAATACTGTCTGACCCCGGAAGTACTTCTTTAGATTGTACAGAAGATGACAATGTTGAGCTGCTGATTTTGGATCACTTTGAATTCGGGGCTGCTCTCGGTACCTGGTATGCCAATAATGAGATCTGCGAAGGGTGTCAAACGTTGTCTGAGGAACTCAAAGAATTAATGAACACCGATGCAAATGAGAACACAATAGAAAGAGTTAGAGCTGACTTGGCTTCATGTCGTGAAATCTGTCAGAAATCCCAATTCCCTACGATTTTTGACAAGCCTCTTCCGGCCGGAGAAATCTCAGACGGAGGTCGATGCGGCAGCGCATTTGCATTTCATTTAACTACTGCAAAGCTTACTGATTGGGGAGCTAATTGGGGGACCAAGCTTTCCCCTCCTTTTGACGGTACGGCATGGGAAGGAATTAGTTTCTGGGCTCGTCGCGCTCCTCACAGTCGCGGAAATATACGTATTGAGTTTTCTGACAAATTTACAGACGGCGAATACGAGGATGAAAACGGTAACACCTTTTGTAATTCTCACTATACCGAGGATAACGTTTCTGAAGGCTGTGATCGATTCGGCGGATATGCAACTGTCGGAACTGATTGGAAGTTCTATAAAATCCCGTTTGATGACTTTCGGCAGGCGGGATGGGGTGTTTCAGCACCCTATTTGGACCGTGCCGGTTTGAGATCGCTGACTGTTTTGTTTCCGGCCGGATCATGGGACATCTGGATTGATGATGTAGCTTTTTATAGACGGCAAATCTCCAACTGAGGTGAAATGGTAATACACAACCGCACCGCTATTCTGATGTGGGTTTATGCTACGGTAATTCCGGTTGCGTTTGAAGCCGGTGCCGCAGAACCTGATTCAATATCGAAAAACAATTTTGTCGACATGCCCGAAGAATACCGCGAGGAACTCCAAAAAAAGGAACGTGAGGAGTCTTTAAAAAAGGGGGATATTAAAGATTATCCGGGATATGTTCCTGGGTATCGACATGCTCCGGGACTGAGTCTATCTCCCCATGCACCTCAATTGGCTACGGCAATGCCTGCGGGCGTTGGACCGTCGTTCGGCGCACCTGTTTATTTGAGCGGAAAAGAATTTAAATTTAGTTTTCACGGATATCTTCAGCCTGTTTTGCGTATGGGCTTTGGAAAAAGCGTAAGCGACGAAACATCAATTCATGCCGATCCCTCAGTGCCGGGCGGTGCCTACGGGTGGTTTGACAGCACCAACACGCTGCCGACACCGTGGACGCAGATTAATTTTGTATGCGGAAACGAAATAGTTAATGCAACTGTTATCATAGGCGCATGGAGCACAGTCAAGGCGGATGAAGCCTCGGGCATGTACATGGGGCATGCACAGCAACTTTTTGCAGAGGCATATCTTACTTATACACCTGACATCTCTCCTTTAAAATTGGAGATTAAAGTCGGTGCGTTTCCTGACAGATACGGCTTTATGTCTCAATGGCATAAGGGTGCATACGGAGTATCGCTAATCGGCGACATATACGGAGCCGGCGCAACAGGATCACTTTGGATTCCTTTTGTGGGCGATTTTGATGTTATCGTTGAGGGCGGGTTTAAAGGTGAGATTGACAAAGCGCCCATAGGCATTGCCGCTGACGGATCAAACGAGTATGCCCGCTCAGAAGAGGGCTCAACCTTTGCCGCTCACGGACATTTGGGAGTGTTTTTTGCAAAATATTTTACCCCCACTTTTCATTTTATCTACAACTGGAGTCAAGATGACAGAGGCGACCCTCCGGACGACCCGACTACTCCTTTAAACGATACTCAGCAACACAAAGACGGTTCGTTAAGGATTTTGGGAGGAGATCTACGAATAGACGGAAAGCGGTTCGGTTATCTATATGCCGGAGGCTCTCATGTTAAAGGAAAGTACACCGGTTCTCTTACAGATATGGTACAGGTTTTAAATACCGGAAGCGGGTACTTCTTTAATGAGCGCTTTTGGGGATTTGCCTCCAAAGGTAATGGTGATTTGACCTTGGCCGGCCTACAATACGGACTAAGTCTCGGAACTCTTTTAAGACATCCTGTTCCATATTGGGGAGTCGGACCTGATCTCATTGTAAATGTATTCGGCATTTACGGCTATTCCGACAGCACTGCCGCTGAAATTAAAGATCGCCATATGCTTAAATGGGGAGCTGAAGCAACCTATAATTTTTCGAAGTATGTCGGCGTGTCCTTTAGGTTTGATCACGTAATGCCTGACTTGGCCGGACAAAGCACATCATTTGGCGTTATTACGCCTAAGTTGATTATCAGATCGAATTGGAATTCCAGAGAATCTCTGATTATACAGTACTCATACTTCGCTGTAGGTGATGATGTAATTGTAAGGGGAGACAACCGGATGACAGCCCCCTCCGATACTCCTGACCGCCACATGCTGGCGTTATATGGGACCATATGGTGGTAAAGATGATACCTGACGTCAAGGAGAATGTACTTATGAGACTGAGTGTAACGGTATTGGCATTGACAGCTGTCGTCTTGTCGGCATTTTCGGTTGAGGCACAAGACAGTACCACAGATACTGATGCAAAGCCGATAGCGGCCGACCCCAACAAAACCGAATCGTCCGAAGACGAATCTCAATCGTCCGAACAAATAGAAGTCGAAGAAGATAGTGCTGAAAAATCCGCTGATGAGTTAAATGATGATTCTTCCGTTTCTCCGTCTATTGACAATATAGATAAAATAGAAAAAAAAGACATCTTAGAAAGTACTGAAAATACCGGTTCCGCCCAAAATGATGCTAAGAAAAGTATTACGTTTTCTGCTAGAACAACCTTGGGACTGTCTCCCGGAGCACCCGACCTGATATCTCTTCCAGGAGGAGTTACTCCTGCTTTCGGAAGTAGAGATGCTGATTCAAAAGACTGGCGATTTGAGTTTCACGGTATGGTGTTTATGCCTCTTCGTTTCGGTATAAACAAAAGGGAGAATCCCGGCAGCAATCAGAAAAGAAATGTTCTTCACGCACCTCCTAGAGTGCCTGGAGATTTTGAAACCTTCGGTTATACATCCGTTGTGCCGCACCCTTGGAACCAACTTAATTTCTCGTACGGAAACAATACTGTTGCAGCAACGGTAATTGTTGCGGCTCGCACGGTTACCAGCGCTAACGGGTATTTTGACCCGCCGGATATGATGGGCATAAACGATGCTTTTTTAACTTTCTCAGTTCCTACAAAGTCTGAAAAGTTAAAACTTCAGATGAATTTCGGTTCTTTTGCGGATCGATACGGCTATATGGGCGAGTATGATATGGGTCGATACGGAACTCCGCTTATTGCAAGAGTTAGCGGTACAGGCCTTACCGGAACGGGGATAATTAAGTCAGAGCTTCTAAGTGTAATGCTTGAAGCGGGGTTTAAAGGTCAATTCGGGAAAGCGCCTGTGGGAGTTGAACCCGCAGGATGGAACGGATTTGCAGACCCGAATGTCGGCAGCAGCTATGCCGGTCACGGCCACGTAAGTATAAATGTAAAAGGAAAAGCTGAAATTGGAGTTCATGTAGTTGACGCTTTTACTCGTGACGATAGAGCTTCAAACAAGGCGGAAACTCCCGACGGTCGTATTTTAACTGTCGGCCCCGATTTTCGTTTGACCATGGGGCGTTACGGTCATTTTTATACCGGATATGCGTATACTGACGCTGAAACAGCGCGAAGTGTTTCCGGTGTCATTAGAATTCTTAATGCAGCCGGAGGCCCGGGCCTTATGAATGAGTACTTAGGAGCAGACAGCGATGGAACAGGTGCCTTACACACTTTCGGCTGGCAATATGACTTGAGTCTTGGCAATCTGCTTAGATACCCTGATTACTTTGAAGGGAACGGGTCGGATCTGTTAATCAGCACTTATGGAATTTTTACAAACGTCAAAAGTCCTAACGATGCAGCGCATGACGGTGTCAGCAAACTCAAGCTCGGTGCCGAACTTGGCTATTCAGCACTCAAATGGTTGGCACTCAATATGCGTTATGATCATGTAATGCCTGTTACAGGTGAAGGTACAACTTATCATTCGATAATAACAGGACGCGTTATCTTTCACAGCGATTGGAACTCAAGAGATCAGGTAGCATTGCAATATTCATATTTCAATTGCGGTTCGGCATCGGTGGTAAGAGAAGGTTATCCGCCTGCGGACAATCCGACTATTGTGCCTGACTCTCACGTGCTCAGCCTGACAGCTACCCTGTGGTGGTGATAGAAATGATTCGTGCCATATTAATAACGCAATTCTTAACCCTAATAGGATTCTCTGCGCTATCATGTGTTGAAGACAATGGTCGTGAAACAATTGACACAGATACTGAGCAAGCTGCTCCGATAGAAGTTATCGATCCTTGTCGCGCTGAGCAAGATGTAGAGTTTAGTCCGATAGAAAATTTTGAATACGGAATCGCTACCCAGTGGTGGGTCAGCACGGACGGAACCGGAACGGTTAATCACATGGTGGGAAGAGAACCTTCAGCTGAGGAACTCGAAACAGGAAGATGCGGCTACAGCAAGTATGCGCTTCATATTGTCGCTGAAGGTTTGGAGATTTTCGGAGGAGCTTTTGGTCTTAACTTTTATTTAGATCCACATGACATGTCGGAATGGGACGGTATCTCAATGTGGAACAAGAGGACCGAAAACTCCGGAAGATCTCTGTTCTTTGGAGTGAGCGACAAATATACCGACGAATATAACGGCAAGCTCTTATTCGAAGATAATACCCCCTACTGCTTGGAAATAACTGACGATGAAAGCCTTAAGTGTGACAGATTCGGTGCCGGAGTAGGAATGGATACCAAGTGGCGATTTGTTAAAATTCCGTTTTCCGAAATGCGTCAGAGAGGATACGGTATGCCTGCGCCCGAGCTGGATGTTTCTGCTATTTTGGGCTTCAATATCGGTTTTGAGTCCGGCGACTGGGATTTTTGGATCGATGACGTAGCCTTTTACCGTGAAAAGCAATGAACAGCTCTCTGCCCGGTCCTTCTATTAAAGAAAAAATGGGATACGGATGCGGTGATTTCGCCTCCGTTCTTTTTTGGGCTGTGATCGCCAATCAGCTTATTTTTTTCTATACAGATGTGTTCGGCATTTCAGCAATGGCCGCCGGCACCATGATTATGGTCAGCAGATTATGGGACGGAATAAACGACCCTTTAATGGGCATTATAGCCGACCGAACTGAGACTCGATGGGGAAAGTTCAGACCTTATTTGGTATGGTTATCAGTGCCGCTGGCCCTTATGGGAGTAATTACTTTTTCCGTTCCTGATCTATCGCCTTCTAATAAAGTTATCTATGCATGGGTTACTTATACGTTATTCATGATGACCTACACTGCCATAAATATTCCTTACTCTTCGCTTTTGGCTGTTATTTCTCCCAATTCCATTGAGCGTGCAGATACTGCTTCGTATAAATATATTTTTGCCTACGCTGCAGGATTTGTAGTTTCCGTTTCGCTGTTGCCGTCGGCTCGCTATTTGGGAGCAGGTAATGACGCTAAGGGATGGCAGCTAACCCTTGCAATATACGGAGTTATTGCAACTATCTTTTTCTTTATCGCTTTTATTTCGACAAGGGAGAGAGTTAAGCCGTTACCTACTCAGAAAACCTCTGTCATAAAAGATATAAAAGATTTACTGGATAACAAGCCTTGGCTAATTTTACTGGTAGTAACCTTGTTTATGATTCTATTTATTGCTTTGAGGTCAAGCGTAACAACACACTATTTTAAGTACTACGTACAAACCGGAAGCCTTCCGTTTTGGGGCGGAGGCAAAACCTACGACTATATTGCTCTGACATCAGTTTTCGGCGGAGTCGGGCAGGCGTTTTGTATTTTGGGGGTTATTTGCACCAAGCTAATTGCCGGACCGTTAGGAAAAAAAAGGGCATTTCTAATTTTGTTTGCGGCGGATATTCTAAGCAATGCTGCGTTTTATTTTTTGAAACCCCAAGACATCGGGTTAATGTTTTTCTTTCAGGCCGTTGCCTCGTTTACCGGCGGACCGCTTGTGCCGCTGATTTGGGCTATGTATGCCGATACTGCTGACTACGCTGAGTGGAAAAACAATAGAAGAGCCACGGGGCTGGTTTTTTCGGCCTCAACAATGTCACAAAAAATTGGCTGGGCAGTGGGGTCTTTTTTTGTAGGCTTGCTTTTAACCATGGTAGGTTTTGTTCCGGACACAGAAGCATCTGATGAGGTTAGAAACGGTATTAAAGCCCTAATGAGTGTAATACCTGCGGTATTCGGAATAATTTCTATGTCCGTAATGTTTGTATATAAACTTGATGAAAAAACTATGGATAATATTGCAGAGGATTTGCAGCAAAGACGAAAACAAACTGACTTAGTTTTATTGTAACGCGAAAAAAGCTGATGAAAGAATAGATATGGAGCAAAATATGAAAAAAACGATTATAGGCGACTCTTTGCCGAACATGCCATGGGAAGACAAACCGGCAGGCTGTAATGCAGTTATGTGGAGATATTCCAAGAACCCGGTGGTGGACAAGAATCCTATTCCCGGAGTATCGCGTATTTTTAACAGCGCGTTGATTCCCTACGAAAAAGCTTACATCGGAGTTTTTAGAGGTGATCGAATAAACGGAATGCCCAACCTCTACGTGGGACGGAGCAAAAACGGAATAGATTGGGAATTTGAAAAAGAACATATCCGATTTGTAAAACAGGACGGTTGTGCTGCAGAACCAATTGGATACGGCTATGACCCAAGAGTGGTCAAAATTGAAGGAACCTACTATATAACGTGGTGCAATTTTTTTCACGGTCCGACCATAGGTGTTGCCAAAACCTATGATTTTAAAACCTTTGTGCAACTCGAAAATGCGTATCTCCCATTTAATAGAAACGGAGTACTTTTTCCCAGAAAGATAGGCGGAGAATATGTAATGCTAAATCGCCCCAGCGATAACGGTCACACTCCGTTCGGTGATATCTTTTTGAGCAGAAGCCCTGATATGGTTTATTGGGGAAAACACAGACATGTAATGGCAGTATCAAAACTGTGGTGGAAAGGAACCAAGATAGGTCCCGGCCCCATTCCGATTGAGACAACGGAAGGATGGCTTATGATTTATCACGGAGTCTGCAATACCTGTAACGGTTTCGTATACAGCATGAGCGCTGCCCTTCTGGATTTAGACGACCCGTCCAAGGTTATAGTGGATTGCGACAACTACATGCTTACACCCGAAGAAACCTACGAAACAGTCGGCTTTGTACCCAACGTGGCTTTTCCGTGCGCCACAGTTCAAGACGCTGACACAGGGCGAATAGCAATCTTTTACGGTGCAGCTGATACATACTGCGCTATAGCTTTTGCTCAAATAGATGAAGTACTAGACTATATCAAGAATAATTCCGGTAAATAGTATCCTTAGATTCCTGTCTTTCTGAAGACCCTAAAAAGAGCCGAAGGCAAAATTGGCGGACTTGTAACCGTTCTGTCACAGGGATGTCACCGTTCAACATCATACTCATCGAGAAAGGAGAACATTATGTTCAAAAATAATAGTATTTTCAGCGTTGCAGCAGTGCTTTTTTTCGTTATTGCTTTTGCAGGATGCAAAGACAGAACACCTCCGTCAATTAAGACGGATGAACTGCAGGTCCAGTCGGCGACACCTTCTCAAAGTAAAAAGATTTCAATAAGCGGAGCAGGAGCTACTTTTCCTTATCCAATTTATGCAAAATGGGCTCATATGTATAACAAGGTTTCGGGAGTAGAACTCAATTATCAGTCTATCGGTTCGGGCGGCGGCATCGCCCAGATCAAAGCTAAAACAGTAAATTTTGGAGCTTCTGATGCGCCTCTTGAGCCCGAAGAGCTTAATGCCGAAGGCTTAATTCAGTTTCCTATGGTTATCGGCGGTGTGGTGCTTGTGGTAAATCTGGACGGCATTGAGCCCGGAAAGTTAAAGCTGACTGCGACTGTTTTGGCTGATATTTATCTGGGTAAAATTAAAAAGTGGAATGATGCAGCATTAGCAAAAATCAATCCCGATTTACCTTTGCCCGACAAAGACATTGCAGTGGTACATCGCGCCGACGGTTCCGGCACAACTTGGATATTTACCAATTATCTGGATAAAATATCCTCTGAATGGAAAGAAAATGTTGGAGCAGGCAAGGCAGTGGAGTGGCCTACCGGCATGGGAGGAAAGGGCAATGAAGGTGTGGCTTCGTATGTTCAGCGAATCAGCGGAGCAATAGGATACGTGGAGTTTGCCTATGCTCTTGAAAATAAAATGATTCATACACAGCTCCAAAATAGAGAAGGTAACTTTGTAGCTCCCACCATTGAATCCTTTCAGAACGCCGCAGCCAACGCTGATTGGCAAAATGCTCCCGGATTCTATATGGTGCTGACCGATCAACCGGGTGCTGAAACTTGGCCCATTACCGGTGCGTCGTTTATTTTAATGCACAAGGAACAACCCAAGCAAGAACAGGCATTAGAGTTGCTAAAGTTCTTTGATTTTTGTTTTAAGAGCGGGGTTTTGCAGGCAAAGGAGCTTCACTATGTGCCTATGCCGGACAATGTTGCCGACCTGGTTCGCTTGCTTTGGAAAGAGTCTGTAAAGTCAGACGGAAAGCCTGTTTGGGAGAACTAAAGCTGACTTATGACATCTAAAAACAAAAAACTGGGTGATATTGTTTTCTTTCACGCTACCAGAACCTCATCGCTGTTGGCGGTTATCTTGTTGATTTCAATTGTAATCGCCTTGGCTTCTAATTCGATTCTGGGCATTGAGCGTTTCGGCTTGGGATTTCTTTATACCGATAAATGGAATCCGGTTACTTCTGAATACGGTGCTCTGAGCAGCATTTTCGGTACGCTGGTTTCTACTGCAATAGCAATAGTAATTGCAGTGCCGCTGAGTCTTATTATCGCATTGTTTTTGGTGGAGCTTGTTCCTCCGTCAGTTTCTAAACCTATAGGTTATGCGATAGAGCTTTTGGCCGCTGTTCCGAGTATTGTTTACGGTATGTGGGGGTTGTTTGCATTTGCTCCCTTTATGGCCGATCATGTTCAACCCAAAATAAAAGAGACACTTGGTTTTTTGCCTTTCTTTCAGGGCCCGATGATGGGCATAGGCATGTTGACTGCCGGCATTGTTTTAGCGTTGATGATACTTCCTTTTATAACTTCGGTAATGAGGGATGTCTTTACAATGGTACCTCCGGTTGTCAAAGAGGCATGTTACGGCATGGGCTCCACAACCTGGGAAGTTACTCGAAAAGTTACGGTTCGTTATGGTTTTTCAGGATTGGTGGGGGCTGTATTTTTGGGTCTCGGAAGAGCTGTCGGTGAAACCATGGCTATAACTTTTGTAATAGGAAATAAGCATGACGTTTCATCATCGTTGTTTGCTGCCGGCAACAGTATTGCCTCAACCCTTGCCAATGAGTTCGCAGAAGCCTCAGAACCCTTGTACTTAAGTGTTTTAATGGAGCTCGGGCTGGTTTTATTTCTTATGACAGTTGCAATTCAAACGGCAGCCCAATTGTGGATTCGCAAGGTTGCTAAAAAGGCGGGGAGGGGATTATGAAACCGAGAAATCCCTTTTTTAGAAAGGCATCTGACTTTTCGATAAAGATATTGTCTTTTTTTGCGTCTTTTTTGGGCATCTTTTTTTTGGCATGGATTTTATACGAAGTGGGTAAAAGAGGAATTGCAGCAATAAACTGGCAATTTTTTACTGCTTTGCCGGCTCCTCCCGGTGTTGAAGGAGGAGGTCTGGCTTCTGCTATTTTGGGTACATTGGCGATTACGACTCTAGCTGCTCTGATAGGTGTTCCTCTTGGAATATTGGGGGGAATATATCTTTCAGAAATCGGAAGAAACAACAAATTGAGCCAAGCAATTAGGTTTTGCTCCAATGTATTGATGGGAGTTCCTTCGATTATTATAGGGTTATTTGTATACTCTATACTAGTTCTGCCGACGGGAAGGTTTTCCGGTTTTGCCGGTGCGGTATCTCTGGCTGTTATTATTCTACCCGTAGTTGCCGGAACTGCCGATGATATGCTCAAACTCGTTCCTAATGCATTAAGAGAATCAGCTTTGGCTTTAGGAGCACCCAAGTGGAAGGTAACTTTTACAGTTGTATTCAGGGCAGCGCGAGCCGGCATTGTTACCGGAGTATTGTTGGCTGTGGCAAGAGTTAGCGGTGAAACAGCTCCTTTGTTGTTTACTGCGTTAAACAGCCCTTATTGGCCGACCTCATTGGTAAAGCCGACAAGCAATCTTACCGTAACTATTTTTAACTATGCCATGTCGCCTTACTCAGATTGGCAAACGGCTGCATGGGGTGCGTCTCTGTTAATAATGGTGTCTGTGCTGTCGGCAACCCTAATTACTAGAGCTTTAACAAAGGACAAAATGCGATGATTTCGAGTACCGAATATGTAGATACGATAGCAAGTAGAGCACGGCAAAAAGTCGACAACAAATTGAAAAATGTAAACGGCAGCAGTCGCTACTTTTCAGGAATAGAGACAGTGAACAAGGAAGGAGAGCCTAAACAAATAAATCCGGTTAGTGCAACTCCCAAAATTCGGGCTAACAACCTTCGTTTTTTTTACGGACAACATCAAGCTCTATTTGACAACAATTTGTCTATTGCAGAAGGCAAGGTAACAGCTGTGATCGGTCCTTCCGGATGCGGTAAGTCAACGTTTCTGAGAATTCTTAATCGCATTTTTGAATTGTACAGAGATCAACGAGCCGAAGGAGAGGCATTGCTTGACGGTAAAAATATTCTTGCCTCTAATGTTGATGTAATTGAACTGAGACGTCGAGTGGGAATGATCTTTCAAAAACCGACACCTTTTCCGATGAGCGTATTTGACAATGTAGCTTACGGGTTAAAACTTCACTACAAACTCAGTCGTTCTGAAACTGTAAGTCGAGTTGAGGAGGCGCTGGTCGGTGCAGCCCTGTTTGATGAGGTAAAAGATAAACTTCATTCACCGGGTATGGCTCTTTCCGGAGGACAACAGCAGAGATTGTGTATTGCCAGAGCCATTGCTGTTCAACCGGAGGTGTTGTTGATGGATGAACCGACCTCTGCCATCGATCCCGTGGCAACTGCTCGTATAGAAGAACTCGTGGAGTCTCTAAAAAACAGATATACCATCGTAATTGTTACTCACAATATGCAGCAGGCGGCCAGAATATCTGACCATACGGCGTTCTTTTTTCAAGGGAAAATTGTGGAAATGGGAGAAACAAAGAAAATTTTTACCAATCCTTCAGAGAAACAAACAGAGGATTATATTACAGGAAGATTCGGCTGACGAACTGATATGTAAAAGGCAGAGAGAAAATGACGCGTAATTCATTACTTGCTAGAGAAATACAAAAACTAAAAACTCAGTTTCTATTTCTAGGGGGGAAGGTAGAAGAAAGATTTGACCTGGCTGTTGACAGCCTTAAAAATATGGATGTCAACAAGGCAAAAGAAGTAATAGAAGGAGATCGTGAAATTGACTTGTTGGAGGTAAATCTAGAGGAGGAATGTCTGAAAATATTGGCTCTCCATCAACCTGTTGCAGTTGACCTTCGCTTTATAATTACTGTGCTGAAGGTTAACAATGACCTCGAACGAATCGGCGACCTGGCTGTTAATGTTTCAGAGGTGGTTTTGTATTTATCTAAGGACGAACAATTTCCGATTCCCTTTGATTTTGTTGCAATGGCTCAAAAAGCGGGAAAAATGTTTCGAAACAGCCTCAACGCTCTTGTAACTCAAGATATTTTACTAGCAGAGAAAGTGCGGAAAGCGGATCATGAGGTGGATTTGATTCACAAAGAAGCTTATCGGGCAATATCTGACAATATGACAGCTTATCCGCAAAGAATAGACTGTCTGCTTCATACCTTGGGTGTATCCATTGCTCTAGAAAGAGTAGGTGATCTTGCCTGTAACATTGCTGAAGACGTAATATATCTAACAGACGGTTCAATAGTTAGACATTAGAACAAATGCAAGAGTCAGATATTCCCAACCTGTTTCAAAGCATAACCCATCAAATATTGAACGATTTGAAAGCATAAATTTTTTTTGACACAACCTATAAACGCAATATCTTTAAATACAATAGTTTTTTAAGTCAGAAAGCCCGTCTGTTCTGAGCTTAATGCAATGTTTGTAAGATTTTTTGGGATTAGGACAGTAATATGAAAAAGAACCTTCATTTGTTTGTGTTGATTCTATTTGGGATGTCTTTTTTTGTATGGGGTGCATGCAAAGAAAGTGATGAAACAAATAACAAAGATACAGAACCTCAGAATGATAGTGATTCTATACTAAAGGACAATCCATTCTTTCCTTTGGATCTCAGATCTGCTGCTGATGCTCTTGCATCAGCAATCTGGAGTTTGGACATTTTGCTGCATAATAAATGATATAATATATTGACGTACATA